>NZ_OMOI01000002.1:0-300000 GCF_900302485.1 Aliiroseovarius pelagivivens | reverse complement strand
GGTCGCGCCCAGAAGCGGGATTTGCGTCTTCTTTGCAGCGTCATCTGCGGCTTCGCGTGAATTCCGGCCACGCAGCATCGAGATTTGCATCCCTTCCGCCACAACGATTGCGTTGTCCACCAGCATCCCCATCGCGATGATCAGGGCGCCCAATGAAATCCGCTCCATCTCGATGGAAAAGAGCCACATGAACAGGATGGTGCCCACCACGGTAAGCAAAAGCGTGGAGCCAATCACGATGGCCGCACGCCAACCCATGAAAGCGCCCAGCACGATGATCACGATCCCCACGGACATCGCGAGGTTCACAAGAAAGTCGTTCGAGCTTTGCTCAACCACCAAGTGCTGTTGATAGATCGGCTGCAGGTCAATCCCGTGCGGGATGCTTTCGCCAAGCTGCGCCAGACGCGCGTCAACGCGGTGACCGACTTCGACAATGTCTTCGCTTTCAAGGCCCGCAATCGCGATTGTGAAGGCCTCTTGCCCGTTGAAACGGATCATCTGGTCGGGGTTTGCCTCGCGTTCGCGGGATACATGCGCAATGTCTGCGACGTTCACCAGCACACCGTTTACGCCCACGTTCAGGGACGCAATGTCACCGATTGTTTCCGAGCCCTCGGGGGCGCGGAACATGGTGCGGCCCGAGCTGTTGTCCAGCCCGCCCGCAGATGCGACCGAGTTGGATGTCGACACGGCCCCGGCAATCGCATTCGGCGGAATGCCCTGATTGACGGCCAATGTCATGTTGGGTTCGATATAGATCACTTCGGCCGGAAGCCCCGCCAGATCCACGTCGGCAACGCCATCTACGACCAGCAGTTCGCGGCGCAGGAAGGTGGCCAGTTCGTGCCGTTCGGCATCGGTGAAGCCGGGGCTGGTGACGGCATAGTACAGGCCGAACACATCCCCGAAACTGTCGTTCACGAAAGGCGTCATCGCCCCGGATGGAAGATTGCGTGAAGTGTCACGGATTTTTGCGCGAAGCCGTGTCCAGATGTCCGGCAAAGCATCGGCCGGGTAGGTCGACTTGATTTCGATATCAATGCGGCTTTCGCCCGGACGGTTGGTCGAGGTGATCTTGTCGACCTCCTCCATCTTCTGAAGGGCGCTTTCCAGCGGTTCAGACACTTCTGTCGCGACCTGCTCGGCGCTGGCGCCGGGGTATTGGGTGACCACAACGGCCTGCTTGATGGTGAAGGCAGGATCCTCAAGGCGACCCAGATTGAAAAAGCCGTAGGTTCCCCCAAACAGCATGGTGAGGATGATCAGCCACGTATAAAGCGGCTTCTCGATCGAGGCGCGGGCGATGTTCAACATGACGGGCCTCAGTTCGCAAAGCCGTGAAAGGGACGTACGGTTTCACCGTCTGCCACTGACGAGGCCCCGGCAGCCACAATGACATCTCCATCAGACAGGCCTGAGGTCACGATGAAAGTGCCGTCAGGGGCCGTTTCTACCTGAATTGCCGTGGCCGAGATCGTGCCAACGCCGTCGGCGGTCTCGACAAAGCGCATGGCCTGTGTGTTGCCTTGCGGGTCAATGGAAATCGCTGTGGCGGGCAACTTGATCTCTTGAGAGTTGGTGGTTGCGCTGATGCGCACGTCGACAGACGACCCCGGCAGCAACCGCAGATCTTCAACCGGCTCCATCCCAAGGGTCAGGCGATAGGTTTGACCGGCAACGGCGGCCTCGGCGTTGAATTCGCGAATCCCAAGTGGGTAGGTTTCGGGGTGACCGGCAAAATGGGCCTCGATCGCGATGTTTTCTTCATCACCGGCGGACTGGAAAAGAATTTCGGGCACATCAATTTCGATGCGAATTTCGCTCATGTCATGCAGGCGCGCGATGGGAGAGCCCGCGCCAATGGTGTTGAAATTGCCGACGTTACGAGATGCCACAAGCGCATCGAACGGCGCGTAGAGCGTGGCGTTGTTCAAGTTCTTCTCGGCCTGACGGAACGCGATGTCCGCAAGGCTGGCCTGTGTCTCGGCGTCGTCAATCGTCACTTGGCTGACGGTGTTTCCGCGCAGCTTCGTCAGGCGTTCAAGGGTGCGGTCGGCCTGATCTTTCTGAACAAGGGACTGCTCGAGCGCCAGCGAGAACGGTTCCTGATCCAGCTGTGCAATCAGGCTGCCTTCGGGCAGAAGCTCGCCTTCGATAATCGGAAACTCAACAATCTGACCACCGACCTGAAACGCCAGATCAATTGTCTGACGGGCAACGACCTTGCCATAGAAGGTGCGCGAGAACGTCTGCTGGCTTTCCGAAATGGTCATCAGCTTGACCGGTTTTACGATGTCCGACGGGGCTGTGCCATCTTGTGCGACGGCCGAGCCAAGGGACAATGCGGTTGCCAATGCAGCGGCAACTAGGGGACTGGTGCGATGGGTCATGTGCCTCACTCAACCGTTGTTTAATTCTTGGATTTTCAGGTGTATTTTCAAAGAGACTTGGGCGAAGGCTTCGACCTCGTCATCTGACAGGCCCAGGGTGTCGTGCAAAAGCTCGTGGGCAAGTCCGACAACATCTTTGCGCTGCTGCTGGCCTTTTTCAGTCAAACACAACAGCCAAGCGCGGCGGTCTTCCGGGTCACGCATACGTTCAATCAGGCCGCGCTCTTCCATTTGGTCGGCGACGGTCGTCATGGTCGATGGCAGCGCGTCTAAGTCACGGGCCAAAGTGCCGATCCGCTTTGGGCGGTCCAGCTTGACCAGCACTTTGCGTTCCAAGGTGGGGCCGCTGCAGTCATCGCCCTGCTGACGCATATTTGTGTCGATGTAGGTGTAGAGTGAGAAGACCCCCATAAGGGCGCGCAGCTCGGGCTCAAGCTCGTCGGGTTTGGATTCTCTCTCGATGCTCATTGGACGGAGTCCTTCTTTGGTGAGCGCTCACATATACTTCAGAAAATGAAATGTCCAGAAATTAAATTAATGCAGCACAGAGGGAATCGGACGCGACGTCAACTTGCCTATTGTGAAGAAAACTATGTCAATTCGGCGCATGGTGCGTTTCAGTTCAACTGAAGCGATAGCGCCCGGTTGTCAGTTCTGTAGAGCCGACAAGGGGATACGTGTGAATTGGTAAGAAAATTTTACCAGTTAAGTAGATTCCAATTGAAATCTAATTCTAGCTGCGTAGTAATTGGCGTGGCAGCGCAGGCGGGCCATTGCTTAACCTGTGCGTCTCAGAAGAACAAAATTGAGAACTCGGAGGAGAAATATCCAATATGGAACGCCGTAAGTTTCTAAAAGGTGCAGCGCTGGGCGCTGGTGCAACCGCTCTTGCAACGCCCGCACTTGCCCAAAGTGGCAAAACCCTGACCATCGTATCGACATGGCCGCGTGACTTCCCGGGCCTGGGCATCTCGGCCCAGCGTCTGGCTGCTCGTATCGGCCAACTGTCCGATGGCGCGCTGAATGTTGAGTACTTTGCGTCCGGCGAACGTGTTGGCGCATTTGACGTCTTCGACGAAGTCGCATCTGGCAATGCTCAAGCCTATATTGGTGCTGAGTACTACTTTACCGGCAAGCATCCTGCATTCGCCTATTTCACGTCGGTACCGTTCGGTATGTCGACGCCAGAATGGAATGCGTGGATCAAGTTTGGTGGCGGTCAGGAACTGTGGGACGAAGTCTCGGGCGAATTCGGCCTGAAAGCTCTTGCCGCTGGATCGACCGGTACGCAGGCTGGCGGCTGGTTCAACAAGGAAATCGAAAGCGCAGATGACCTGAAGGGTCTGAAGATGCGTATTCCTGGTCTTGGCGGTCAAGTTCTGTCGAAACTTGGTGCGTCGACCGTTTCGGTGCCGGGTTCGCAGATCTATGAAAACCTAGTGTCGGGCGCCATTGACGCGACCGAGTGGGTTGGTCCGTACAACGACTACTTCATGAAGTTCTATGAAGCTGCCAAGTACTACTACACCGCTGGTATGCACGAGCCGGGTGGTGGTCTGTCCTTCAGCATGAACCGCGCATTCTATGACGGCCTTTCCGATTGGGAGCGTGCTGTGGTCGAAGCGGCCTGTAACGAAGAACATGCTGCTTCTCATGAAGAAAACATTGCGAAGAACGGTGAGTACCTGGCCAAGCTGGTTGACGAGCAAGGCGTTCAGGTTCGTGCGTTCAACGACGATGTTTGGGACAGCTTCGGCGAAGCTGCCGAGGAAGTGTTTGAAGAAACCCGCGACCACTCGGAACTGGCTGCACGGGTCAATGATGACTTCCAAGCTAAACTCCGCGAGATGGGTACCATGATGGCTCAGTTCGAAGTGGGTTACATCAACCAGCGTAACCGCGTTCTGGGTCTGGGCGAATAAGTCGCAGATCGTTGATTAACAATCTGAGCGGGGCCGAAATGGTCCCGCTCTTTTGTAAGGCACAGGGGCGACCACTGCGCTGACACCTTACGCCAACCGACCTCGGGGGAGCTGATGGCAACCGATTTTTCCGACATTTCACGCGAAGGCAGCCCGGCAATCACTGCACGGCTGTTTGCATGGGGCATGCTTGGCTTCCTATCTGCGTTCTTGGTTAACAACGTACTGGTAGTAGGCTTCGGCATGCCGGGTACAAAACCGATCTTCCAAGGCGGAGCGACGGGGGGCAGTTGGGCGAATATGGCGGTCTATATCGTCGGCGTAGCCGTTGCAGCCTTTTATGTTCTCAGCACCAAAGCCACGGCGCTTCGCTGGGATGCGATGAAGATCCACAAGTTTAACGTCTATCTGATCCGCGCCATGTTTTGGGCTGTTTTGCTGGTCGGCATCGCCGACAGCGCCATCGCCTTCATGCGGGTCGAGGGCATTCTGGCGGGCATGTTCAGCGAAGAGACTACCAAACTGTTCAGCAAATCGCGCTGGGTTGGGCCGTATATCCACATGCCGCTGATCGTGGTCGGTTTCGTCGTCGCCCTGTTCACCCGCACCTTGGGGTTCACTTGGTTGGCCTTGATGATCGTCGCGGCCGAGCTTCTGATCGTGATTTCGCGCTTTGTCTTCAGCTATGAACAAGCGCTGATGGGGGACCTTGTACGCTACTGGTACGCGGCCCTGTTCCTATTTGCCTCTGCCTATACCTTGTTCGAAGAAGGCCACGTGCGCGTTGACGTGCTGTATGCCGGCTTCGGGCGCACAACACGTGGCTTTGTGAACGCCTTTGGCTCGATCGTGTTGGGGATGAGCACCGTTTGGGTGATCCTGATTGTTGGCTTCAACGGAAAGACCGCGATCATCAACAGCCCCATCATCAACTTCGAGATTTCGCAGGCTGGCGGCGTGGGCATGTTCATCAAATACCAGATGGCCGCCTTCCTTGGCGTGTTTGCCATCACCATGCTGATCCAGTTTGTCAGCTACTTCCTTGAGGCCGTCGCCGACAAACGTGACGAGCCCGGACACCGAGAAGTCGCCCCAGCGGCCCACTAAGGACACGACAGATGGAATTCTACTTCCTAGCCCTTCTTATTCTGATCATGGCCGCCGCCCTTGGGTCCGGCTATCCCGTGGCCTTTGCGCTTCCCGGCGCGGCCATCATCACCATCGGCCTTGCGGCCGGTACCGGTTATATTTTTGCAGGCTCGACGGATGCCTTCTTCCACTCGGGCGGTCCAAACCAATGGCTGTCAGCGGGGGTGACGAACCTGAGGGGCGTCTACTGGGAGGTCGAGAGGGATACCCTGATCGCCATCCCATTGTTCATCTTCATGGGCATCATGCTGCAACGCTCGAAGATCGCCGAGGACCTTCTGGTCACGATGGCACAGCTGTTCGGTCCCGTACCGGGTGGTCTGGGCATTTCAGTTGTCTTCGTGGGTGCGCTGCTGGCGGCCACGACGGGGATCGTGGGTGCAACCGTTGTGGCGATGGGCCTGATTTCACTGCCTGCGATGCTGCGCAACAACTATTCGCCGTCGCTGGCGACCGGGACCATTGCGGCCTCGGGAACGCTTGGGCAGATCATTCCGCCCTCGATCGTGTTGATCATTCTGGCGGACCAGTTGGCCTCGGCCACGGACCAAGCCTCGACCGCGCGTAAAGCGTTGCACAAAGAGGCGACCGGCGAGTTGTCGATGCCGTCTGTGTTTGACGTCGGCTCGACCTCGGCGGGCGAGATGTTCCTGGGCGCGTTCATTCCGGGTATGCTGCTGGTTGGGCTTTATATGGCCTATATCCTTTTCTACGCGATCCTGAGACCCAAGCAGGCCCCGGCTGTGCCTTATGAAGGCAAGTATGACGGCGCCTTCTTGAAGAACATGCTGATCACTCTGGTGCCGCCGCTGGCGCTGATCTTCCTTGTTTTGGGATCGATCATTGCCGGTGTTGCTACGGTTAACCAAGCGGGTGCCATTGGTGCTGCGGGTGCAATGATTATGGCCGGCTATCGCCTGCCGAAAGCCAGCAAATCGCTGTATTATCCTGCGCTTTTGGCGATTGTAGCTCTGGCTGTGATTGCTTTCTCTCTGGCTAATTTCGACATGAACGTGAAGGCTGTCGAGGACGGCACGGATCAACTCGGGATCATTCTGGGAGCAGTCGGGACAGTCATGCTGTTGGCTTCGCTGGTGTGGTCCTGCTGGCGTGTTCTGAAGATTGAAAACACCTTGGCCGGTGTCATGCTGGAAACTGCCAAGACGACCTCGTTGGTGTTCATCATCCTTCTGGGTGCCGCCATGCTGACCGCCGCCTTCCGTGCTTTCGGGGGTGAGGATCTGGTGAAAGAATTCCTGCTGGGCCTGCCGGGCGGGTTCTGGACGCAGTTCTTCATCGTCATGCTGGTGATCTTCGTTCTGGGCTTCTTCCTAGACTTCATCGAAATCGCCGTGGTCGTGGTGCCGATTGTTGCCCCGATCCTGCTGGCTGATCCCGAGGCAAACATCACCGCCGTTTGGTTGGGTGTGATGATTGGTCTGAACATTCAGACCAGCTTCCTGACGCCACCCTTCGGATTTGCGCTGTTCTATCTGCGTGGGGTCGCCCCTGCGATCGTAAAGACGGTGCAGATGTACAAGGGTGTGATTGCCTTCATCTCGCTGCAGATTGCTGCTCTGGTGATTGTGGGCCTGTATCCGCCCTTGGTGAACTATCTGCCGAACCGGGTGAGCTTCCTGTCGGAAAGCAGCCCGCCGCCGCGCAACCCGAAACTGCAACTCTGCGTCGAGGATTACGTAGGCCAGAAATTGGCAGAAAGCTCGGCTACGCGTGATGCGATCGCCGCCGCACGTGGGCTGGATCTGTCGGTGCTGCCGAAGGGCCTGTCGGGTGACCTGACTGATGGTCTGGATGCTGCAGATACCGCTGTCGCGCAGTTGGATGCGGCCTTCGTTGCGGCAGTCAATGTGCAGGCAGCCTCGGGCGAGTATCGTCCGCAGTTGCGACTGGTACGCGGGATCGAAAAACAGATCCGCAATATTCAGCGCGAAGTGGACGAGTTCGAAAAGCTGGCCAGCCGGATGCGTGACGAAAGTCAGGCGGCTGAAAGAGCCCAGCTTGAGACGAAGGTTGCTGCTCTGAAAGCCGAGATGGAACATCTTCACTCCGGAATCCCGGCCAGCTGGGAAGGCGTGCATACAGTGTTCCAGACCCTGACGAAGGCCGAAAACAACGCACGCTCCAAGTATCGTCGTGCGGCTGATGAAGCTTGGGAAGCACCGCTATCGGTTCTGGCTGTGCTGGACGCCAACGACGGCTTCATCGCGCTGGAACAAGATCTGCGTGATATGAAAGCGACGATCATGTCGACGCCGGAAGACGAGGCGCAAGAGCTTGTGAACGAGTTGTCCAAAGTGTTCGGCAAGGTCGAAGGCGCGGATGACGTGAAGAAGGCTCTTGGCAAGGCGCGTAAGGCACTGAAGTCCAAGACACCGGATCGTGAGAAGGCGCTGGCGTCGTATGATGATGCCGTGGCCGCTTATGAGGCACAGCTGGCATGGCGCGCCGAGGCAGATGCGAAGCTGCGAAATGGTCTGAATGCCTATCTGGACGGAATCAGAGGTACTCTGGGTCTGCGTCAGCAGCAGCGCTTTACGCGTGATCAGGCTTTGGAGATGGCGTCTTGTACTGCTTATCACAGGGACATCTCGCTCAACTTCTGATCTGCAAGCGCAAGAACATATATAAATAACTGAAAGGGCTGGATTTTATCCGGCCCTTTTTGCTGGGCGTCGACGCGTTTGAAATATGGGTCTTTGCGCCTGAATTGTCGTTTTGCGTCATGTCATGTCGTAAACTTGTAACCGAGAGTCGGTATCCGCCCTTGCGATACGGCGGGTTCTGGGCAACTCTGTTGGCTGAACCAATAAAAAACGGCGGTCAAATACAACACGCCGACCACTCAGGGAGCCTTCAATGAAAAAAGAACTCGAACATCTGTCCAAACGCGTTGCGGAAAACAAACTGTCGCGTCGTGACTTCATGGGGCGCGCAAGCGCTTTGGGTGTATCAACCGCTGCCGCAAGCACCATGCTGTCTTCAGCTGCAATGGCTGCTTCCCCCAACAAGGGCGGCACCATCAAGCTGGGTATGAATGGCGGCGCTGGTACAGATTCGCTGGATCCGGGCCTGGTTGCTTCTCAGACGCCGCGGGCAGCTCTGGGCAACTGGGGTGATACACTTGTAAACGTATCGCCGGCCGGTGAGATCGATATGCGCGTTGCCGAAAGTATCGACAGCTCGGCCGACGCGAAAACCTGGCACTTCAACATTCGTCAGGGCGTAGAATTCCACAACGGTAAATCCCTGACCGCCGAAGACGCAATGAAGACGATCGAACGTCATTCGAACGAGGAATCCAAATCGGGTGCCTTGGGAATCGTGAAAGGCATCGAGAGCATGTCGGTTAGCGGCAACACGCTGACGCTGAACCTTGATACTCCGAATGCTGACCTTCCCTATCTGATGGCCGACTACCACCTCGCAATCCAGCCCAATGGTGGCATGGATGATCCCACAGCCGGGATCGGTACTGGCCCGTATCAGATCGAGAGCAACGAGCCCGGTGTGCGTCACACCTTCACCAAGTTTGCCAACTATTGGGATGACAGCGTAGGTCACGCGGACTCGGTCGAGATCCTGGTGATCAACGACGCCACTGCCCGTATGTCGGCTCTGCAGTCGGGTCAGGTACACATGGTGAACTCGGTTGATCCGAAAATCGCCAACCTGCTGGATCGTGCGCCCAACATTACCGTGCAGAACGTCTCGGGTCGTGGCCACTATGTATTCATCATGCACACCGACACGCCGCCCTTTGACAACAAAGAGCTGCGCCTTGCGCTGAAATACGCGATCAACCGTCAGGAAATGGTGGACAAGATCCTGCGCGGCTATGGTGGCGTCGGCAACGATATTCCGATCAACGCAGCTTACCCGCTGTTCGATGACAGCCTTGAGCAACGTGAATACGATCCGGTCAAAGCGGCAGAGCACTATAAAAACTCTGGCCATGACGGTACCCCGATCATCCTGCGCGTTGCAGAAACTGCGTTCCCGGGCGCCGTGGATGCAGCACAGCTGTTCCAGCAGAGCGCAGCCGCCGCTGGCATTCCGCTGGAAATCAAGCGTGAACCGAATGACGGTTACTGGTCGGAAGTGTGGAACAAGCAACCGTTCTGCGCGTCGTACTGGACTGGCCGTCCGGTTCAGGATCAGATGTACTCGACTGCCTATCTGTCGACGGCTGACTGGAACGACACCCGTTTCAACAACGCCGAATTCGATAACATGCTGCAAGCCGCCAAGGCTGAGCTGGATCCAGCCAAACGCAAAGAGCTGTACAGCAAAATGGCACATATCCTGAATGATGAAGGCGGCGTAATCGTCCCGATGTTCAATGACTTCATCGATGGGATCAGCAACGATATCGGTGGCTATATGCCGGATCCGAACGCCGAGCTGATGGCCGGTCTGGCAGCCTCGCGTTGCTGGTTGAAATAAGGGATTCTCATGCATCCCGTCCTTAAACTGGTGGCTCAGCGCTTAGCGCTGAGCACCCTTCTTCTTCTTGCGGCGTCGGTGCTGATCTTTGCGGGTACCACCATCCTTCCGGGTGACGTTGCACAAAACATCCTTGGACAATCCGCCACGCCCGAAAGCCTTGCCAACTTGCGCAAAGAGCTGGGCATGGATCAGCCCGCCACCACACGCTATTTCAACTGGCTGTTTGGTGCGCTGCAGGGCGATCTTGGCACGGCCCTGACCAATGGGCGTGACATTGTCGACAGCCTTGGCGGGCGTCTGAAAAACACACTTTTCCTTGCGTTCTGGGCAGCCGTTGTTGCCGTGCCGCTGGCCATTTTCCTTGGCCTGCTTGCGGTGCGCTATCGCGAGCGCTGGCCGGATAAGATGATTTCGGCGGTGACTCTGGCGTCGATCTCGGTTCCTGAATTCCTGATCGGTTACGTGCTGATGTACTATGTCGGCGTGAAACTGGGCTGGGCGCCTACCGTGTCCACGATCTATGACAGCATGTCCCTGGGCGAGAAGCTCAATGCGATTGCTTTGCCGGTGACGGTTCTGACGATGGTCGTGCTGGCACATATGATGCGCATGACACGTGCCGCCATTCTGAACGTGATGCAGTCGGCCTATATCGAAACAGCTGAACTGAAGGGCCTGACAAGTTTTCAGGTCATCGCACGACACGCTTTTCCGAATGCCATCGCACCGGTTGTGAATGTGGTCATGCTGAACCTTGCTTACCTTGTCGTGGGCGTTGTGGTTGTCGAGGTGGTCTTCGTCTATCCCGGCATGGGCCAGTATCTGGTCGACCACGTGGCCAAACGTGACGTACCCGTTGTGCAGGCCTGTGGTCTGATCTTCGCAGCGGTCTATATCGGGCTGAACATGGTGGCTGATATCGTGTCGATCCTGGCGAACCCAAGGCTGAGGCATCCAAAATGACCAGAATACCTCCTGTGGCCTTGATCGGCCTGTTCTTCACAGGGCTTTATTTCTTCATGGCAATCTTTGCCCCGTTGATCGCGCCCTATTCGATGACTGAAATTGTCGGCGATGTTTGGGAACCGTCCTCGTCCGAGCACTGGCTGGGCACCGATAACATCGGGCGCGACCTGCTGACCCGTATGATTTATGGCGGGCGTACAACGATCTTTATCGCAACCGCGGCCACGATTCTTAGCTTTACCCTGGGGTCAATCCTTGGATTTACGGCTGCCGTGGTTGGCGGTTGGGTTGATCAGGCAATGAGCCGTTTCGTCGACCTGATCATGTCCATCCCGACCCTGATCTTTGCGCTTGTTGTGTTGTCGGTCATGCCGGTGACGCTGCTTATCCTGATCCTTGTGATGGGACTTCTGGACTCGACCCGTGTCTATCGTTTGGCCCGGGCGGTCGCTGTCGACATCAACGTCATGGACTTTGTAGAGGCGGCGAAATTGCGTGGCGAAGGTCGTCGCTGGATCATCTTCCGCGAGATCATGCCCAACGCTTTGTCTCCGCTGGTGGCCGAGATGGGTCTGCGCTTTATCTTTGCAGTGCTGTTCGTGTCGACGCTTTCGTTCCTTGGTCTTGGTGTGCAACCGCCCAACGCTGACTGGGGCGGCATCGTGAAGGAAAACAAAGACGGTATCGTCTATGGCATCCCGGCTGCTCTTGTGCCCGCGGTCGCCATCGCGACGCTCGCGATTTCCGTGAACCTTGTTGCCGACTGGGTGCTGAACCGCACCACCAGCCTGAAAGGGGGCCGCGGATGAGCGAGAAACTTCTGAAGGTCGAAAACCTGAAAATCGGCGCGCGGATCTATCCGCCCGGCGAGAAACCCCGAAACATCGACATCGTGCACGGCGTGTCCTTCGAATTGGAGAAGGGCAAAGTGCTGGGTCTGATCGGGGAATCCGGGGCTGGTAAGTCCACCATCGGTCTAGCCTCGATGGCCTATGGCCGGGGCGGGGTCGAGATCACCGGCGGCAAAGTCTGGGTCAATGGTCGCGAGATCCTTGGCACCAACCTTAAGGACTTGCGCAAACTGCGCGGAACCGAGGTGACCTATGTCAGCCAGTCGGCTGCGGCCAGCTTCAACCCGGCCAAGAAGATCTTGGAACAGGTGATCGAAGCCTCGCTACACCAGGGCAAGTTCTCGAAGAAAGAGGCTGAAACGCGCGCGGTGGAACTGTTCACCAAGCTAGGTCTGCCTGATCCCGAAAATATCGGGGATCGCTATCCGCACCAAGTGTCGGGTGGTCAGTTGCAACGTTGCATGACGGCCTTGGCCCTGTGCCCTGAACCCGATCTGGTTGTGTTCGATGAACCCACCACCGCGCTGGATGTGACCACGCAGATCGACGTTTTGATGGCGATCAAAGATGCCATTCGGGACACCGGTGTTGCGGCGCTCTATATCACGCACGACCTTGCTGTTGTGGCTCAGGTCTCGGACGAGATCATGGTGCTGAAAATGGGCGACATGGTCGAACATGGCACCACGGATCAGATCATCAACCACCCGGTCGAGGAATATACCCGCGATCTGGTGTCGGTCCGGTCCACGCAGCACGATGGCAAGCCGCCTACGGATAATCCCGTTCTGACCGTGGAGAACGTCACAGCCCGCTATAAGGGCACGAATTTCGACGTATTGCACAATGTCACGATGGAGCTTCACCCGGGCCAAACTTTGGCCGTTGTGGGTGAATCCGGTTCGGGCAAGTCGACGACAGCCCGCGTGATCACCGGCCTGTTGCCTCCGCGCGAGGGTAAGATCCACTTCGACGGGCGCGATCTGTCATTGGATTTGGAAGGCCGGACGCGCGATGATCTGCGCGAGCTTCAGATGATCTATCAGATGGCTGACGTGGCCATGAACCCGCGTCAGACCGTAGGGACGATCATCGGCCGCCCGCTTGAATTCTATTTCGGCATGAGAGGTGCCGAAAAGAAAAAGCGGATCCTTGAGCTGTTGGAAGAAATCGAGATGGGTCCGGAGTTCTTGGACCGCTATCCGGCAGAGCTTTCGGGTGGGCAGAAACAGCGTGTCTGTATCGCCCGCGCGTTGGCCGCGAAGCCCAAGGTCATCATCTGTGACGAGGTGACCTCGGCGCTGGACCCGCTGGTGGCGGACGGCATTCTGAAGCTTCTGGAAAACCTTCAGAAGGTGGAAAACGTCGCCTATCTGTTCATCACCCATGACCTTGCGACGGTGCGGGCCATCGCAGACAGCATCGCAGTGATGTATCAGGGTCGCGTCGTACGCTATGGCCCGAAGGCAGAGGTGCTGGCGCCTCCGTTTGACGACTATACCGACCTGCTTCTCAGCTCTGTCCCCGAGATGCGTCTTGGTTGGTTGGAAGAGGTCGTGCAGAACCGCAAGATGGAGAGCGCGGGCAACTGATCGCTGGATTTCGATAATACCGGGGGCGCTGAAATTGCGCCCCCGTTTTCTATTCGCTGGGGTCAAAACCGACCCATTCTGGCGCATCTGTTACATAATTTCGCGACGGCCCGCGCCTAGTCTGAGGCAACTCAACGCGCAATCTGGAAGGGCGCTGACATGGACAGAAAACTCCTGCTTCTCATCATCGACGGAGTGCCGCATCGCAATTGGCGCCGGTTGTTCGGAAATCTGGAAGGCTGGGTGCAATCGGGTGATGCGAAGCTGTTGAAGATGCGTGCCGTGCTGCCGTCGACCTCGGCCAGCTGCTATGCCTCGATCCACACGGGCGTGACCCCGCAAGAGCATGGCTGCACGGGCAATCACGATGTCTTCCGCCTGTCGCATGATGATATCTTTAGCCAAGTCCGCAAGGCAGGTGGTGTGACAGGAGCCGTGACGCATTCCTTCTGGTCCGAGTTCTTCAACCGCGCACCTTTCGACGTGGTGCGGGACGTCGAATATGACGAGCCCGAAAGCACCACGATCAACCACGGGCGTTTCCACACGATGACCGGTTACGGGATGATCAACCAATGCACCCCCGCCGATGTCGATCTGTTCGGTACGCTGACCATGCTGTGCGAGCGCAAAGGGATCGACTATGGCATCCTGCACACCTGCACGCTGGACAGTATGGGGCACCGCTTCGGGCACGAATGCCATGAAATGGATGACGCGTGCTTTAAAATGGACGAGCAGATGGCCCCCTTCATCAAACGCTGGCGGGATCAGGGCTATGACGTGATCGTCACCGCAGATCACGGTCAAACGGATCGTGGCCATCACGGCGGGCATGAAGACCTGCAACAAGACGTCGCGCTGTACTATTTCGGGGATGCGGAAGTTGTCGATGACAGCGATACTCTGTGCCAAACTCAGCTGGCGCCCACGGTTCTGTCCCTGATGGGTGCGCCGATTGCAGACACGATGAAAGGCAAGGTGTTCCTGAAATGACTTGGGCCATTCCCACTCCCGCGCAACCGTTTCTTTCCATCGCTGGCTCGGACCAGAAATTCCCAGTGCGCCGGATTTTCTGCGTCGGACAGAACTATGCCGCCCATGCCCGCGAGATGGGATCGAACCCGGATCGAGAGCTGCCCTTTTTCTTTTCCAAACCTGCAGATGCGCTGGTCGCGGATGGCGCGAGCATTCCCTACCCTTCGGGCACGTCGAACCTTCATCACGAGGTCGAGCTGGTTGTGGCGCTTGGCAAAGGCGGTGCGAACATCGCAGCCGATGCCGCGTTGGATCATGTCTGGGGCTATGCGGTTGGCAATGACCTGACCCGACGCGATGTTCAGGCGGATGCGAAATCGAACGGGCGTCCGTGGGACATGGCCAAAGGGTTTGATCGATCAGCCCCCTGCGGAGAACTACATCCCGCTGAGTCTGTAGGGCATTTCACGAAAGGTGCCATTTCGCTGAGCGTGAACGGCGAGACACGCCAGAAATCGGATGTTTCCGATCTGATTTGGCCAGTGGCGGATGTGATTGCCTATCTGTCGACGCTGGTCGAGCTCAGCGCGGGCGATCTGATTTTTACCGGTACACCGGAAAACGTCGGTCCACTGCAGTCAGGCGATACTTGTGTCGCGCAGATTGATGGCTTGGGCAGTGTCACCACGCATATCGAGTAGAATTGGTCTTTTGGACGTTGTCGCAGCTTACTTGAGATAGGCCAGCAGCTTGTCTCGGGCCTCTTCGATATGGGTCAGCGTCAGCTCGGCCGCTTTTTCTGCGTCACCGGCCTCGCACGCTTCCTGAATCATAAGGTGATCGTTGTTGGCGCGGATCATGCCATCATCCATCATGATGCGCGCACGTAGATAGCGGTCGATCCGGTTCAGGGCGTTGTCGATGGCAGCCAGATGATAGGTCAGGCCACTGGCGGCATAATGCGTCGCATGAAATTTCCGGTTCAGATCGCCCCATTCCGAGGAATCGTTCGACGATGCCAGTGCTTCATAGTGCCCGCGGGCAATGCGCAGTGTCTCGGCGTCCATCTTCGGAACGGCTTGCGCAATGACATGCGGTTCCAACAGGGCTCGGAAATCAAAGATTTCGCGCACTTCGTCCTGCGACAGCGACGAGACAACAGCCCCCTTATAGCGCTGCGATGTCACCAACCCGTGTTCTTCCAGCTTCAAAATGGCTTCACGAACCGGGATGCGCGAGGTGTTGAACATCTTCGCAATCTCATCTTGCCGCAACGGGGTGCCATCCTCCAATTCACCCTCGACGATGGCCTGTTTCATCGCCTCGAAAATAATGGTGGTGGCTGATGCGGTCTTTGACACATCCACGGATTTCAACTGCATTCACTGGTCTCCCTTATGGGCAGACTAACAACATCGCTTGGTGGGTTGAAGTGCTTCAAACGGTTCTTCAGCTTCGGCCATCTATGTCGCGCGGAACTCAGGTGTCCTGACGCACGATGTTTGTGACCAGCACATCCTTCACCGTTGGCCCCAATATGGATTGCGCGACCTCAAGCAAGGCTGCGCGCAGAGGGTCCAAGCGGCTTGACTGCGTGAATACGCCGTCAAACCCACCCGTGTTGGCGTGACTGAACATCACTTGAAGGAACTCGTCGCGCAGTTTGGGTTCGCGTTGGTAAACAGTTTCACGCCCGCCCAGATCGACCTCGATATTCAGAGACATCACCACCAAGGACGAGATATTGCCATCGGCGACGACAGGTATGACGAACTGGTTGTTGATCTTCACGAACTCTGTGTCCGTGGGGTCATCCTCGGCTGTGTCTTTGGTGTCTACCTGCGCGATGGTGCCCGCGTCACCGCAGGGGTTCATCACGACGGGTTCGGGGTCAGGCTGAAGCATCATGCCTGCCCCTGCGCCGACCCCAAGCCCGATCAGGGCCAGAATGATTGGGATGAGCTTGCCCATA
Organism: Aliiroseovarius pelagivivens; assembly: GCF_900302485.1. Taxonomy (NCBI): domain Bacteria; kingdom Pseudomonadati; phylum Pseudomonadota; class Alphaproteobacteria; order Rhodobacterales; family Paracoccaceae; genus Aliiroseovarius; species Aliiroseovarius pelagivivens. Next base: position 283,710 of record NZ_OMOI01000002.1, on the reverse strand, counting down.
TTAGCCCCCTTTAAAACGGAAGAATGATGTCAGCGGCTTGCTGGCCATATCTTGGCTGTTGGACGTCGCTGATCTGGCCGCGACCACCATAGGAAATGCGGGCCGATGCGATCTTGTCGTACGGAATCTCATTCTGGCGCGAGATATCTTCAGGTCGCACGAACCCGGTAACCAAAAGCTCGCGCAATTCGAAGTTCACACGAACCTCTTGCGTGCCCTGGATCTGCAAAACACCATTGGGCAGCGTTCCCAGAACAGTCGCTGCCACGCGCAGTTCCAGCTTCTCGTTGCGCTTGACTGATCCATTGCCGTTGAACGAACTGCTCGACGACAATCCGACCGCATTTGCCATCGACGCGCCCTCGGGCAATCTGTTGTCGACGGCTTGCGGGATCCCAAATAGGTTTGGAAGGCTCATGTCGTCGGATGCACCGCGCGCGCGGGCTGAGCTGTTGGAAAACTCGGCGCGATCATCAATTTTGATAACCACGGTCAGGATGTCGCCCGATTGCTGGGCGCGTCGATCCCCGAGCAGCGATTGGCGCCCACCACTCCACAGGGACGAGCGATCCACAGTGCCCTGCGGTGGAATGTCTTGCGGCAACGCCGAGGCGCTCATTGCGTGGTGTTCCGCACTCATTTCTACGGGATTCAGCTCGGGGGCTTTGCCGATGTTATCCACGCGGGAACAAGCGGCAACCATCATGGACAAGATCAGAATAGGCAGGGTCAAGCGCATGGGATTTCCTTGTTAAAAATGATTGTGAGCGTTCGAGACGATGACGTCGCCATTGGCTGAAACCGAGCCGGTGATCGTGGTGCGCGATGACAGGTTCATCACACGTACCCGGTCTCCGACTGCGCCACGTCCAAGGCTGCGCCCTTCAGCCAGGATGGTCATCGGGCCGGCCTGGTAGATCAGTGTCACGATTTGATTCCGGTCGATCAATGCAGGCGGGCCGATGTTGTTCGGTAGAATCGGGCGACCTGCATAGAGCACTACGCGCGCCTCTTGCCCAACGACGTCTTCGAGCAGCTGAAAGCCTCCTGCGATGTGGGTGTCGATCAGCTTTACGTCTTGCGTTGATACGATCATGCCAGGACGCAGGTTCTTGGCGGCGACGACGGTATCTGCCGCAGCCGGTATGGCGACCCCAACTAGAAGGAATGTCAGAAACCGTTTCATCAGCGTACCTGCGTGGTTGCTGCAAGCATCTGGTCAGCCGCAGTGATGACTTTCGAGTTCAACTCGTACCCTCGCTGGGCAGCGATCAGCTCGGTGATCTCGCGCACAGCATCGACCGAGCTGTTCTCTAGATAGCCCTGGCGAAGTGTGCCGCGCCCATCCTCGCCGGGGGCGCCGACAAAGGCTGGGCCAGACGCGGGTGTTTCACGAAACAGGTTCGACCCGATCGCTTCAAGCCCCTTGTCATTGGTAAAGCTGGCCAAGGTGAATGCGCCCAAAAGTTCGGGTTCGACCGTGTTGTCGAAATAGGCGTAGACCTCGCCATCTGCGTTGATCGAGATTTGGCGTGCATCGCTAGGAACTGTGATTTCCGGAGCGACCGAATAGCCGTCCGAGGTCACGATCAGCCCATCCCCAGACAGTTTCAGTCCGCCGTCACGGGTATAGCCTGACGCGCCCGAGGGCAGGGTGACTTCCAAATAGCCGCGCCCCTCGATCGCAAGATCTAGGTCGCCGCCGGTCTGCGCCAGGGTACCCTGCTGCACCATCATCGTGACCGAGGTTGGGCGAACCCCCAGCCCAAGCTGGACACCGGTGGGAAGAACGGTACCGTCTGCGGCATTGATCGTACCCGCCCGTGTGGCCTGCTGATAATGCAGGTCGGCGAACTCGGCCCGGCGGGTGTTGTAGCCGGTGGTCGACATGTTCGCGAGGTTGTTCGAGATCGTCTCGACCCGCATTTGCTGGGCCAACATCCCGGTAGCTGCAATGTTCAAAGCGCGCATTTGGGCCTCCTGTTATCCGATGACCGTTTTGGTGACCGAGCGGATGCGTTCATCCTCTTTCTCCATGAATTTTTGGCCCAACTCATAGCTTCGCTGGACTTCAATCATGCGGGCGATTTCTGCGATGGGATCGACGTTGGACCCCTCGACAAACCCCTGCAGAATCGTGGCTTCAGTCAGGGCTGGTTCGACCCCGCCAGGGGCTTCGAACCGGACGCCGTCACGGTGCTGAAGGTCAGTTTGGTCCACTGGGGAAAACAGCCCGATCAAGGCCAACGCCCGTCCACCTTCTGACAGCGTCCCATCTGCAGACATCGATACGGCTTTGGCGTCCGGTGGAATGAACACGGGGGACCCGCCACCATCCAACAGGCGATATCCGTCGGGGGTCACAAGCTCGCCTTCAGCCGATGGAGTGAAGACACCCGCGCGCGTTAGAAACTGTCCGGTCGGTCCGTCGAGTAAAAAGAACCCATCGCCCTCGATGGCGAAGTCGAATGTGCCGCCGGTTTGGGTTAGCGCACCCTGCTCTAGGTTCAATGCACGCGTGTTAGCGGTCGCCATGGACAGAGAAGGGTCTTTTCGATCCAGCGCGTGAATATACTCGGAGAAGATCACACCTTCACGCCGAAATCCGGTGGTCGAAGCATTGGCAATGTTGTTGGCGATGCTTTGCATCTCGCGCATCAAGCCAGATTGCCGTGTCAGGGATGTATAGCCGATATTGTCCACTTCACCCTCCTGCAATCAAGGGAACGACGCGCAGTTGAAAGAAGCTGACCAGCGTTTCAGTCATGAAACCCATGCTGCCCCAGAAGACGACCAGAATGGCCACAAGCTTGGGCACGAAAGTCAGGGTCATCTCTTGGATCGAGGTCAGAGCTTGGAACAAGCCAACGATCAGGCCGGCAATCAGCGCAACCGACAGAATGGGAAGCGAGATCAGGACCGCGTCCCAAAGCCCCGCGCGCAACGTGTCATAGAATACAATCTCGTCCATCATCAGACCGGCATCCTTAGAATTTCCTGATAGGCTTCGACCACCTTGTCACGGACGGTCACTGCGGTTTCGACGGCTAGTTCCGTTTGGGCCAACGCCTGCACCAAAGCATGAGGATCCGCATCGCCAGACAGGGCGGCCATTGCGGTTTGTTCCCCGTTTTGCAGGGTCTGCGCAAAGTCTTGTGCGACACCTGTAAAGCTGTTCACTTTTTGTTCATTATTTGAAGTCGGCTGAGCCGCCTGACGCGAGGCCGCATATTGTTGCGACGCGAGTGATGCACGAATATCCATAATCTATCCTCCTACCGGCGCAGCAAATCCAACAGCCCGCGCGACATCTGGCGCGACTGGTCGAACATTTTCAGATTGGCCTCATAGCTTCGCTGCGCCTCACGGGCGTCCGCGATCTCGATCACCAAGTCCACGTTGGATCCTTGATAATGACCGCTTTCATCAGCAAGCGGATGCGAGGGGTCATAGATGCTGGGCAGGGCGGACTTGTCCAATTGGATACGCCCGGTTTCAACCAGACCGGTTTGGCGCCCACCTTCAAGGGCGGCCTGAAAGCTGACCATCTTTCTGCGATAGCCTGGCGTATCCACATTTGCGATGTTTTCAGACACATGGCGCAGGCGATTGGCCTGGCTCTTCATGCCTGATGCGGCTGCGGCGACCGAATTGCGAAGATCACTCATGACCCGTTACCTCCGCCCCAACGAGCTGCGCACAATGCCCAGCGTTGATTTATAGACGGCCAGCGCCATGTCGTGATCCCGTTTGGCTTCGGCTGCCATCATCATCTCGGTCTCAAGCGACACCGAGTTCCCGTTGGGTGACGTCGCACCCGCGCGATAAACGACATTGTCTTCTGCGACGGGCGTTGTTGCCAAACCTGCACCGAAATGCCCGCTGCGCGTGGCGCGCATCTGGTCTGTCCGGTCGGGTTGATATGTTTCAGCAAACGGGGCGACGTCGCGGGCGCGATACCCTGGTGTATCCGCATTCGCCACGTTCTGCGCGATGACGGACTGCCGTGCCGCAGCATGGAGCGCAAGGTCATTTGCCTTGGCAAAAATGGTCAATTTATCAAACATCGGGGCTTCTCCCTCGATTGGCTTCAACCAAGGCTTAACCCTGATTCCTTTATAAACAGTTTCAACGAAAATTTTAGGAGAATGCCGATGCAAAATGTTGGGTTCGAGCAAGTGTCCGCAGCGGTTACATCACTGCAGGTCGTTCGTCATATCGGGCGCGTGACTCACATTCGGCAGGGTATGGTCCAGGTGTCCGGGCTTGCGAAAATCGCGGCCCAGGCGGATCTGGTGCAAATCCATCCGCGTTCGGGTGACCCCCGCATGGGCGAGGTTTTGGGGCTGTCGGGTGGGAACATTTCGGTCCTACCAGATGGAGACTGCGCAGGGCTTCAGATCGGGGATGAGGTCGTGTTGTTAGGCGGAACCAGTATTGCCCCAGATGACAGTTGGATCGGGCGTGTAGTGGATCCGTTGGGGCAAAGTCTGGATGGGCAGCCGATCCTGCATGGGACGCATGCGCGTGCGTTGAAGGGCGAGGTTCCAAACCCGACCGCGCGCCGCCCTTTGGGTAACCGGCTTGAGACAGGAATGACCGTGTTCAATACTTTTCTTCCAATTGTTTCTGGGCAGCGGATCGGACTTTTTGCAGGCTCCGGGGTTGGGAAATCAACATTGCTCGCCAAGCTCGCGCGTGGCGTGCATGCGGATGTGGTCGTGATCGCGCTGATCGGCGAGCGCGGGCGTGAAGTGCGTGAGTTTGTTGAACGTGTCTTGGGCGAGCAAGGGATGAAACGAGCCGTTGTCGTCGCCGCGACATCAGACCAATCGCCGATGATGCGGCGGAGATGTGCGTGGATGGCAATGTCGGTGGCCGAGCATTTCCGAGATCTGGGGCGACAGGTACTGTTTCTGGCCGACAGCGTTACACGATTTGCCGAGGCGCATCGTGAGATCGCGCTTGCGTCGGGCGAGAACGGAAATCTACGTGGCTTTCCTCCGTCCACAACACAGCAAATTACCTCACTTTGTGAACGGGCCGGCCCCGGCGTCGGTCAAACCGGTGACATCACGGCCGTGTTTTCGGTTCTTGTGGCAGGGTCGGATATGGAAGAGCCGGTGGCGGACATTCTGCGTGGGGTCCTTGATGGTCATGTCGTGTTGGATCGACAAATCGCTGAACGCGGGCGATTTCCAGCAATTGATGTTCTGCGGTCGGTATCGCGTGCGCTCCCCGAAGCTGCTTCCGACGAAGAGAATGCATTTATTCTGGAGGGGCGTCAGCTATTGGGGCTGTATGACCGGTCTGAAATGATGATCCAAGCGGGGCTCTATTCGGCTGGATCAGATGCACTGCTGGATCATGCCGTCGAAGCCTGGCCGAAAATCGACGGGTTTCTTGCTGCACCCGAGGTGGTGAATACGCGCTCCAGTTTCGAGCGGTTGGCCCAGTGCCTAGAGAAAGGTGCCAAGTAGGTTAAGCGTATTGCAACAAGGTCAATGCAATCGAGTTCGAGCTGAGCGCAGCTGTTCCCTGCGCAATCTGCGAGCGGGCCAGAAACAGACGTGTAAGCTCTTCAAGCCGGTCGGGTTCTGAGAATTGATCAACCGTTGACGCTCCGAAATAGCGTTCGGATTTTTCTTGAAAGACTTCTAGTTGCTTATCGATATCGATGGTGCCGAAGGACGGCGGTAGGCCCAAAGCGGTCTCAAAAACTTGACGCAATGGTGGGTTGCCCATGACAGAATACCACTTGCCTGCATTTGACGTGGATTTACCAACAATATTTCCAAGGTCGCGTTCTAAGCTCATTGCTAGACGCATATCCTGATTTTGATTGCCAACGGCGACTTCGAATTGCCGTTCTTTGTACGCTTCGGTTGTCTTGGTGCCGAAATCTGAAATTTGGGTGCGTGGGATGTTGTAGTCCCCAAAGCCAAAATCCTTTGCCATTTCTAAATAGCGTTTATCCGAGAGTTTGTTGGCCAAAGCATCTGAATCAAGCGTCCCATCTTCCAGCACTTTGCGGATGAAGTAGGTGTTGTTGATGTCGTCGCTCAGACCATAGGCCCCTAGCGCGACAGAGAGCAGCCGGCGATCGCTTACCAGCTGTTCAGCTGTTGTGATTTCACCAATAGTTTCTTGGAAGTACTGCACGTCGCGCTGAAGGACCGCACCACTTTCAAACGCCGTTTGTTGGACATCTTTCGTGCGCTGTAAAAAGGCCCAGCCGGCCGCGCCGCTGAACGGTATGACCGGCTGAAAGCTCATGCGAAACGCGCCGACAGAAGGCGCTCTTCACGTGGCAGCAAGGTTCTGAGTTGCTTGAGTGCCTGATAGAACTGGTCATCCAGAACCGCGCCGGTGGCTGTACTCAGAATTGTACGGCTATCTGGATCGGTAAGCACCTGACTAAGTTGCTCAATCCCACGCAGCAGTTGTAGCTGCCCATCATTTTTCTTGGCATCTCCAGACAAGATCAGTTGCGCAATATAGCAGACGCGTCGAACTGGGGTATTTACTTCCTCCGGGTGGATGGCGTCTTTCAGGCGCAGGATGTTGGCGTTCGGTGTAACAACGGAAAGCCGTGACCTCCGGTCGCCATTCTCGATGACTGCTCCATTGATCAATACACGTTCTTTCGGGCTGAGTTTGAGGACCAATCCACTCATGCTGCTACTCCGGTTTGGCGAAGGCCACGCATTACGACGGTGTTGATGTCGACCAGCACTGAAGGATCGGCATCGTCGCTGAGAATCTTACGCGTATAGTCGGCGGTGAATTCGGCCAAATAGAAGATGCGAGCGCGTAGTTCCGCGGGCAGGCCGTTCATGTCTTCGGCCACATCTGCGGCAAGCAACGTCCAAAGTTTTCGATTGTCGTGAAGGGCGTGGGCCAGGTCTGCAAAGCCTGAAGCTCCCTTCTTTGCGTACTGATCCAGACGGTGTGTGATCTGTGCGAATAGTTCGTATTCGGTGCCACGGGTCGTTTGCAGCGCCGCGCGAGATGAAGGGGCATAGGCCGTTTTGGCCATACTGATTGCGTTCACGGTATTTCCTTCCGGTAACGAAATTTAAAAGGGCAAGGCGGAGGGCGCCATTTTGGCACCCTCCAGTTCCTTTAGCGGAACAGCGACAGGATGTTCTGCGGTGCCTGATTGGCGATCGACAGTGCCTGTGTTCCAAGCTGTTGCTGAACCTGCAGTGCCTGAAGTTTGGCCGAGGCGGCCTCCATGTCAGCGTCAACCAAAGCACCAATCCCCGACTTCAGCGAGTCGGACAGTTTGCCGACGAAGTCCGACTGGATTTCGATCCGGCCCTCGACCGAGCCAAAAGAAGCCGAGGCGTCGATAGACGTTTGGATCATGTTCTCGATGGCGCCCAAGGCTGCATCAGCGCCAGACGAGGTTGACACATCAATGGTACCAAGACCGGACAGGCCACCCGAACCACGGGTTGCTTCAAACGAGAAAGCAATGTCTGCGTTGGTTTCGTTGGTGATGACCAGTTGGCCGGCGTTGGTATCGATGTCCATGGTTAGGGCGCTGCTATCCATCCCTGCTGCCACCATGGCATTCTTCATTCCAGCGACGACCGACTCGGCGGTGTCACCTTCTTTCACGACATAGCTTCCTTGGACCGAACCGACTGTCAGTGACAGCTGGTCACCGACAACCATGCCGGTATTCACAGCCGTGTCGACACCTGCCGCGTTGGGAAGGACGGCTTCAGTGGCGGTTGCACCACCGGAAGTGTCCAGGAAGGCAAACGTATCTAGAGTGATCGAGTCGTTTGTGCCGCCATCATTGGCATCAATCACCCCAGCTGTGCCTGTATCAGTGCCAACTGATGCGGCCGCCGCTGCAAGATCCGTGCCTGCGGTCAACGAGAGGTTCTGCGCATCAACGCCAATGGAGCTGGTTACCACAGAACCATCGGCCTTGCGGTCGAGCGACGACAAAACGTCAACGCCGACACTGCCATTTGAGTTCGTGCCGGATTGCGAGCCGTCAACAAGGTTCAAGCCATTGAACTGTGCAGCCCCAACGACCGAAGTGATCTGGTCGCGCAGTGCGACAATGTCGGTCTGGATCTTGGCACGATCCACGTTGTCTTCTTGAGCCGCAACAATCTTGCCTTTGATTTCGGTCAGAAGGTCAGTCACAGTTTCCGATGCCTGACGGGCCACCGCAACTGTGCTTTCCCCAAGCGACAGGCTTTCCGAGATTCCTTTGAAACCTTTCACGTCGGCTTCCATTACTTTCGAAATTGCCCAGACGGCAGAATTGTCCTTGGCCGAACCGACCGCTTTGCCCGTCGAGATTTCGGCTTGGGTGCTGGCAAGGTTCGAGTTGATTGATTTCAGCGTTTGAAGCGCCACCATTGCGCTGTTGTTGGTCAGAATGCTGGACATTTTGTATTCCCTTCAATCTATGGCGCTTCGCGCCTATTTCCATGACCCCGATTCACACGGGAAGTCGTTGCCTTCTGACATCTGCAAGCCATTTTGATCGGCTGCGCCACCCGTCTGGATGCAAGGTGAAACTGCAGTGGAAACTCTGAACGAATACTGAATCTCGCAGGTCAGATTTCATACAAGTTGAACTAAACTGAGGTGTTCACGCACGCTTCTCAAAGCTCGAGGGCGTAGGCGAAAGAACACGAGATGCACCTGTACATGTATAGGTCTTGACCCCCTGCTCTCGATTGCGAATAGCGTCGAGCCGTTTGCGTGCAGAGCGAATGCCATTTGCAGCCGCTGTTAACAGGCTTTGATTGCGTACGGTCATGGCTTGAAGATGCGCAATCTGCTGTTGTGTGACCGCGTGTTGCCCAAGCTGTGTTAGAGCGTCAACTTTAGCTTCGGCCAGTTTGGGTAGATCGTGAAGGTCGCCGTTCAGAATCATCCTGCGTTCATCCTCGAGCAGGGTGAGCAGAGCTTTAACGTTGTACATCTGATTGTTCCTTCAGTGCTTCGAAAAGGGATTGAGCAAGCCCGATTCCACCGTTGTCGACCATGCTGCGGGCCTGTTCTTGGCGCAGGAACGAAGCGAACTGGTCCTCTCCGATTCCTCCGCCGAAACTGTCGGGTGTTTTGCCGATTCCGGCTGACTTCAGCATTTCGGACAGAAAGCTTGCTTCAAGCGCCTTCGCGGCATCCCAAAGCGGGTTGTCTGCGTCCGTTATGGTCGATTTTTGCGTAGTGAGGGGTGTCGATACACCTGAAACAGGATCCATGGTTTCGACCTTTCAAATTGGTCACAGTTTTTCCAACTATCGCAGTCAGCGGTAAAGATTTGGTAATTCCCGTCTGCAAACCTGTGTTCAACCGAGGCAGAACTCCCGGACGGAACACATGCAAATTGCACAACTCCTTTCCCTTCATTTAGGGCAGACAGGACGTGAGCTTCAGATCCCAAGTGAGGATTTGGGCGCGGCGGCCGGGTCACTGGCGACGCCTTTCGATATGGTGTTTTTGGCCCAGATAGATCCGTTGGTGACCAGAGTGGAACTGCCGGCAGAATCAGATGCTAACCTTGTGGGCGATGAGCAGGTTTCTGAGGGTCAGAAAGAAACGGAGCACGCTCCTCTGATGGAGCCGTCCGAGTTGGCTGTAACCACACCCAACCCTGTTGGTAGAGCGCGCGCGGAGTTTCCAGTAACCGCGGTGTCGATCAAGAGAATGGGTGATCCCGCCATTCAGGAAGACGTAGACGTGGTTGTATCATCGAAGCCCCTGGATCGGAATTCACCCGAAACGGGAGGCGTGAACTCAGAACCGGATTCCGTGCAGCTAACGGCTTGGGGAAATGTTCCGCCCGGTCGGCTCGTGGGACCAGTCGAAGTACCAGAATCAACGGGAGAAGCGCAGCCGAAATTTACGGAGGCAGAGATGCCAATATTGGCGGCAACGTTGTTGACGGAGGAGCCCGTTGCCGGGTCTGTGGTGCCAGGCGAGCAGGCCCCAAAACCCGCTGAACCTCATCGTGCGCAAGCCGAGGCAGCGTGGCCGTTCATTGAACAAGCTTTTGCAGAGGCTTCCTCGGATCGGGTTTTACATACTGATCCAACAGTTGCCCAATCGCATGTGTTGACCGATGCCGCCCCCCAGCTTGGACGCGCTCCTAACCCGGCTATTGCCGCGGTTGTTGCTAAGGTTCTGGAATCCGGACCGATTGTCGACGAACCTAGCCAAACCGTAAATCTGCCAGCGGAAACTGATCGCCCTCTGCACAGCACATCGGTTGTGATGCCAGAATCAATTGAACCGAAGGACGAGCAGAACGATACACACAAACCTTCTGGAAACGTGGTCGAGAGGCTGTGGAGTTCGACAAACCAGCCCGAAAAGTCGGCGTTCACCGCCCCCGTTTCTAACGCTGTGCCAGAACTCGGCGTGAGGTCCTTGTACAGTCCGGACGCGGCCAGATCAGTCTCTTTGCCTTTGACTTCCACACCCTTGATGCCAGTAACAGCGCAAGAGGCCGAGCACACACCTGCCGACGAAACTGGATTCCGGATGGTCGAGCACGTGACTACCTCTTCAAGTGATTTAAAACCGGCCACGATCACTCGCGGCCTGGATGTACCGCGTATGATCCCGACGCAGATCACAGAGATCATACGGCAGCAGCCGGATCGCCCGATCGAACTGACACTCAGCCCTGAGGAGCTCGGACGTTTGCGTATGTCCTTCCAGTCAGAAGGTTCTGCCATGCACGTCACGCTTAGCTTTGAAAGGCCTGACACGCTGGATCTGATGCGACGGCACATCGATCAGCTGGCACAAGAAATGCGCGCATTTGGCATGCCGAATGTGAGTTTCACTTTTCAGCAGCAAACATCTGGTGAAGGAGGCGAGTCTTTCTCAGACGACGGCTCGGCCAGACCTTCAAATGAACAACAACCCGACCTTTCAGGTGGACCAGATAACATTACGCCGATCATCCTAAGCGTGGCTGATCGTGCAGGTGTGGATATACGAGTGTGAGGAGCACAGCATGAACGTCACCCCAACAGCCATGCCAGCAGCGCTAACGGCTCCTGCGGCAAACTACACACAGGCCTCTGCCTCGGATGGGCCCGTGATCTCGTCCGATTTCGAGACATTCTTGGTGATGTTGACGGCCCAAATGGAAAACCAGGATCCGTTAAACCCGATTGAATCATCGGACTATGCCGTCCAGCTGGCAACATTCTCTGGGGTCGAGCAGCAGGTACGCACCAATGATCTGTTGAAAAACATGGGTGTACAGTTGGGTTTGATGGGTATGTCGGACATCGCAGATTGGGTCGGAAAGGAAGCGCGTGTGGCCGCCCCGGTTCAATTTGATGGTGACCCCATCACGCTGTCCCCAAACCCGGTTGCCGCCGCAGACGAGGTCATCTTGGTGGTGAAGAATGCCGAAGGCATCATTGTGGACAGTAAGCCCCTTCCGGTTTCGACCGATCCGGTGGAGTGGAATGGAGAGGATGGAAACGGCAACGGGCTGCCCTACGGTGTTTATTCATTTGAGCTGACCAGCCGCAGCAATGGGAAGCACCTATCGACCGATCCGATGGAGAGCTATGGCAGGATTGTGGAAACGCAGAACAGTGGTGGTCAGCTGTGGCTGGTGCTGGAAAGCGGTGAAAGGGTGACGGCTGATGCCGTTTCCGCCCTGCGTGAAGCCGCTGAATGAGTTTTCGTCGCCTAAGGCCCGGGTTATACAGGTTGCATGACTTTGCGCGACGACATGATGATGCACCCGACTGGAGCGTTGGAACACGACAGGTTGCAGCAATCGCTGTCCTTGATCTGGCAGGAAGAGGGGCATGTGTCCAAGCATGCCAACTGGTCCCGTCTTCTGGGCGGGCGCAGCAATCCGGTTTGGCGCATCACATCAGATGACATGTCACACGACCTTGTGTGCAAGCTGTATAACGAGGCGGCGGCGACGCCTCTTTTTTCCAATGACGGCACGCGCGAGGCGTTGGTCCTCAAGCATTTGGCAGGCACAGGCTTAGCCCCCGACTTTGTTGCGTTTCTGGACAGCGCGCTGGGCGCAAGCGTTCTGTATCGACATGTCGATGGTATGCCATGGTCCGGAGCCGTCGAGGACGTGGCGCGTTTAATGGCCAGGCTTCACCGGACGAATGCCCCCGAAGGATTGCCCGAGACGATCACATCGCCTGTCACACTGATTGCCGAGACTTGTGCAATGGGAGAGGCAACAGGCATCAGACTGACGCCTCCGCCGCAAGTGCCGAATGATCTGCCTGCCGCAACCCGACGCCTTTTGCATGGTGATATTGTGCCGGGCAATATCGTGGCCGCTGAAAGTGGATTGCGACTGATTGACTGGCAGTGCCCGACGATCGGGGATCCAGCAGGAGATATTGCGATCTTTCTGTCCCCTGCGATGCAAGTTCTCTATGGCAACCGGCCCCTTTCATCCGAGGAACAATCGGCGTTTCTAACGGCTTATGTCAGCGCTGGGGGGGATCCCGTCGGCGCAGCACGCTACAGGGCGCTTGCGCCGCTCTTTCATTGGCGCATGGCGTGCTATTGTCATTGGAAAGCAGCGCACGGGGACGCGGCCTATCGCGGGGTTGCAGAGTTGGAGCGCCGCGCGTCAGAGCAGGGTTGAGACCCAAACCGCTGCCAAAGCAAGGCCGCCACCCACAGCAACATAGCTCATCGCGCGCAAGGGACGGGCTCGGTCGTTTTCCACATGTGCTTCGGATTGGCGGATCAGAGCGGCCTCGGCCAGTTCTGGTAGGCGCGGACCAAAGCGGGCCAGAACGCGTGCGGTGAGCACCAGATCCTGCAACAGAGCCTTCGGCCCGATCGAATTCGAGATATAGCTTTCCACCACGGGCTTTGCGACTTTCCAGATGTTGATATCCGGAGACAGCGACCGCGCGACCCCTTCGACCACAACCATGGTCCGTTGCAACAAGATCAGTTCGGTGCGGGTTTCCATGCCGAACTTCTCGGTCACTTCAAAGAGATACGCCAGCAGGCGCCCCATCGAAATCTGCGTGGCGTTCATCCCGAAAATCGGCTCGCCCACAGCGCGTAGGGCACGGGCGAATTCCTCGACATCGCGGTCAGCGGGGACGTACCCAGCTTCGAAATGCACTTCGGCGACGCGGCGATAGTTGCGGGTGATGAAGCCATAGAGGATCTCGGCATAGACGCGGCGGGTGTATTCGTCGATCCGCCCCATGATGCCAAAGTCCACGGCAATGATGTCGCCGTTGGCGGCAAATTTCAGGTTGCCCTGATGCATGTCACCGTGAAACAGACCGTCGCGCAGTGCATGGGACAGGAACAATTGCAGCACGCGCTCGCCCAACCGGTGCATGTCCAGACCCGAGGCGCGGATGGTCTCGAGGTCATTGGCCGGAATGCCTTCGCCCCAGCCAAGGGTCATCACGGTCCGGCCGGACAGCCCCCAATTCACTTCAGGAACGACAAAGCCTTCGTCCTTAGCTGTGTTTTCGGCAAATTCACTGGCGGATGCGCTTTCAAGGCGCAGGTCCAGCTCTCCCATCACGGTGGTTTCAAAGTGCTCGACCACATCGGTGGGGCGCAGCCGGCGGGTCGACGGCAACAACATCTCGATCACGCGGGCCGAGAAGTGGAAGGCGTCAATATCGGTGCGGAAGGCGCGTTCGATGCCGGGACGCAGAACTTTGACGGCAACAGATTCGCCAGTTTCGGCCAGTCGCGCCTTATGTACTTGCGCGATCGAGGCTGCGGCGACCGGTTCCGAGAACTCGGAAAACACCTGGTCGATATCAATCCCAAGCTCTTTTTCGATCATGCGTCGGGCGATGGCCTGATCAAACGGGGGCAGTTTATCTTGCAGATACTGAAGCTGGTCCGCCAACTCGGGACCGACCACATCTGGTCGTGTCGATAGGATCTGGCCAAACTTGATATAGGCGGGGCCAAGCGCTGTGATCGCGCGGGTGACCGGGGGCAGTGTTGGATCGCCCTTTTTGCCAAGCCAAGCAAAGGGCCACCCAACAACGTGGGCCGCAACGCGGACCGACGGAGGGGCCTTCATCGCGTCCAGCACGACGCCCATTGCGCCGGTGCGCTGGAAGGTTGCGCCGGTTCGGATCAGGCGCCAGATGTTGTGAGGACCACGCATCTTAGATTTTCCACCCCGAATGCAGGGCCGCAATGCCCAAAGACAGGTTGCGATACTTCACGTTTTCAAACCCGGCCTCGCGGATCATGCGGGCGAAGGTTTCCTGATCGGGGAACTTTCGGATCGACTCCACCAGATACTGATAGCTGTCCGCGTCGCCTGCGATTAGCTGCCCCATCTTGGGGATAACGTTGAAGGAATAAAGGTCATAGAGCTTTTGCATGCCTTCATCGGGAAGCTGACTGAATTCCAACACCATCAGACGTCCGCCGGGTTTCAGCACGCGATAGGCTTCTTTCAACGCGTCCGGGATGCGGGTCACGTTGCGGATGCCGAAGCTGATCGTGTAGCGATCAAAGCTGTTGTCTTCGAAGGGCAGGGCCATGGCGTCGCCGACGACCCAGTCTAGATGATCGGCAAGGTGCGAGGCTTCGGCCCGTTGGCTGCCTTCGACCAGCATGCTTTCCGTCATGTCCAGAACGACGGCTTCAGCGCCCGGCGCACGCCCCAAAAAGCGGAACGAGACATCGCCGGTTCCCCCAGCCACATCCAGAAGGCGCTGACCATCGCGCGGGGTCAGCCAGTCCATCATCGCGTCCTTCCAGACGCGGTGGATGCCCACGGACATGACATCGTTCATAATGTCGTATTTCGAGGCCACATTGGTAAAGACGCCATGGACCATTCCGGCCTTGTCGTCCTCGTTCACGGTTTTGAACCCGAAATGCGTGGTGCGGTTGTCTGACGTGCTCATTGGGCATACTCGCTTCTTGCGGTTGATCCCTCATATCGTGACAGTAAGGGACGCACAATGGAGAGGCTTTCAACATGCCCGAATTACCCGAGGTCGAGACAGTACGCCGCGGATTGCTGCCAGTGATGGAGGGTGTGCGTATTGGGCGTGCCGAGACACGGCGAGACGGGTTGCGGTGGCCGTTTCCCGATCGCATGGCCGAACGCCTGACCGGGGCGACGGTGCAACGGCTTGGGCGGCGGTCGAAATACCTGTTGGTGGATCTGGATACGGACGAAACTTTGATCGTGCATCTGGGCATGTCGGGGCGGATGCTGATCTCGGGCCATAAGCTTGGGAAGTTCCATCACGAACATCCTGCACCAGAAAAGCACGACCATGTGGTCTTTGATCTTGAGAACGGCGCGCGGGTGACCTTCAACGATCCGCGTCGGTTTGGGGCGATGGATCTGTGCCCGACAGGGGCGTTGGATGATCACAAACTGATCCGCGTGTTGGGCCCTGAGCCGTTGGGCAACCAGTTCGACGAATCGTACCTGATCGAGGCGTTGCAGACAAAGAACTCTCCTATCAAATCGGCGCTGCTGGATCAGGGAATCATCGCGGGTCTAGGCAACATATATGTCTGCGAAGTGCTGTTCCGGGCTGGCATTCACCCCGCGCGTAAGGCCAGCAAAATTGCGAAACAGCGTGTTGCCAGTTTGGTTCCGATCATTCGCGAAGTGCTGTCGGATGCCATCGAAAGCGGCGGGTCATCATTGAAGGATTACCGGCAGGCGGATGGTGATTTGGGTTATTTTCAACACAGTTTTCGCGTCTATGGCCGCGAAGGTGAACGTTGCGTCACTTCTGGATGCGCGGGCGAAATTGCCCGCATAACACAATCTGGGCGCTCGACATTCTATTGCCCGCAATGCCAAAGATAGCTTGATCCAATGGGGTGGCGTGTTAGGACTCCGCTCCAACCACTCGTTACACAAGGCAGGGGAACCATGGCCTATAAGAACATCATCGTTGAAACCGAAGATCATGTGACGCTGATCAAGCTGAACCGGCCTGACGCTCTGAACGCTCTGAACCTGGACTTGCTGGGCGAACTGGGCGAAGCGCTGGCTGAAGCGCAGGCCAACGACAAGGTGCGTTGCATCGTCGTCACCGGCTCGGAAAAGGCGTTCGCCGCCGGGGCCGACATCAAGATGATGGCCGAGAAAAGCTTTGTAGACGTATTCACGGGTGACCTGTTCACCCCGGAAGAAGACGCAATCATGCGCATTCGCAAGCCAATCATCGCTGCTGTGTCCGGTTATGCGCTGGGCGGCGGTTGCGAGCTGGCCATGATGTGTGACTTCATTATTGCGTCGGACACCGCCAAGTTTGGCCAGCCCGAGGTGAACCTGGGCGTGATGGCCGGTATGGGCGGCACGCAGCGTCTGACCAAACTGGTTGGTCGCGCCAAGTCGATGGACATGAACCTGACCGGTCGTTTCATGGACGCAGAAGAGGCCGAGCGTTCGGGGCTGGTCAGCCGCGTTGTTCCCGCCAAAAAGCTGATGGACGAAGCCATGTCCGCAGCGGCCAAGATCGCTGAAAAGTCGATGGTCACTGTAATGGCGATCAAAGAAACCGTGAATCGCGCCGAGCAGCTTCCGCTGACCGAGGGTATCCTGTTCGAACGCCGCGTCTTCCATTCGCTCTTTGCGACCGAAGATCAGAAAGAGGGTATGGCCGCCTTCACCGAAAAGCGTCAGCCGCAGTTCCGCGACAAGTAAACCAATAGGGCTTCCCTTTGCGGCCGAAATGGCTTAAAGGGCAGCCCATCCATGCGCGTGAGGCCCGCTTAGGCCAGAATCACCGGTTCTGAACCCGGTCGGGTGCTGTACGCGCAGCTTTGACAACGTAACACACCCGAAAGAGGGATCAGACACATGGCAAATTCGCCCCAAGCAAAAAAACGCGCCCGTCAGAACGAGCGTCGTTTCGCCGTAAACAAAGCCCGCCGTTCGCGCATCCGCACCTACCTGCGTGCCGTTGAAGAAGCCATCGAGTCGGGCGACAAGGATGCAGCTGCTGCTGCCCTGAAAGCTGCTCAGCCTGAACTGATGCGCGGCGTGACCAAAGGCGTTTACCACAAGAACACCGCTGCACGTAAAGTCTCGCGCCTGAGCTCGCGTGTAAAAGCACTGGGCTGATTCAGATTCACCTCTGAACAGCGTCCGAAAACAAAAAAAGAGCGTGTCCAAATGGGCACGCTCTTTTTGCTAAGTCTGCTAAGAAATTTGATTTTGCGACGTGCCTTCGGGATTCGTTTCGGCAATCACAGAGTCAAGCGTGAAGTTCTATTGCGCCAGTCGCAGAGTGATTGCTAGCTTGCATTCAGCGATTCACTTCGCCGACTTGGGACTATCAGACATAAGTGGGCTAAACCCACGAACTATAAGGGGAAAACCCCTTTTGCCACATCCGGATTTGATTCTTTGAGGTCAGATCTCAATGCCTATTGTGTGCCTGCTGTCATGTGGTGCGCCTGAAGGCATGTTGCCACCCTGACTGCTAGGGTGGATGCGCAAACTGTAAAGTTCCGAACGTCCAATTGGGCATGTCGCCAGAATGGGTAACCATGTGGTGCGGTTCAGTATTGGGCGCGGCGTCTAAAGCATGCTCGTCGGCAGCGGGCTGTGGATTTCGTGTTTCGCCATGAAGGGGTGCGCTGAAAGTGCGCCGTGTGAATGGGATATTAGTGCCTGTGAGGGACTGTCTTGGGCGGTCTTAATAAAACGCTGGGTCGAGGTAATATGACGAACGAAGAATGGGGTAAGGTCCGTAATAAGCTGCAAAAAGCAGTGGGACAGAACAACTATACCAGTTGGATTGAACCCTTGGAATTTGCTGAACTGGATGGTGGTGTGGCGCGTTTTCTGGTGCCAACCAACTTTCTGGGCAACTGGGTCAGTCAGAATTTTGGGGATCAGATTCTGAAACACTTGAACGGCGAGGGCGTCAAAGTCGCGCGTCTTGAGTTCAAGGTTCCTGAAAAAGCAAAGCCGCGCCCGGTTGTGCCGAACGCTGACAAAACGGCCGCACCGGCGACCATCACCAAGCCCGATCACAGCGATCTGCCCGGTGCGCCGCTTGACGCGCGCTTTACCTTCGACAGCTTCGTTGTCGGCAAGCCGAACGAGCTGGCCCATGCTGCGGCCCGCCGTGTCGCTGAAGGTGGCCCGGTCACGTTCAACCCGCTCTTTTTGTATGGTGGTGTTGGCCTTGGTAAAACGCACCTGATGCACGCCATCGCGCACGAGATGAAGACCCGCCAGCCCGACCTGCGCGTGGTGTATCTGTCCGCCGAGCAATTCATGTACCGCTTCGTTCAGGCGATCCGCGAAAAACAGATGATCGACTTCAAACAGTTGTTCCGCTCGGTCGATGTGCTGATGGTGGATGACGTTCAGTTCATCGCCGGCAAAGACAGCACCCAGGAAGAGTTCTTCCACACGTTCAACGCGCTGGTGGACCAGAACAAACAGATCATCATCTCGGCTGACCGTGCCCCGGGCGAGATCAAGGATCTTGAGGATCGTATCAAAAGCCGTCTGCAATGCGGTCTGGTCGTGGACCTGCACCCCACCGATTACGAACTGCGTCTTGGCGTGCTGCAAACCAAAGTGAACGCTTACCGTGAACAGTACAAAGGTCTGGTGATTGCCGATGGTGTGCTGGAGTATCTGGCGCATCGCATTTCGACCAACGTTCGCGTGCTGGAAGGCGCTTTGATGCGTCTGTTCGCCTTTGCGTCGCTTGTTGGTCGCGAAATCACACTGGAGCTGGCTCAGGACTGTCTGGGCGACATTCTTCGCGCGTCCGATCGCAAGGTCACTGTGGAGGAAATCCAGCGCAAAGTGTCCGAGCATTACAACATCCGTCTGTCGGATCTGATCGGCCCCCGTCGTGTGCGCACCATTGCCCGTCCGCGTCAGGTTGCGATGTATCTGGCCAAGCACATGACCTCGCGGTCGCTGCCGGAAATTGGGCGTCGTTTCGGCGGTCGGGATCACACCACGGTCATGCATGGCGTCAAGCGGATCGACGAGCTGAAAGGCATCGACGATCAGATTGCGGAAGATCTGGAGTTGCTGCGTCGCGCGCTCGAGGCGTAAAGCGACCCCAAAACGGTGGGTTTTGGGCCTTAAACCCTTGACCCGCCCACGAAAGAAGCGGACATTCCGAATAAAGAATTGAGCCGGGCGGTGAACATGATATGGTCTCCGCCCCGGTATCTGTCAGGAGTGGGACATGAAGATCAGTATCGAACGCGGCGCGCTTCTGAAGGCCGTGGCACAGGCGCAATCTGTTGTAGAACGCCGGAATACTATTCCAATCCTAGCAAATGTTTTGATCGAGGCTGAGGGCAACAGCGTTTCCTTCCGCGCCACCGATCTGGACATCGAAGTGGTGGACAAGACCGACGCGATGGTCGAACGCGCTGGCGCGACGACCGTGTCGGCTGTGACCCTGCATGAAATTGTGCGCAAGCTGCCCGACGGGGCACTTGTCCAGCTGACCGATGACGGCGCCACCGGGCGTCTGAGCGTCGAAGCTGGCCGCTCGAGTTTCTCGCTGGCGACCCTGCCTAAGGAAGATTTCCCGGTCATGGCATCGTCGGAGTATTCGGCGAATTTCTCGGCCCCCGCGCCGGTTCTGCGTCGCCTGTTTGACAAGTCAAAATTTGCGATCTCGACGGAAGAGACCCGCTATTACCTGAACGGTGTCTATCTGCACGTCTCAGACGCCGAAGGCGGCAAAGTGCTGCGTGCCGTGGCCACGGACGGTCACCGTTTGGCACGCATCGACGCTGATTTGCCCCCCGGAGCAGAAGAAATGCCCGGCGTGATTGTTCCCCGCAAAACCGTGGGCGAGCTGCGCAAGCTTCTGGACGATGACGATGCGACGATTGCAGTGTCGGTATCGGAAACCAAGGTGCGCTTTGCAACGCCGGTCATCACGCTGACGTCGAAAGTGATCGACGGCACGTTCCCCGATTACACCCGCGTGATCCCCTCGGGCAACACACGTAAGCTGGAAGTGGACGCGACTGCGTTTGCTCAGGCCGTGGACCGTGTGGCCACCGTGTCCAGCGAGCGTTCGCGCGCTGTGAAGCTGCAGCTGGACGAAGATCGTCTGGTTTTGTCGGTGAACGCACCCGATGCGGGCGCTGCGGAAGAAGAACTGGCAGTCGCTTACAATGACGAGCGGTTGGAAATCGGCTTCAACGCCAAGTACCTGCTGGAGATCGCCAGCCAGGTAGATCGCGAAAACGCCGTCTTCATGTTCAATTCCTCGGGCGATCCGACCCTGATGCGTGAAGGCAATGATACCAGCGCCGTTTACGTCGTCATGCCGATGCGCGTGTGACCTGTCGGTCCTTGAAGCGTTGAAAAGGAGGGCGTGATGACACTCGCCCTTCGCGAGCTGACACTCAGCCATTTTCGAAGTCACAAAGTGGCCCGCCTGTCCTTGGATGGGCGGCCTGTTGCCATTCACGGGCGCAACGGGGCGGGTAAAACCAACATTTTGGAAGCTGTGTCCATGTTGTCCCCCGGACGGGGGCTGCGGCGGGCCGCGTTAGACGAGATGATCCGAAAGCCCGAGGCAGTGGGGTGGAAAGTCTCGGCCGTGTTGCAAAGCCTGCACCAGATGCACGAGGTTGAAACTTGGTGCGAGGCCGGGGCGTCGCGTCAGGTAAAGATCGACGGCAAGGCCGCCGCACAGGTGGCGCTGGGTCGGATCGCGCGGATTGTCTGGCTTGTCCCCGTGATGGACCGGCTGTGGGTCGAAGGCGCAGAAGGCCGTCGCCGGTTTCTGGATCGCATGACGATGAGTTTTGAGCCCGGCCATGCGGATGCAGTGCTGACCTATGAGAAGGCCATGCGTGAACGCAATCGGCTGCTGAAAGACGGGCAGCGCGACGCACATTGGTATGATGCGCTCGAGGCGCAAATGGCGCAGGCTGGGGCACGGATCATCGCAAACCGCGCCTATTGTCTGGATCAGCTGCAAGAGGCGCAAGCCTTGGCCGAAACCGCCTTTCCCGTGGCGGATCTGTCACTGGTGCAGGTGGATGATAGTGATCTGTCAGAAAGCGAGGGCGATTTGGCGGTCGCATTTGCCGATAGCCGGTCGCGGGATTTGCCGGCTGGGCGGTCTTTGGTCGGGCCGCATCGGACAGACTTGGCGGCGGTCTATGCGGCGAAAGGCGTGGCGGCGCGGGATTGCTCAACGGGTGAGCAGAAAGCGCTTCTGGTCTCCTTGATCCTTGCCAATGGCCGTGCACTGGCGCGGGATTTCGGGGCGCCCCCCATCCTGCTTTTGGACGAGGTGGCCGCGCATCTGGATGCAGGGCGACGTGCCGCGCTTTATGACGAGATTTGCGCCTTGGGCGCGCAGGCGTTCATGACAGGTACGGGCCCAGAACTGTTTGAGGAACTCGGCGACCGCGCCGCGCATTTCGAAGTGACCGAGACCGACGGCGTGTCGGAAGTAAAAGAGGTGAAGCCATGAAAACCAATCGCGTGACCCTGATCACATTGGGCGTCAAAGATCTGGAGCGCGCCGTGGCGTTCTATGGCGCCATCGGCTGGGAGCCATCCAATGTCATGGACAAGGTGGCCTTCTATGACATGAATGGCATGAAATTTGGTTTCTACACGTTGGAAGGGCTGGCCGAAGACATGAAACGCCCGGTCGAGGCGCTAGGCACAGGTGCGATGACGCTGGGCCAGAACTTCCCGACCGAGGCCGAGGTCGATGCAGCATATGACGCGGCCATTGCGGCTGGTGGCACGGTTGTCACGCGGCCTGACAAGATCTTCTGGGGCGGTTACTCCGGCTATTTCGCGGATCCGGACGGACATGTCTGGGAATACGCAATGAATCCCTTTTGGGAGCTGGACGAGGACGGCCACCTGACATGACCATCTCGCCTGCCGAACTGGGTTTCTACATCTTCGGCCTGTTCATCTTGTTCCTGACCCCGGGACCCGTCTGGGTGGCGCTGGTCGCGCGTGTGCTGGCGGGTGGTTTCACGCAAGCGTGGCCACTGACGCTAGGTGTTGCAGTGGGCGACATCTTCTGGTCGGTTCTGGCTGCTTTGGGAATGGGGTGGCTGGCGTCCAGTGTGGAAGGTGGAATGCTGGTGCTTCGCATTGTGGCGGCCTTGTTCTTTCTTTGGCTGGGCATCACGATCATCCGATCCGCGGGACACAAGGTGACGGGCGACAGCCGTTTGACACGACCCGGTATGTTGGCGGGCTTTGTTGCGGGGCTAATCGTGATCCTGTCGAACCCAAAAGCAATCCTGTTTTACATGGGTGTTTTGCCCGGTTTCTTCGATCTGTCGCTTTTGACAGCTGGCGATATCGTGGCCATCGCTTTGGCGTCCTTCATCGTGCCGTTGGTGGGAAACTTGATGCTGGCATATTTTGTCGATCGCGCAAGGTCGCTTCTGTCGTCAGAACAAGCACTTACACGGATGAACTACGCGGCAGGGGGGCTGTTGATTCTGGTCGGATTGGTGATCCCCTTCGTTTAGGAGAAACATCGCCAGAAAACCGCTAAATATGGTGGCTTCGGCGTGACAATCCCCTCGGAAAACACTATATTTTCCAGAACGAATAACAGGAAGGCCCTCATGGCTGATGACGCGCAGAACGGCACCGACTACGGCGCCGAATCCATCAAAGTTCTCAAAGGCTTGGAAGCGGTGCGCAAGCGCCCCGGCATGTATATCGGTGACACCGATGACGGGTCGGGCCTGCACCACATGGTTTACGAGGTCGTCGACAACGGTATCGACGAGGCTTTGGCAGGTCACGCTGACGCTGTGACCGTCAAGATTCATGCCGACAACTCGGTTTCTGTATATGACAACGGGCGCGGGATTCCCGTGGATATTCACAAGGAAGAAGGCGTGTCCGCAGCCGAGGTCATCATGACCCAGTTGCACGCCGGCGGTAAGTTCGACTCGAATTCGTACAAAGTGTCGGGCGGTCTGCACGGTGTGGGCGTTTCGGTTGTGAACGCGCTGTCCGATTGGCTTGAGTTGCGGGTTTGGCGCGATGGTAAAGAGCATGTCGCCCGGTTCGAGCGCGGCGAGACCGCGAAACATCTGGAAGTCGTCGGCGACTGCGGTGATCGCACCGGGACCGAGGTGCGGTTCTTGGCCTCGACCGACACGTTCTCGAACCTCGATTATCAGTTCAAGACACTGGAGAACCGTCTGCGCGAGTTGTCCTTCCTGAACTCGGGTGTGCGGATCATCATCGAAGATGAACGCCCCGCCGAGAAGCTGCATTCGGAATTGCACTACGACGGCGGCGTGAAAGAGTTCGTGAAATATCTCGACCGCTCGAAAACGTCTTTGATGGAAGAGCCGATCTTTGTCACCGGCGAAAAAGACGGCATCGGAGTCGAGGTCGCGATGTGGTGGAACGATGGCTACCACGAAAACGTGCTGCCCTTCACCAACAACATCCCGCAGCGCGATGGCGGTACCCACCTTGCGGGCTTCCGCGGCGCGCTGACACGGACACTGAACCTCTATGCCAACTCCTCGGGCTTGGCGAAGAAAGAGAAGGTGAACTTCACGGGCGACGATGCGCGCGAAGGACTGACTTGCGTGTTGTCCGTGAAAGTGCCGGATCCGAAGTTCAGCTCGCAGACCAAAGACAAGCTGGTGTCGTCCGAAGTGCGCCCGGCGGTCGAAGGTCTGATGAACGAAAAGCTGCAAGAGTGGTTTGACGAGAATCCACAGATTGCACGGATGATTGTTGGCAAGATCGTCGAGGCCGCCTTGGCCCGCGAAGCTGCCCGTAAAGCGCGTGAAATGACGCGTAAGAAATCCTCGCTTGATGTGGCGTCGCTGCCCGGAAAGCTGGCTGATTGTCAGGAAAAAGACCCGGCGAAACGTGAACTGTTCCTGGTCGAGGGTGACTCGGCTGGTGGGTCGGCCAAGCAGGGTCGCTCGCGTCACGATCAGGCGGTTCTGCCCCTGCGCGGGAAGATCCTGAACGTGGAACGTGCGCGGTTCGATCGGATGCTGTCCAGTCAGGAAATCGGCACGCTGATCACAGCGCTGGGTACCGGGATTGGTCGCGACGAGTTCAATATCGAAAAGCTGCGCTATCACAAGGTCATCATCATGACCGATGCTGATGTGGATGGCGCACATATTCGGACACTGCTTTTGACCTTCTTCTTCCGTCAGATGCCGGAACTGATCGAGGGCGGGTATCTTTATATTGCGCAACCACCGCTTTATAAAGTGGCGCGCGGCAAATCCGAGGTCTATGTGAAAGATCAGGCAGGTCTTGAGGATTACCTGATTAATCAGGGGATCGACGGGACTGTGCTGCGTTTGGCAAATGGCGAAGAAATCGCCGGTCCCGATCTGACCCGCGTGGTTGATGGTGCCCGGAATTTCAAACGCATTCTGGATGCATTCCCGACCCATTACCCGCGTAACATTCTGGAACAAGCCGCTCTTGCAGGTGCCTTTGATCCAGGCCGTGCGGATGCGGATCTGCAGCGCGTAGCGGACGATGTAGCGGCGCGTCTGGACAAGGTTGCAGTAGAATACGAACAAGGCTGGCAGGGTCGGATCACACAGGATCACGGCATCCGTCTGGCCCGCGTTCTGCGCGGGGTCGAGGAAATCCGTACGCTGGACGGCGCTGTTCTGCGCTCGGGCGAAGCACGGCGTTTGTCGGAAGTGTCACAAGATACCCGCGACATCTATCGCGAGCATTCGCACCTGTCGCGGAAGGATCGCGAGATCCTAATTCAGGGGCCGATTGACCTGTTGAGCTCTATTCTGGCTGAGGGCGAGAAAGGGCTGACGCTGCAGCGTTACAAGGGTCTGGGCGAAATGAACCCTGATCAGCTGTGGGAAACCACGCTGGATCACGAAGCCCGTACCCTGCTGCAGGTAAAGGTGGATGATTTGGCCGAAGCTGACGATATCTTCACCAAGCTGATGGGCGACGTGGTCGAGCCGCGCCGCGAGTTCATCCAGCAGAACGCCTTGTCGGTGGAAAACCTGGACTTCTGATCGTTTCAGGATGCAGTTTGATGATTGGGCGGCGCTCGTGGTTTCACGTGCGCCGCCCAGCTTTTTAAACGCGGAAGATATGCGCAAGTCAGGCGTTTATGCCGCTCGAAAACGTTCGCGCCAAAGCTTGATGCGTTGATCGTCCCGGCTTTCATATTCGTTGATTGCCGCAAGTAGATCGCGATGAACTTTCGCTTCCCTGTCCAGTCCAAGATCTAGCATTCGCATGGTGAACCAAGCGGTCATTCCGCCGGGGGGCAAAGCGTCAAATCGGGGGAAGCTGGGATCGTCGCCACCTGCTTGCCACGTTGTTGGTAAGTCCGGATCAAGAACGAATCCACGGGCCACCCCGACGGCATCTACATCGCCGGACGCAATGGCCTGTTCTGCTTCCTGACGATGCTTGAAACCACCTGTGGCCATAAGCGGGAAAGTCGACACCGCACGGGCCGCGCGTGCGAATTCGAGGAAATATGGTCCCTTGGTCGTTCGTTCCGAGCTTGAAGGTGCGCCGGGGAAATAGGTGCCACCGCTGATGTCCAGCAAATCGACACCCTTGCCTTCAAGTGCCGCAATAACCTGAAGAGCGTCATCTTCGGACAGTCCGCCATCCAGTTGATCGGTCGCGTTCAGTTTGGTTGCCACAGTAAAGTCGCTGGGAACAGCCGCGCGAACGGTCTCGACCGTTTCGATCAGAAGCCGCATCCTTTGCTGGACCGAGCCACCGTAGGTATCTGTTCGACGATTGAATAGCGGAGACAGAAACTGGCTGAGAAGGAAGCCGTGGGCCGCGTGAATTTGCACGCCGCTGTATCCTAATTCCGATGCCCGCCGAGCAGTTCTGGCGAAACTTTCGGGTACGGTTTGGATCTCGGCCAAAGACATTTCTTCTGCGCGGAAGTCAGGGAATGTCATGGCGCTGGGACCCTTGGGCTGGCTGATCGGAAGATGCGACAAGGCACCTGCATGGCCCAGTTGCAGCCACAGATCAGCCCCGTTGACCGAGCCGCGTCGCGCGAGATCCTGGAACGCTGCGCTATCTGCATTGTTGTCCAATACCAGATTGCCTGGCTTCTCTGGATAAAGTGGATCGCCCTGTACCTCGCCGATGATCGACGCCGCAAGCCCGCCTTCGGCCCAACGTTCATAAAGGCGCATCTGCGCGGGCGTCGGATTGCCCCGACCATCCCCAAGCGAATCCGACATGGCTGATTTGATGATCCGGTTTTTCAGAACGCGCCCGTTCGGCAGCGTAAGCGGTGAGAATAGAGAGGAGTTGGCAATGGTCGACACGGAGGGACTCCTTGGGTTGGGCGTGCTTTTGATATAAACTGGATAGAAGATGTGGAAAATGGTGAGATTAGGATCATGAATTGATCCACACGGGATCAAGTGATGCAAAAATCAGATCTGGAAATCCTGTTGGCTGTAGTCGACCATGGCAGCTTTTCAGCAGCCGCACGCGTGTTGGGATACACACCGTCAGCGGTGGGAAAACGTGTACATCTTCTTGAGCAACGCTTGCGGGTGCCCCTGCTTATCCGGTCGACGCGACGCATGTCCCTGACCGAGGCAGGGCAGCGCTATGTCGAGGAGGCTCGGGACATTCTGGCGCGCATGACGGCGTTGGAAGAAGACATTGCCGAAGATGAAAGCCAGCTGAGGGGCGTTATCAGGATGACCTGCTCGGCTGCTCTGGGACGATTGCGGGTGGTTCCATTGGTGAACGACTTCATGTCTCAGCATCCTGAGCTGGAGATAGAACTTCTTATATCGGACAAGCTTGTCGATCTGGTAGGCGAGGGGTTCGACATCGCGATCCGAAGTGGGAACTTGACGGACTCTTCCCTTATATCGCGGAAGATCACGGCGTATCGGCGGGTGTTATGCGCATCACCCAAGTATATTGAGGTGTATGGCGTCCCGCTGGATCCAACTGAGCTTGGACACCACAGGTGCCTGCGTCTGAATCTGGAAAGACAAGTTTCAGACTGGGGCCTGACCAAAGGGGATAACAGTCACGCCCGTCTTGGCACCGGTATGATGTGCAACAGCCTAGAAGCGATCCATTCAGCATGCGTTGCCGGGCTTGGAATCGCCTGGCTGCCCGAGTTCCTTGTCGATCGCGATCTGAATGAAGGTGGCCTGGTTCCGGTGCTTTCGGAATACTCCGATCCTAGCGCTGGCGGAGGTGTCTTTATATTGCGCCCGGAAACAAGCTTTTTGCCGCACAGGGTGCGCTTGCTGGTCGAGCATCTGGCCGCAGGTTTGAGGATGAATTAGCTGTGGTTGTAGAGTTGATTGAGTTCTCAGGGTCAGAAGGGCGCATGTAACAATCTGTATATAAACGATTTATACAGATTGTGGATTGCCTCATGCGCCCATTGCATACCCTATACGATATCGGCATTTGCGCCCACCTGCCCCCGGCTCTAGCGTTTTGATCACAACCACAGGGGAGTAAATCCATGACTAAGATAGTCCGTAGCCTTGCGGCGGCCGCCGCAGTGGCGACGTTGGCATCGGCAGCTTATGCCGAAACCACCGTGCGCGTTGCTTATGACGCTGACCCGGTTTCGATGGACCCGCATGAACAACTTTCAGGCGGCACACTACAGCTTTCACATATGGTCTTTGACCCGCTGGTGCGCTGGACCAAGGATCTTCAGTTCGAAGCCCGTCTGGCCGAAAGCTGGGAACAGATCGACGCCACCACCATGCGCTTCAAACTGAAGAATGGTGTCAAATTCCACTCGGGTAACATGCTGACCGCAAAAGACGTGGACTGGACCTTTGACCGTTTGAAGGCCAGCGACGACTTTAAAGGCATCTTCTCGCTGTTTACCGATGTTGAAGTCGTCGACGACATGACTTTCGACCTGAAAACATCAGAGCCGTACCCGCTGGTGCTGCACACCGCGACCTACATCTTCCCGATGGACAGCGCGTTCTATACCGGCACGACCGATGACGGCAAAGACAAGTCGGAAATCGTGAAGCACGGTGACAGCTTTGCCTCGCGCAACATTTCGGGTACTGGCCCGTTCGTTGTGTCCGAGCGTGAGCAGGGCGTGAAAGTGGTCTTTGATCGTTTCGACGGTTACTGGGATACTGAAACCGCTGGCAACGTCGACAAGATCATCCTGACCCCGATTAAAGAAGACCCGACCCGTGTGGCCGCCCTTCTGTCGGGTGACGTTGACTTCATCGCTCCGGTTCCGCCGACTGATCTGAAGCGTGTGGGTGACGCTGATGGGATCGACCTGATCACCATGGCTGGCACACGCATCATCACCTTCCAGATGAACCAGAACCGTGTCGAGGCGTTCAAGGACCCGAAAGTGCGTCTGGCCATCGACTATGCTGTGAACAACGCTGGTATCGTGGACCGCATCATGCGTGGCTTCGGCACCGTGGGTGCTCAGGCATCGCCGGCTGGCTATCTGGGTCATGACCCGGCAATCATGCCGCGTTTCGATCTGGAAAAAGCGAAGGCACTGATGGCTGAAGCTGGTTACGCTGATGGTTTCTCGATCACGATGATGGCTCCGAACAACCGCTATGTAAACGACGACAAGATCGCACAAGCTGTTGCCTCGATGCTGTCGCAGATCAACATCAAGGTTGACCTGCAGACCATGCCGAAAGCCCAGTACTGGCCCAAGTTCGACGAGCGCGCTGCTGACATGATGATGATCGGCTGGCACGCAGATACCGAAGATTCGGCGAACTTCCACCAGTTCCTGTCGGCTTGTCCGGATGAAGCTACCGGCAACGGTCAGTACAACTCGGGTGCTTACTGTAACTCGATGGCGGATGACCTGATGAACGCTTCGAACAGCGAAACCGACCCGGCAGCACGTGCTGCTCAGCTGCAGAAGCTGGAAGGTATCCTGTACGATGAAGCGGCCTTCATTCCGCTGCACTGGCAGAACCTGGCTTGGGGATCGAAGTCGAACATGAACTCGGCTGACATCGTCAACGCACTGAACTTCCCTTACTTCGGCGATCTGGTCGTCAAGTAAGAGGTAATCTCCGGGCTGGCCTTGTGCTGGCCCGGATCTCACCCTGATTGCGCGCATTGTCCGCTTGGCTCTTGCGAAGCTACCTGTCTCCTGACATCACACGGTGCGCAACAGATACACGTCTACAAAGGTCAAAACGATGTTTGCCTATCTCGTGAAGCGAGTATTTCAGGCGATTGCAGTGATGTTTGTCATCTCGGTGATCGGCTTTGCCATCCAGGGCAATCTGGGCGATCCGCTACGCGAGCTGGTCGGGCAATCGGTATCAGAAGAAACGCGTCAGCAATTGCGCGACGAGTTGGGGCTGAATGACAGCTTCATGACCCAATATCTTCGGTTCGCAGGTAATGCGCTTCAGGGGGATCTGGGCACGTCGTACTTCTTCAAAGAGCCCGCGCTGGACGTGATCTTGAAAAAACTGCCCGCCACGCTTGAGCTGGTGATGGGCGCAACAATTATCATCATAGGCCTGTCGGTCCCGCTGGGTGTGTATACGGCGATCAAGCCAGACACGATCCTAAGCCGGTTGATCATGGGCCTATCGATTATCGGGATTTCGATCCCGGTGTTCCTGACCGCGATCATGATGATCTTCGTCTTCTCGGTTCACTATGGCTGGTTCCCGTCTTTCGGGCGTGGCGATGTTGTGCATGTGTTCGGCTATTGGGAAACCAACTTCGCTACCGTCGATGGGTGGATGCACATCATCCTGCCATCGTTTGCGCTGGCGTCGATTATGCTGCCCTTGTTTGTGCGCCTGATCCGCTCGGAAATGATGGAAGTGCTCCAATCCGAGTACGTGAAATTCGCCCGTGCCAAGGGCATCAGCCCGCGCCGCATTTATTTCCTGCACGCGCTGAAGAACACGCTTCTTCCGGTCATCACCGTGGGCGGTGTGCAGATCGGCACGATGGTGGCCTATACGATCCTGACCGAGACTGTTTTCCAGTGGCCCGGCATGGGTTTCATGTTCCTCGAAGCCGTGAACCGTGTCGATACGCCCTTGATCGTGGCCTATCTGATCGTCGTAGGTTTCATCTTCGTGGTGACGAACACCATCGTTGACCTGATCTATGGCCTTGTGAACCCAACCGTGAATATTGCGAGGATGGGCGCATGAGCAGCAACACCATGACCCCCGGCACCGAACCGTCGCACTTCGCGAAGATCTGGAACTCGAATATCGGGTATAGTTTCCGCAAGAACCCCGTTGCGATTGTCAGTATGGCGATCTTCCTGATTATCGCGATATCCTCGTTGCTGTCGCCTCTGCTTGCTCCCTTTGATCCTTATGATCCCGCGTCGATCGACATCATGAACTCGGAGTATCCGCCGTTCTGGGTGGATGGATCCCTGCCTGACTTCTCGCTTGGGACCGACGATCAGGGCCGCGACCTGTGGTCGACAATCCTTTACGGAACTCGTTTGTCGTTGTTGATCGGTGTTTGCGCGGTGGCGCTGCAAGCCTTTCTTGGCATCTCGATCGGTCTGATCGCGGGTTATGTCGGCGGACGTCTGGACAGCCTTCTAATGCGTCTGGCAGATATTCAGCTCAGCTTCTCGACCCTGATGGTTGCGATCATCTTCCTTGCTGTGACCCAAGCGATGTTTGGGTCCGAGACCTTCAACCAATATGCCGTGTTCTTCCTGATCGCTGTGATCGGCGTGGCCGAGTGGCCGCAATATGCGCGGACCGTGCGGGCGACCGTGCTGGCTGAGAAGAAGAAAGAGTACGTCGACAGTGCTCGCGTGCTGGGCTTTGGGCCGGGTCGCATCATGGTGCGGCATATCCTGCCGAACTCGCTGTCACCGATCTTTGTTATCTCGACTGTGCAGGTGGCAAACGCAATCATCTCGGAAGCGTCGCTAAGCTTCTTGGGTCTGGGCATGCCACCCAGCCAACCGTCGCTTGGTTCGCTGATCTCGTCCGGGTTCGATTACATCTTCTCGGGCAGCTGGTGGATTACCGTCATTCCGGGCGTGGTGCTGGTCGTGCTGGTCCTTGTTATCAACCTGTTGGGCGACTGGATGCGCGATGTCCTGAACCCGAAACTTTACAAGGGGTGACGCGATGAGCCTTCTTTCCGTCCGTGACCTGACCGTAAAATTCGCGATGCGCGAACAGACGGTCACCGCTTTGAACGGCATTTCCTTTGATCTGGCGAAAGGCGAACGCCTTGGGATCGTTGGGGAAAGCGGGGCAGGCAAGTCGATCACCGGCTTTGCCCTGATGAACCTGCTCAGCCGTCCCGGCTTTATCGACCACGGTCAAATCATGTTCGAGGGCGAAGACGTCGTCACCATGAATGATCGGCAGCTTCGCGGCATCCGGGGTAACCGTATGGCGATGATCTTTCAGGATCCGATGGTGACGCTGAACCCGGTTTTGACCATCGGCCAGCAGATGATCGAGACCCTGATGGCGCACCGCAAGCTGTCACGCGAAGAGGCACGCCAGATCGCGATCGTCAAACTGCGCGAGGTGTATATTCCCTCGCCCGAGGAACGGTTGGAGCAATACCCGCACGAGCTTTCGGGTGGGATGCGGCAACGAATTATCATTGCGATTGCCCTGCTTTTGGATCCGCAGATGATCATCGCGGACGAACCGACCACTGCGCTGGATGTGACCATTCAAGCAGACATCATGGAGCTGTTGCTGGAGCTCTGCCAGTCCAATCAAGTTGGTTTGATCCTGATCACCCACGACCTTGGTGTGGTCAGCCAGATGACCGAGCGCACATTGGTTATGTATGCAGGGCGGATCATTGAATCCGGCCGCACGCGCGAGATCATCAACGATCCGCAGCACCCCTATACGCAAGGGCTGATCAACGCCCTGCCACAACAGACACTGCCGGGCCAACGGCTCAAGCAGATCCCGGGAAACATGCCGCCACTCACGAACATACCCCCGGGATGCCCTTTCAATCCGCGGTGCGAGTATGCGACGGACGTGTGCCGTTCGCGTATCCCCGAGATCTCGCATTTCGGCGAGGTCGAGGTCGCCTGCCACGAGGTTCAGCGCCTGCAATCCAATGACGCCCGGCGAGAGGTCAAAGCATGAAGGATATGGCAAGCCAGACCCCCCTTCTGGAAATCAAAGGTCTTGAGAAACGGTTCGATTTGGACCAGGGCTTTCTTGAGACGGTGAGGTTCAAAGGCGGTCGGATTACCCGCGAAACGCGCTCGGTCCATGCGGTGAACAACGTGTCTTTGGACGTCAATCGCGGCGAAGCACTGTGCGTGGTCGGCGAAAGCGGATGCGGCAAGTCCACTGTGGCCCGACTGGTAGCGGGGCTTCTGACCCCCAGCGCCGGCGAGATCCACTACGAAGGACAGCGCATTGATGATCTGTCGCGCCATGACATGTTGCCCCTGCGCAAGAAGATCCAGATGATCTTCCAGAACCCCTATGCGTCGTTGAACCCGCGCATGACGATCCTGCAGGCCTTGGAAGAACCGGTGCGCCATCACAACCCGAAGTACTCGGCTGCCGAGGTGCGCGACAAGGTGACCGAGGTCATGATGTCCGTCGGCGTCGATCCCACCTGGATCAAACGCTATCCGCACGAATTCTCGGGTGGGCAACGTCAGCGGATCGCCATCGCGCGTGCCCTGACCGTCGATCCCGAGTTCATCATCGCGGATGAACCGATCAGTGCGCTGGACGTCTCCATTCAGGCGCAGGTCTTGAATTTGATGCTGGAAGCCAAGGAAAACCGGGGCCTGACCTATCTGTTCATCACCCATGATCTAAGCGTGGTCGAGCATTTCGGAACGCGGGTTGCGGTTCTGTATCTTGGAACCGTCTGCGAGGTTGCCGAAACGGCAACTCTATTTTCGAATCCAAAACACCCCTATACTAAAGCCTTGCTGTCCGCAGTGCCGCAGTTGAAGGATGATCGTCCGAACCATATCCGCCTGAAAGGCGAGATCCCGACGCCGATCAATTTGCCGCAAGGTTGCCCCTTCGAAAGCCGCTGTGCTTTTGCGAATGGCAGATGCAATAGTGAAAAGCCGCGCGCCATTCACCAGCCAGACGGCAGCACGGTTGCCTGTCACGCCCTTGAAGAAGGCAGGTTGGATGCGGATGCGACCGGCCTTTAAGGCGGATTGGTCCTTTGGACATTCTTTGGTTGAAAGACTTCGAAGCGTTGGTCGCGTGCCGAAATTTCTCGCGCGCTGCGGAAGAGCGGAATGTCAGTCAGCCGGCGTTCTCGCGCCGGATCCGCGCGCTTGAGAACGACATCGGTGTGCGGCTTATCAACCGCGAGACACTTCCACTGACATTGACGCCTGCGGGTGATGTGTTCCTGTCGCAGGCACGTATCATGTTGCGGACCTATGAAGAAACGATCGAACGTTGCCAAACCATTGATGCAGCTAAGGAAAACGTGATCCGTTTTGCTGCGTCTCAGTCGCTTTACATGACGCACTACAAGCAGCTGATTGCGCCCTTGGTGATGGAAGGCGGGATGGAGACTGATCTGAACTCGACCTCTTGGGCGGCAGATCAATTCGTCAGCGCGCTGCAACAGAGGTATTGCGATGCGTTCCTGACCTATTGGCATCCGTCGATGGATTACCTTGGCCCGCTTGAGGTTGCCAGTTTCGAGCATATGACGCTTGCCCATGATCAATTTGTTCCGGTGTCGCGGTGCAAATCTGGCGGGGAGGCGGAATTCACGTTTAGTGAAACGGCGAAAGACGCGATGCCGCTACTGTCCTACGGAGCTGTTTCGGCGCTGCGATCGGTGCAGGAATTCGTGGTGGAACAGATTGTCAGCCCACGAAAAGTCTTTGTCGTGAACCAAAACGCGCTGGCGAACAGTGTAAAAGCGATGATCCTTGAAGGGTTCGGGATGGGATGGCTGCCGCTTAGCCTGTGCCAACCCGAAATAGATGAGGGTGTCTTGACCATCGTGGACAATCGTCTGGTCACAGATCTTGAGATCCGCATCTACCGTGATCCTAAGAACAGCAAAGCGACCCTGAACGATCTTTGGAGCCAGCTTTCCGATTTTGGGCACGAAGTATTGCCCGTCGCGTTGAAAGCTGCGCAACGGGGCGTTCGGCCCAGTTAAGGCTTCTTCAACCTCTCTGTTTAGAAAGCTCGACACCCATCACGCAAGGTGCCCAGATTGTGGCCGCCTGTCAGCGTGTAAACTTGTCAGGAGCTTGCAATGTCCAACCCCTTCGAAAACCGTTCGCCGTCCCTGCGTGGACCGGCCACCGACATCGAACCCGTTCTGCCGTCCGACCTGAGCGATCTACCTAATGTTGCTGTGTCTTTGTATGTGGAAACAGGTGGCACGGTGTCGTTTGAAAGTGCGGCAGGGATGGCACGTACAGTAGTGGTCGCCAACAACGCCATTCTACCGGTCGGTGTTCGCAAAGTCATGTCGACGGGCACAACAGCGTCGGGCATTCATGCGTTCGTGCTGATCTGATGCTGTCATTAGGATTTGAACTTCCGGCGGTAGCTCTGCGGACTGCAGGGTCATCGTCATCACCTGCGCCGTTCTCGCCGTTGCAACTTGCACCCTCGGCGATGTTCGATCCGGCGAATACAGCACAGTTATATCAGGACGATGCGGGAACGACTGCCGTGACTGCAGATAACCAACCGGTCGGGCTTTGGCAGGATGAGACACTGAATGGGCTGGATCTGAGCCAAGCGGTCAGTGCCGCACGTCCCAGCTATCGGACCGATGGTACCTATCACTGGATCGAGACGGATGGCGTGGACGATGGTTTGGTTTCCTTGCCGTCATTACGGGTCGGAAACCCGATGACCATGGTGCTTGGCTATCAGTTGCTCACAACAGTTGGTGCTGCTCGTGTGAACTTCGCTGAAATCAGTAAAAACAGCGCGAATGGCATGTCGATGGGATCCCATGCGAGCTATGACCGCCTGCAGTACTACAGTCGATTGGTGCAAGAAGGGGTGAACGCCAGCAATCTGGTTGCCAACAGCATCTGGGGTGGCCACCAGATCCGCGTTGCTACGCTGCAAACCTACGCGGGTGGAGCGACGATGCGCCTGGACGGTGTAAAGGTTATGACGCGCTCGCAAAACTTGATGAGCGAGTTCGTCGATGCCCAGCCGTTGCGGGTAGGTTTGGCCGAGGTTTCAGGCAGCATTCCCGGGGCGTTTCGTCTCTATGGGCTTCAGGTGTGGGATAGCACCCGACCTCAGCCTAGCCTCACGCAGATCGAGATGCTTGAACAATGGATGGCAGACAAAATCGGAGTAACGCTATGACGCTTCGCATAACTATTGCATGTCCCGAGGCCATGATGGCCGATGCCAACCAGTTTGCACTTTGTGTTGGAAGCAGTGCGGCGGATGTTCAGACATTCAAGCGTGCTGGGTGGGAGAACCAAACCGGCGCGCGTTTCGCTTTGGCATCTTTGCTGGCCGGTGATGATTTCCCTGTTGCCGCGTCGAGCGTCCTGCAAACACCTGCGCATGCGCCAATGGCGGATATAGATGCGGCGGCTCGGGCACAAAGCAAGCTGGCGATCTGGTCTCCGCTCATGTCGGATACGCCACCCGTGCTGAATCAGGATACGCTTCTGGCCATTGTCGGGGTGGAACCGGGTTCTGCAATCCCGCTTCTACATCTTGCGCCGATCCCAATTGAAGAATGAAGAGATCCCGCCCGAAAGGGCGGGTTTCTACCGGGAACAGATAGCTTTGATGGCTTGTTTCTTAGACTTTGTAATAGTCCCGATACCACGCGACGAAGCTGTTTACTCCATCTCGGAAATCTGTGGCTGGGCGATATCCAGTTAGGCGTTGAAGCAGGGTCGCGTCCGCCCATGTGGCCGGCACGTCACCCTTCTGCATCTCCATGTAGTTCCGCACGGCTTTCTTGCCCAACGCGTCCTCGATCGCTTCCACGAAATCCAGAAGACGCACTTTGTCGGAATTTCCGACATTCACCACGCGATAGGGCGCGGCGGGGGACAGGCTGTCGCCTTCTTCGATGTCATCCTTGCTGTCGGGGCGCACGGGCGGTTCGTCAATCAACAAACGGATACCGCGGACCAGATCCTCGACATAGGTGAAGTCGCGGAACATGTCGCCATTGTTGTAGATGTCGATGGGCGTGCCCTCGATGATCCCTTTGGTGAATTTGAACAGCGCCATATCAGGCCGTCCCCACGGGCCGTACACGGTAAAGAACCGAAACATCGTGGACGGAATGTTCCACAGATGGGCATAGCTGTGCGCCATGCTTTCATTCGCTTTCTTAGTGGCCGCATAAATGGTCAGCTGATTGTCGGCCTTTTCCATTTCGGTGAACGGCATTTCGTCATTGGCGCCGTAGACCGAACTGGTCGAGGCCATCAGAAGATGCTCAACCTCGTGACGCCGGGCGGCCTCCATCACGTTGAAGGTGCCGACAACATTCGAGTCGATATAGGCGCGGGGGTTCTCAAGGCTGTAACGCACGCCAGCTTGTGCCGCCAAATGCACGATGATGTCAGGC
Source organism: Aliiroseovarius pelagivivens (assembly GCF_900302485.1). Taxonomy (NCBI): domain Bacteria; kingdom Pseudomonadati; phylum Pseudomonadota; class Alphaproteobacteria; order Rhodobacterales; family Paracoccaceae; genus Aliiroseovarius; species Aliiroseovarius pelagivivens. Next base: position 247,178 of record NZ_OMOI01000002.1, on the reverse strand, counting down.
GCGAAATCGTCTGCCATCTGGTCAAACAGCTCCAGATTTTCCAGCATTCCTTCGGTGGCCGAAAAGCTTTCATTTTGCAAAAGCATCTGGTGGCGGCGCTGCTTCAAGGTGACGTCGTAATAATCCGTCATCCCGTCGAAGCCATGCACGCGAAAGCCTTCTTCCAGCAGAAGTTTTGACAGGTGATAGCCGATAAACCCGGCCGAGCCCGTCACAAGAACCTTACGTTTACGCATTGAAAATGACCTTTTCTGAAATCGTCTGGCTTAACCCTAGACGCCACAATCGGCTGCGCCAAGCAGGTTGGTGATACGCCGAGGCCAATGTGCAATCCCAGCGAAGATGTCAATCTGCTCTGGTTTCAACGTGCGCGAGGTGATAATCGCTGCCAGACAGGAACACTAAGATAAGGGTGGGAACCGCATGCCTGCTTACAGATCCAGAACTTCTACTCATGGCCGCAACATGGCTGGTGCCCGCGGCCTTTGGCGCGCGACCGGCATGACTGACAGCGATTTCGGCAAGCCGATCATCGCCATCGTGAACAGCTTCACGCAGTTCGTTCCGGGTCACGTGCACCTGAAGGATCTGGGCCAGATGGTCGCCCGCGAGGTCGAGGCCGCAGGCGGTGTCGCCAAGGAATTCAACACCATCGCCGTCGATGACGGCATCGCGATGGGCCATGACGGGATGCTCTATTCGCTGCCGTCGCGCGAAGTGATCGCGGATTCGGTCGAGTATATGGTCAACGCGCACTGTGCGGACGCCATGGTCTGTATCTCGAATTGCGACAAGATCACCCCGGGTATGTTAATGGCCGCCATGCGCCTGAACATTCCGGTGATCTTCGTTTCCGGTGGTCCGATGGAAGCGGGCAAGATCGACATTGCCGATCTGGACATGACCAAGATCGACCTTGTGGACGCGATGGTTGCCGCTGCGGACGACAAATTCACCGATGAGCAAGTTCAGCACATCGAAGAAAACGCCTGCCCGACCTGCGGGTCGTGCTCGGGCATGTTCACCGCGAACTCGATGAACTGTCTGGCCGAGGCGCTGGGCTTGGCACTGCCGGGCAACGGCTCGACGCTGGCAACCCACGCCGACCGTAAGGGCCTGTTCCTGGAAGCGGGCCGCAAGATCGTCGAGATCACAAAGCGCCACTATCAGGACGAAGAAGCTGGCCTGCTGCCGCGCGAGATCGCGACCTTCAAAGCGTTCGAGAACGCCATGTCGCTGGATATCGCCATGGGCGGATCCACCAACACGGTTCTGCACCTTCTGGCCATCGCCAACGAAGGCGAAGTTGATTTCAACATGACCCACATGGATCAACTCAGCCGCAAAGTGCCGTGCCTGTGTAAGGTCGCGCCGAACATCCACAACGTGCACATGGAAGACGTGCACCGTGCGGGTGGCATCTTCTCGATCCTCGGTGAGTTGTCGCGTGCTGGGCTTTTGCACAACGATTGTTCCACGGTTCACTCGTCGACCATGGGTGAAGCGATTGCCAAGTGGGACATCAAGGTTGCCAACAATCCCGAAGCGGAAAGCCTGTTCAAGGCGGCCCCCGGTGGCGTGCGCACCACGCAGGCGTTCTCGACCGAGAACCGGTACAAGGAACTGGATACCGACCGCGAAGGCGGCGTAATCCGTTCGAAAGAACACGCGTTCAGTCAAGACGGCGGTCTGGCGGTTTTGTTCGGCAACATCGCTGAAGATGGCTGCATCGTGAAAACCGCGGGTGTGGATGCGTCGAACCTGACCTTCACCGGCACGGCCCATGTCTGCGAAAGCCAAGATGCCGCCGTGAACAACATCCTGACCGGCAAGGTCAAGGAAGGCGACGTGGTTGTCATCCGCTATGAGGGTCCGCGTGGCGGGCCGGGGATGCAGGAAATGCTCTACCCGACCAGCTATCTGAAATCGAAAGGGTTGGGGAAATCCTGTGCGCTTCTGACGGACGGTCGTTTCTCGGGCGGGACCTCGGGCCTGTCGATCGGTCATGCTTCGCCGGAAGCGGCTGAAGGTGGTGCCATTGGCCTTGTGCAGGACGGCGACAAGATCGAGATCGACATCCCGAACCGCTCTATCAACCTTGCCATCTCGGACGAGGAAATGGCCACACGCCGCAAGGCGCAGGATGAAAAAGGCTGGAAGCCTGCCGAGCCGCGCAAGCGCAAGGTATCGAAGGCACTGAAAGCCTATGCGATGCTGGCCTCGTCGGCAGCCAAAGGCGCCGTGCGCGTCATCGACTAAACACCATCGGGCGCGTAGGTAGGAATACCTTCGCGCCCGTTTTCCCTTTCCCGACCGCCCTGCTTGCCCGTAGGCTAAGGTGGCGAACGGAAAGGATCCCCCATGCCCATAAAAGCGATTGCATTCGACGCCTATGGCACCCTGCTGGATGTCTATTCGGTCGGCGCATTGGCGGAAGAGTTCTTCCCCGGAAAGGGTGCGGACATTGCCGTCACATGGCGCGACAAGCAGATCGAATACACCCGCCTGCGGACGATGTGTGATCGCTATACCGATTTCTGGCAGGTGACCGGGGACGGGTTGGATTATGCTTGCGCATTGCATGGGGTCGCCCCAACGGCCCAGCAACGTGCCGCGCTGATGGGCGCCTATGAGAAGCTGACCGCGTTCGACGAAAACCACGCTCAGCTGACCCGTTTGAAAGCTGCTGGTGTGCCGATGGCGATCCTATCCAACGGGACGCGTGCGATGATCGACAGCGCGCTTGAGGCCGCCGGTTTGGACGGGCTGTTGGACCATGTTTTGTCGGTCGATACCGTCGGCAAGTTCAAAACCGCACCCGAGGCCTATCAGATGGGCCCGGATGCCTTCGGCTGTGACGCGTCGGACATCCTGTTCGTGTCGTCCAATTGCTGGGACATCTGCGGGGCCACATGGTTTGGCTATCACACGATCTGGCTGAACCGTTACGGCCTGCCGATGGAACGGCTGGGGGTCGAGCCAATGGCGCGCGGCAAAAGCCTGAAGGACGTGGCGGATTACGCGCTGGCGTCATTCTCGGGATAGCGCGCCGCACGTTTTGGCCCCTGATCGGTGATCATGTCATACGACAGCGTATGGTCCATGTTCCGCATTCGGTGGCGCAGCATTTGCCGTGTCAGGCGCGCCAGATCAGGAGCGAATTCTGGCTTGTCCGCCACGTCCTCTAGCTCTCCCTGACCACCGTGATCAAACAGAAGCGGCGGCAGGTCTGCGGCGAACTCGATCAGGGTAAACCGTTGGTCGCGCAGGATGCCGACGCAGGAATTGCTGGCATCCGTGCCCAGCTCTTTTTGCCACAGGGTCGGTGTGATCGGGTCGCCAAAGTCCAATTCCGAGAAGGAATACTCACGCCAATCCTCGGGCGTTTCCCCGGACATGAGCGGCAGCAAAGACCGCCCATCCATCGCATTCGGAACCTCCTGTCCAACCCATGACAGGATCGTCGGAGTCAGGTCGATGCTTTCTGTCGGAACGTCCACCACATGCCCCGCAGTGCAGCCCGGCGCGTGGATGATCAGCGGCGTGTGATAGGCCGCGTCATAGACCGAATGTTTGCCCCATGCGTGGTGGTCGCCCAGCATCTCGCCATGGTCGGCGGTCACGATCAGAAGCGTGTCCTCCCACTGGCCGCTGTCTTTCAAGAAGGTGACGACGCGGCCGATATGATGGTCCACCTCGGTCGCCAGTCCCAGATAGACGGCGCGCAGGGCTTGCAGGGTTTCGTCGCTGTCGTCGGCCTTGGCTCCAATGACGAAATTCGCAGCCTTTTCTTTGGCCAGCGCAGGCCCGAAGAAGGGATGCACTGCGGTCTCGTCCTTGCGCGTGCCGACACGCGTGGGTGCGGGCAGGGTGGTCGGATCGTACATGTCGTTATAGGGCGCGGGGGCAACAAGCGGCGGGTGCGGCCGGATGTACGTCAGATGTGCGAACCAGCTTTGATCGGCATAGGCAGGCATCCGGTCAAGGAACTGATTGGTCAGGAAGGCGGTGTCGCTGTCCTCGGCCTTATAGACAGCCGGGGCGTTCAGCGCAGAGCCATCGCCGCCGGGAATGTAAAGCTGCCAGTAATTGTCCCAGTGATGCCCCTTACCCATCAGGTAGGATCGCCACGGATAGGACATCTCAAGCCGCATCTCGACCTGCTCGACAAAGCCGGACATGGCTGCTTCATAGGTCTGCACTGCCGGGTCATTTGGCGCGAACACGCGCGGATCCTGCGAGGTGTCGGTATAGCCAAACAGCATCGGTAGATACCCCGCCTTGCGCATCTCGCTGGCGATGGTGGGCGTGTCGTGACGAAGCGGCGTGCCATTGCGCACGGACCGGTGGTTCATCGCATACTGCCCCGTCAGGATCGAGGCACGCGACGGCCCGCACGGGTTCACGACCGAGAAGTGACGTTTAAACGTGACGCTGTCGTCCATCAGGGCCCGCAGGTTGGGCAGGTCCACGTGATCGGCCAGAGCACCATGCAGGCAGTCCGCCCGCAATTGGTCGATGATGATAAACAGCACGTTCTTCTTGGCGGTCATCGCGGAACTCCTACCCCGTTTCACAATTGATAGGGCATGGAATTTCTTTGGGTCCAGCGGAAGTTTCTCTGGATCCGTCGAAATCGGCAAACTGGAATGTGCAGCCACAGAAAAAGCCGCAGCGCACGGGGCGGCTGCGGCTTTGGCCCGAAGGGCGTGTTTGGATCAGGCTTCGGCGCGCGACAGAACGCTGGCCGGGCGTACCTTGACCAAGGCGGCGGTCAGCATGCCAGCAAGGGCCGCTTTGATCGCGTCGCCGGGGATGAAGGCCGTGACCAGACCGGTGGCTTCCAACAGCGACTTGTCCAGCATGAAGGCCAGACCCGGAATGCCAAAGGCATAGAGCACGATGATGCCGCCCACGACGGACGCCACGCCGGCGCTCAGCCAGACGGGGCCGGCACGCCATTTTTCAGTGATCAGGCCGGTGACGAAGGCTGCGATCGGGAAGCCGATCAGGAAGCCGACGGTCGGGCTCGCAAAGACGCCAAGGCCTCCGCGTCCGCCAGCCAGAAGCGGCAGGCCGATGGCGACCAGCAGCAGGAACAAGAGCACAGCCAGCGCGCCGCGTTTGGCGCCCAAGATGGTGCCGCACAGCATGATGCCGAGGCTTTGGGCGGTGATCGGAACGCCGAAGAACAGATCAATCTTGGGGATCAGGCCCAAGGCCGCGATCAGCGCCGCAAACAGGGCGATAAGGGTTACGTTCTTTTCCATGATTTCTCACTCCTTCATAGCGTCGAAACCACCGCGCGCACGCAGCGCATCGGCAATATGGTCTGCGTCGTCCAACGCAAGAACCGTGAATGGTAGGATAACACGCCAGCCGGGACGGCGGGCAGACCGGGCGCGCCACGCCTCGGTCAGGTGGGTGCCTTTGGCCAGTAGGACAGGCGTAAAGCGAATGACCAGCGCGATGGCGGTCTCAAGATATTCGGTGCGTAGCCCCAGCGCGCGCAGGGGTGTGGCCAGCCAGCGTACGACGGCGATCATGTCAGACAGGCGCGTGGTCATGGTGACCAGATTGGCCAGCCCGACTGCGGTCAGCATGCGCAGGATGATCACCAACCCGTCCACGGGACTGCGGATGATAAGGTGATAGATCCCGACCAGCAGCACGAAGGGCCAGAGCACTTTCAGTGACCGCAGGCCTGCGCGCAGGAAGCTTTGGCCGGGCAGGGCATAAAGCGTCAGCGTGGTTGCGAAAGCGGCCAGATGGAACCACAGGCTTTGCATCTGGAACAGCACGATCGTCACGACGCACAGCCCCGCCAGCTTCAGCCCAGCAGGCCAGCCGTGGGCGCGGGTCTCAATCGGAGAGGTCAGAGATATCATCGCTCTCTCCTTGCTGTGTCATCTGGGCGGTAAATGCGGGCAGCACGTCGGTGGGCAGGCCCTGTTGCGCCAGCTTCCCGGCCTCGATCCAGAGCACGTGGTCATAGGCGGTCAGTTCGTGCGGGTCATGGGTGACATGGACCAGCGTGCCTTCATATTGATCCAGATAGCGGCCCAGTTGCATCCGCGTGGGGATGTCCAACCCCGCGAAGGGTTCGTCCAGCACCAGAATGCGCGGGGCCATTGCAAGAACCGCCATCAGGCAGACCAGTTGTTTCTGCCCCTGAGACAGCCCGTGCACGTGGCTATCCGCCCAATGGGATTTGCCAAACCGATCAAGTTGTGCGCGGGCAGCTCCCTCGGGATCGTCCAGACCAAGCTGCCGCAGGCCAAAGGCCAGTTCCTCGACCACAGTGGGAAAGATGATCTGGTGATCGGGGTTCTGAAACAGGATGCCCACCAAGGACAACGCGGCGCGGCGATCTTTTGCGGGATCGACTCCGTCGATCCGCACGGTGCCTGCGCTGGGCTCCACCAGTCCGGACAGAAGCCGTGCAAAGCTGGTCTTGCCAGACCCATTGCGCCCGATGATGCCGATGCGTTTGGCGGTCAGGTCTACCGACAGGTCCGACAGAATCCGACGCTCGGCCACCGTAAGGGCAGCGGTGCTGAATTCGATCCGCGCGGGTTTCATCTGACTGTCCATGTGCCCTTTCCAAGGCCCGAAGTTTGCAGGTGTTTGACGGGCCTTTTAGCGGGACGCAATAGAGAATACCGCAAGAAAATGCAGAAAACGTAGTTCTACCACGTCACATTTTGGGCTTCGAATTTGATCACATCAGGTGCAGATCGCAGTTGTCAGCGTGTTCCATTGGCGCTGGGTCAGCTCTCCGCGTTCCGCCACCATCCAGTAGGAATTCTCGGACGGAAGAGCGTCTTCGGACAGGCGGATCAGCTCTCTAGATGCCAAAGCGCGTTCGACCAATGGGACCGAGGCCAGCAACACACCCGCACCTGCGCGTGCGGCAGAGAGGGCAGCGGTGAAGGTATCAAAACGCAGAAGCGGAATCGGGGTGGGGGCGTCGCCGGTCTGCGCCGCCCATTCATGCCAGCCCATGCGGGGCCCGGACAGTCCGATCCGTGGCAGGTCCTGCCAGCGCTCCGGCTCCAGCCCTCGCATCAAAGCGGGCGCGGCGACGGGGGCCAGCACTTCGTCAAACAGGCGGGCGCGGTGGGGGATGTTCCAATCGCCGCTGCCATAGCGCAATCGCACCCCGCGCAGCTGCGGATTGTCTTCGGACGCCAGCATCAGCGTCTTGAACGATAATTGTACGTCTTCTCCCAGTGACAGCCCCGCCAATCGCGGCGCAATCCAGTGTTCAAGGACCGAGGCGCTGCTCCAGATCGTCAGGCGCTTGCGTTGTATGCCGAAGAGCTCTTCCGAGCTTTGGCGCAATGTCCCCAGCGCGTGGGTGACATAGGGCAGCCAAGCCTCGCCCTCGACCGACAGGACAACGCCGCGCGGCTTTCGGATGAACAGCGCGACGCCCAGCCGGGTTTCCAGATGCCCGATCCGTTGGCTGATCGCGGCCTGCGTTAGTCCGGTTTCCTGCGCGGCGGCGGTAAAGCTGCCCAGCCGTCCGGCGACCTCGAACGCGTGGATCCAATCGAGGGGCAGGTTTGAGAGGGGGTTATCCATAAGAAAATCGAGGTCTCAGATGCAATTTCGCTTGGTTGTCCTTATCACGGATTGCGTGGACAATCACCACAGGATCAACGCGTCACAGGAGACACGCGCATGTTTACCACCCAGCTTGACCCGGCGGGCCAGGTTCTGACCCTGACCACCCCAAACGGCCCCCTTCGTTTTCACGCTATGTGGCTGCGTGACAATTCCTGGGATCCCGAAACCCGCGCGGCTGGCAATGGCCAGCGTCTGCTGTCTTTGGGCGAACTGCCCGCCGACACGCATATGACCGAGGCGGCGGCAAGCGGCGACCAGATCACCATCCGCTTCGCGCCGGAAGGCAAGACCGTCACCTATGATGGGGGCTGGTTGATCGACAACGCTTATGACCGTCCGACTGCAACAGAGCGTGGTTGGCTGGGCGACGGGATCTCGACATGGGATTCAGGGCTGATGGGCAATGTGCCGATTGGCGACTTCGCGCAGCTGTCCTCGGACCCGGATGCGCTGGGCGCCTGGCTGGAACAGGTCACACGTTACGGCTTCGGTAAGGTCGTGAACGGCCCGATTGAGGACGGCGCACTGTTTAAGGTGGTCGATCTGTTCGGCTATGTGCGCGAAACCAACTATGGCCGCCATTTCGAGGTGCGGACCGAGGTGAACCCGACCAACCTTGCCTTCACGGGGCTTGGGCTTCAGGCGCATACAGACAACCCATACCGCGACCCGGTGCCCTCGGTGCAGGTGCTCTATTGTTTGGAAAGCTCAGCCGCTGGGGGCGAGAACATGGTCGTGGACGGCTTCGCCGCCGCCCGCCGTTTACGTGAAGAAGACCCGGCGGCGTTCGACGTTTTGGCCAATCACTGCGCCCGGTTCGAATATGCGGGTGAAGAGGGCGTTTGCCTGCAATCCCGCCGCCCGATGATCGAATTGGCCCCGGATGGCGAGATCATCGGCTTGCGCTTCAACAACCGTTCGCTGGCCGCCGTGACCGACGTGCCCTTCGACCAGATGCAGGCCTATTACGCCGCCTATCGTCGTCTGGGCGAGATCATTGACGACCCCGCGATGGAGGTCACCTTCCGCCTTGAGCCCGGCGAAGGCTTCGTCGTCGACAACACCCGCGTTTTGCATGCGCGTAAAGGCTATTCCGGCGAAGGCACGCGCTGGCTTCAGGGATGTTACTCGGACAAAGACGGGCTGCGCTCGACCTTTGCTGCCCTGTCGCGGTCGCGTCGTCAGGAGGCTGCGGAATGAAGCCGAATATCGAAACCCTCACCGCGGAAAACATCGTCGACTTCATTGGCGGGATCTTCGACCGCCGTGGCGGTGAGGAGTATCTGGGCGAAGACGTCACGATGGCCGAACATATGCTGCAAGGAGCCACCATCGCCGAGCAGAACGGCCAAAGCGAGGAAATCATTGTCGGTGCCCTTCTGCACGACATCGGCCACTTCACGTCCGAGTTCGGCACCTATCACCCCGATGACACCGAAGACCGCCATCACGAAGATGCCGGTGCCGAGGTGCTGGAGCAGTTCTTCCCGAGCGTCATCACCGATTGCGTGCGGTTTCACGTGGCGGCGAAACGCTATCTTTGCGCGACCAAGCCGTCCTATTTCGATCGCCTTAGCGCGGCATCGGTGCACACGTTGGAGCTGCAGGGCGGGCCGATGAACGATGACGAGGTCGCCGATTTCGAGAAGAACCCCAACCTGAAAGAGATCATCGCGGTGCGCTATCTGGACGAAGCTGGCAAGCGCGCCGGAATGGAAACGCCGGACTATTGGCACTTCGCCCCCATGGTTCAGCGTATGGTAGATCTCCATCATCCAAAAACGTGATAAAACGCGGATGGTTCAGAATGGGCCATCCGCATTTATTCGCCGAGCAAAAATCGCAACCTTGCGGCGAATGTGTAATTTTGTTTTGTAGTCCCCAGATATCTGGCTGGAGAACAAAATGAGCAGCGCCACCACGGATTTCCACAATTTCCATGAGATGACCTATGACGCCAGTGTTACGGCGGCTTCAGGGCCCTCTTTTGCGTCACTGCCCTATTACTCGACAAATCAGGTCGCAGACTATCTGGTGAACGGCTACTGGGCTGATACTGGGCGATCAGCACGCAAGTTTGCCGTGTCAACAGGTGGAACGCTCAGCTATTCGGTCGATGGCCTCGAAGCGGCGGGTGTCTGGTTTGTCGAAAAAGCGCTGGAAGCTTGGAGCGTTGTGACCGGTATTAACTTTTCCAAAGTAAGCGGGTCCAATGCGGATATCGTGTTCCAAGATGGCGCGGCCGGGGCATATAATTCGTCAAGCACGTCCGGCGGCACCATCAACAGGTCTTGGGTGAATGTGCACCCAAGCTGGTATCAAGGGCAGCAGTATGACCTGCATAGCTATGCCTACCAGACCTATGTCCACGAGATCGGCCACGCGCTGGGTTTGGGGCATGGCGGAGATTATAATGGATCGGCGTCGTTCCCCGGTGGTGCGCACTATGCCAACGACAGTTGGCAGATGTCCGTCATGTCCTATTTCAGCCAATTCGAGAACACCAACATCAACGCTGACTATGCCTATATTTTGACACCCATGATTGCGGATGTTGCTGCGATCCAAAGCATGTATGGCAAACCGACAAACGCAAATGGTGGCAACACCACATGGGGCTACAATTCGAATGCTCAGGGACCGTCGAAAGATTTTACATCACTTGCGGGTGGGTCGACTGGCATTGCAATGACGGTGTTGGACACTGGCGGTGAAGACACGTTTGATTTTTCCCGAACCGCGCAAAGCCAGAACATCGATTTGCGTCAAGGGCGCATTTCGGATGTGTTGGGGTACAAGGGAAATCTGATCGTTGCCAACGGCACCGTGATCGAGCATGCGATGGGCGGTTCAGGCAGTGACAAGATCGTGGGCAATGGACAGGATAACGAGCTGTTCGGCGGCGGCGGCAGAGACACGCTGGTCGGGCGCAGTGGCGCAGACCAACTGTATGGCGGCACCGGATCGGACGATCTGACCGGAGGCAAGGGCAAAGACCGCCTGTACGGGTCAGATGGCGATGACGAGTTGACGGGCGGCAAAGGCAAGGATCGGTTCTATTATGACGACGGCAAGGACCGTATCACCGATTTCAAGGCCAAGCAGAATGACAAGATTTACATTGATCAGGATGATGTGCCGGCCGGAATGACGGTGAGGCAGCTGTTGAAACAGAATGGCACGGTCAAGAACGGTAATGTGCACATTGATTTCGGGAATGGTGACAAGCTGATTATCGAAGACGTGTCCAACAAGATGAACCTTGTAGACGATATTCTGTTCTACTGATCACACTTCGGGCGGATGGATCAGGATCGGGGCGGCAAAGCTGTGCTCTTCCAGATTGGTTCCATCGCCGATCCGATCCACGACCGCATAAAGCCCTTGCGCGTCGATGGGGGCCAGCACCCCGTGCCAAGTCCCTTTATGTAGGTTGATCGCTTGATCAGGGCGCATCACGAAGGCATGCGGCGTGCCGGGGCTGCCGTCTTCATCCGGGCAGACGGTGACCAGAAGGGGTACGCCGTTCATCGGGATGAAGGCTTGTGATCCCAGCGGGTGCCGTTCGACCAGATCCAGCGCATAGGGAAACTGCCGCGCCTTGCCGTCAAACAGGCTGATCCCGGCACGCCCTTCGCCAAAGTCCAGCTGCGCCAGATCGTGATGACGCTGGCACATGCCTGCGTTGATGGTCAGGCTGTCGTGGTCGGTCAGTTCCAAAACATCGCCGAACGGGGCGAACGCTTCGGCGGTCAAGGGCCGCGCGGTGATCTTGGTCATAGCAGCAGGTCCATCAGGCGGAACTCGGCGATGCGTTCGACCTGACGGCAGGCTTCGGCAAACTCGGTGGCGCGGTCATTCCTGATGCGTCGTTTGAAAGCCGCAAGGATTGACGCCTTGTCGTGATCGCGCACCGCGATGATGAAGGGAAAGCCGTGTTTGGCCACATAGTCTGTGTTCAGATGCACAAAGGTTTCGCGTTCTTGATCCGTCAACATGTCCAGCCCGGCGCTGGCTTGCTCGGATGTGCTTTCCGCAGTCAGTCGCCCCGCCGCTGCCAGTTTGCCCGCCAGATCGGGGTGCGCAGTCAGCACGTCCAACCGTTCATCATCGCTGGCGGAACGGAAGGCGCGGCACAGCGCGTTGTGCAGACCCTTCGCGCTGTCATGCGCGGGGCCAAGTTCGAGATCAAATGCCGCTTGGGCCACCCAAGGGGAATGTTCAAATATCCCGCCATACAAAGTCACAAAGCGATGCCGTTTCATCTGACTGGGACGCTCGATCCGTCGGTGTGGATGGTGAGCCGCCCAATGCTCGGCAATCTCGATCCGGCGAGGACACCAGACGCCATCGTGGCGTTGGATATGGTCGATGAAACGGCGCAGCCCCGCGATCTTGCCGGGGCGTCCGATCAGGCGGCAGTGCAGCCCGACCGACATCATTGCGGGGCGGTCGCCTGCCTGCCCTTCCGCATAGAGCGTGTCAAAGGCGTCGATCAGATAATCTCCGAAGTCGTTACCTGTCACCCAGCCCGGCGCGGTGGCAAAGCGCATGTCATTGGCTTCCAGCGTGTAAGGGATGATCAGCTGGTCCCGATCCCCGATCTCGGCCCAATAGGGCAGATCATCGTCATAGGTGTCCGAGACATAGTCGAACCCGCCATGCTCGGCGACCAACCGCACGGTGTTTTCCGAGCAGCGCCCTGTGTACCAGCCGCGCGGAGGCGTTCCGACGACCTCGGTATGTAGGCGGACAGCTTCGTCGATCGCGGCGCGTTCGTCGGCTTCGGGCATGTCCTTGTGTTCGACCCATTTCAGCCCGTGGCTCGCGATCTCCCACCCGGCATCCGTCATCGCCGCTACCTGTTCGGGGCTGCGCGCAAGGGCAGACGCCACGCCATAGATCGTCACCGGAATATCCGCACCCGTGAACAGACGATGCAACCGCCAGAACCCCGCCCGCGCGCCGTATTCATAGATGCTTTCCATGTTCCAATGCCGCTGGCCCTGCCATTGGGCGGCGCCGGGGATATCGGACAGGAACGCCTCGGACGCGGCATCGCCGTGCAGCACGCAATTCTCGCCGCCTTCTTCATAGTTCAGGACAAACTGTACCGCGATCTTGGCATCATTCGGCCAGTTCGGGTTGGGCGGTGTCGGGCCGTGGCCGCGCATGTCGCGTACGTATCTGTCTGGCATGGGTTCTCTCGTGCTTGGTTCCTGTCCACCCTTCCAAGGAAAGGTCGAGACGTCAAATAGGATTGCGCGTTGGTGCGGATCCCCCAATAGTGGGGCCGAGGAGAGGACTTATCATGACCGGATATCTGACCACCCATGTTCTGGACACAGCACGCGGCTGTCCCGCGCAAGGCCTGCGCATTGACCTTTACCGGATCGAGGGCGAGGCGCGTGCGTTGGTGAAAACCCTTGTGACCAATGACGACGGGCGAACAGACGAACAAATCCTGCCCGCTGATGTGTTCGAGGTCGGAACCTATGAGCTGGTCTTCCATGCGGGCGACTATCTGCGGGCCTCTGGTCAAGATGGCACAAGCCCGCTTTTCCTTGATGTGGTCCCAATCCGCTTTGGCATGTCCGAACAGGCGCATTATCACGTACCACTTCTGTTGTCGCCTTATGGATACTCTACGTATCGCGGAAGTTAATTCTGTTTCATAACAATACCTTGCGCTTTTTGCGACTTTTGCAGTGGCGTCTGCGACCCGTCGCCCCGCGCGCTTTCGCTTGACTCGTCCCCGCCAGTTCTGACATGCAGAACCAGCGATCGGTTTCGCGTGTGCAGAAGCACCGCGAAAGTAATAGGGAACCCGGTGAGGTGTAGCCAACAGGCGCCAAAACCGAGACTGCCCCCGCAACTGTGAGCGGCGAGCGAAGCTGAACATGCCACTGGGTCCGCCCGGGAAGGCCAGCCAAGCAAAGACCCGCAAGTCAGGAGACCTGCCGGACGCTGGGCATTTGCCCATTTCCACCGGACGCCGGGGTGAGCGTCTGGCCCGGCGGTCCAAAGACCCTCCCGTGCCAAAACCCCGTTCGTTCATTCTTGATTGCAGGTAACCCCTGTGACGTCGAATGAGGACGACATGAAAAAGACTATTCTGGCCACTGCACTGGCCACTTTTGTACCCGTTGCCGCGCAGGCGCATTTCCTGCTGCAACACACCGACGAAGTGCTGATCGACAAGCCCGGCGACGTGCCGATGGGCCTGATCTTCTGGCACCCGATGGAGAACGGGCACGCCATGGATATGGAAGCTCCGCAAGAGTTCTTCATGATCCACAACGGCGCAAAGACCGACCTGATGGATCGCGTGGCGCCTGCTACGTTTATAGGCAAGCACAATGAGGCCGCCGCTTTCACGGCTTCCGTGCCGGTCAAACGGTCGGGCGACTATGTGGTCGTGACCGTGCCCACGCCGTATTATGAGCAAAGCGAAGACATCTACATCCAGCAGATCACCAAGTCGGTTCTGAACCGCAACACGCTGCCCACCGATTGGGATCAGCCTGCTGGCTTGCCGACTGAGATCCTGCCGTTGAACAAGCCTTATAACGTCGTGGTCGGATCGACCTTCTCGGGTGTGGTTCTGTCCGAAGGCAAGCCGGTTCCGGGCGTTGAGATCGAGATCGAATACATGGCCGCCGAGCCGGATCTAGAGGCATTCGCAGCCACTGACAGCACCGTAGGCGCCATGCCGGGCGGGACCATTGTGGCCCTGACCGACGCAAACGGCGTCTTCACCTTCGGCATTCCAAAAGCAGGCAACTGGGGCTTCGCGGCCTTGGGGTCGGGTCCGGTCACCGAACATGACGGCAAAGAGCTGAGCCAAGACGCGGTTTTGTGGATCAACGCGACAGAGCTGAAGTAAGGAGCCCGCGATGCACATTGTAGATGGAGCCCTGTCAAATCCCGTGCTGATCGGCGGCGCGGCCTTGGCTGTGGGCGGTATCGCGATGGGTCTGAAAAAGCTGCCGCTAGAGCGTATTCCGGCTGCAGGCGTGCTGTCTGCAAGCTTCTTCGTGGCCTCGCTGATCCATGTGCCCATCGGCCCAAGCTCGGTCCATCTTATCCTGAACGGGTTGGCTGGCTTGGTGCTGGGATGGGCTGCGTTTCCGGCGCTGTTCGTTGGGCTGCTCTTGCAGGCCGTGTTCTTCGGATTTGGCGGGCTGACCGTTCTGGGCGTGAACGCGATCAATATCGCGGGACCGGCTGTATTGGCCGGGTTGATCTTTGGCCGCCTCGTCGCCCGCGGCAGCCCCATGCAGGGCGCCGTTTGGGGCGGGATCGGTGGCGGTTTCGCCATCGCCGTGACAACGCTGGCCGTGGCCTTTTCGCTGGCCTTGTCTGGGGACGAATTCATCCCCGCCGCCAAGCTGGTCTTCGTGGCGCATATTCCTGTCATCTTCATCGAAGCGCTTCTGTCCGGCGCGGCCATCTTCCTGGCCCGCCGCGTTAAGCCCGAGCTTTTCGCAGGCTCGAAAGGAGGCTGGGCATGATCCGATCCCTTATCCTGATCCTCGCCTTGGCGGCACCTGTACCTGCGTTGGCCCACAACATCATCTCGTCCGTTTTTCCGTCTGGATCGGACATCGAAGGCGAGATCGGTTTTTCCAGCGGCGACATGGCCACCGATCTGCTGGTCGAAGTCTTTGACGAGGCTGGCAACAAGCTGGGCGAAACAAAGACCGACGCGGACGGGTTCTTCGTCTACACACCCATGCAGCCCGTGACCCATATCTTCCGCGGCGATCTGGGCGCCGGCCACGTGGCCGAGGTCATCATGACTGCCGCAGACGTGGCCGCGCTGATGGGGCAGGACGCTGCGGTCTCGACCTCCGCCGCCTCTGCTACGGCACCTGCGTCGACGGCTGGTCTGTCTGGTCTGTCCGATCAGGCCCGCGCAGAACTTGCCACCATGATCCGGACCGAGCTGCGCCCCCTGCGACAGGAAATCAGTGCCTATAAAAACAAGAACAATCTGCAGACCATTCTGGGCGGGTTGGGCTATATCGCCGGCCTCTTCGGTCTTGGCTTCTACATCGCGGCCCGCCGCAAGATGGAGGGCGGCAAATGACCTATGTCCTGACAGGGGAAGACAAGCCGCTTACTGGCTTCGGCGCGCTTCGGGCCGCGGTGTCCTCGCTTGATCCGCGTATGCGGATCGTGATGACCGTGATCTACGCCGTGACCGTGGTTGCGCTGGATGATCTGCGGGTTCTGTCGGGCGCTTTGATCCTGTCGATGTGGCTCTTGGCTATTTCAGGTCTGCCGTTTCAGAAGACATTGAAACGCATGGCGATGATGGATGGGTTCATCATTTTCACCCTGATCCTTCTGCCCTTCACCATGCCCGGCACGCCGATGTTTTCGGTGTTCGGGTTTGACGCTACATGGGAAGGCCTCTGGCGCGCGACCGAGATTGCGCTGACCGCCAACGCGGTCATTCTGGCGGTGATGACGCTGGTCGGCTCGATGGAGCCGGTCACCATGGGCCACGCCCTGTTCGCCCTGAAGACGCCCGAGCGGCTGGTCCATCTGATGATGTTCACGATCCGCTATATCGACGTCTTGCGCGAAGAATACATGCGTCTGCGCACCTCGATGAAGCTGCGCGGGTTTCGCCCCGGCACGAATTGGCACACCTATCGCAGCTATGGCTATTTGGTGGGCATGATGCTGGTGCGCGCGATTGAACGGTCCGAACGTATTCTGGCGGCAATGAAATGCCGGGGCTTTTCGGGCCGGATCGTTCTGCTGGAAGAGTTCCGCCTGACCCGGACGGATGTAATGTTTGCAGGCGCCATGGTGCTTGCGCTGGCTGCCCTGATCTGGGTCGAGGTCGCCTATGCCGTTGCTTGAACTGACTGACATCCATTTCGCCTATCCGGGGCTTGAACCTGTGCTGGAAGGGGCATCCATGCGGATGGAGCCGGGCGAGCGGCTGTCGATTGTCGGGCCGAATGGCGCGGGCAAGTCGACGCTTCTGAAGCTTATAATGGGGCTCATGCCGCCAACCGCCGGAACCATCAAAGCCTTTGGAAAACCCCGCGCCGAAGAGGCCGATTTCCACGAAGTCCGCCGCCGCGTCGGGTTTGTTTTTCAAGATGCCGACGATCAGCTGTTCTGCCCCACCGTGGCCGAGGACGTGGCCTTTGGCCCCCTGAACCTTGGCAAATCCAAAGACGAGGCACTGGCGATTGTCGATCAGGTTCTGACCCGTCTTGGCTTGATGCATCTGCGCGACCGGATCACGCACAAGCTGTCTGGTGGTGAAAAGCGTCTGGTGACGCTGGCGACCGTTCTAGCGATGGAACCCGAAGTGCTGATCTTGGACGAGCCCACCAACGCGCTGGACCCGGACAACTACGCCCGCTTGACCGAGATTCTGAAAGGGCTGGATCAAGCGATCCTGCTTGTCAGCCACGCCCCCGATTTCCGGGCCGAGATCGCACCCGATGGCTATCGTCTGGAAAATGGGAAACTGGTGCGGATCTAACCCAGACGCACGACCTCGCCCCCAGCCGCATCCGCATCTTCCTGATCATGGGTGACCATCAGAACGGGCAGAGCGCGGGCGTTGGCGTGGTCAAACACCAGCGCGCGCACTTGTTCACGCAGGGCGGCATCAAGGCCGGAAAAGGGCTCGTCCAGCAACAGCGCCTTTGGCTCGGACAGAAGCATCCGCATCAGCGCCACCCGTGCGCGTTGCCCGCCGGACAGGGTTTCGGGGTCGCGATCGGCAAAGCCCTCCAGCCCCACCTCGGCCAGAGCCGTATCAATCTGCGTGCGGCGTTCCGCGCGGGTGCCACCTTGGGCTAGCCCGAAGGCCAGATTGGCCCCAACGCTGAGATGCGGGAACAAAAGCGCGTCTTGGAACAGGATCCCGACACAGCGATCCTCGGGCGGCAAGGGAAGCAAATCACGGCCCTCTAGGCGGACATGGCCTTGCAGGTCAAACGCAGGGGGCAATGTGCCGATGATCGCGGACAGCAGAGTGGATTTCCCCACGCCGCTTGGCCCCATGATGGTCAGCACCGAGCCCGGCGCTACATGGGTGTCGATCTCGATCAGCGGTGCGCCGTCTTTCAGGATGCGGACCTGATCCAGATGCAATCCGTTAGCCATTCAAAAGCCCCTTTCGGTTGCGCCATACCAAAGCCGGCAGCGCCAAGGCCAGCGCGAAAGGAAGCATCGCGGCGGCAGTTTGCATCAGGCCGAAGACGCCAATGGCGCGGCGATCCCCTCCGGACGCCAGCGCGACGGCCTCGGTCGTCAGGGTCTCGACCCGGCCACCGCCTGCCAGAAGCGTGGGCAAGTATTGCCCGACAGACACGGCAACGCCCACAGCAGTGGCGGTCAGAAGCGGGGCCAGCAGCATCGGCAGACGCACGCGCCACAGGATTTGGTTCGGCGTGGCCCCCAGCGCTTTGGCGACAGTGGCTTGACGGGTGTCCCATGCCCTCCATGGTCCTTCCAGAGACAGGCGCAGATAGGGCAAGACGAAGACCAGATGCGCCAAAATGACCGGCACGCGTCCCATTCCAAGCCCAAGGTTCAGCAGCAGCGTTTGCAACCCCGGTAGGAAGGCGGTTTGCGGCAGGATCAGCGGCAAATAGATCAGCCACATCCCGCGTTGGGTCATACGTAGGCCGTATCGCTCTTCGGTCTCCAGACAGCCAATGGTCAGGATCATCCCGATGGTGACCGAGACCCCGGCGATCAATGCTGTCTCGCCCAGAGCATCCAGACTTCCCATGCGGTGACGCATCCAGCTGCGCAGGGTGAACTGATCGGGTAGCAGGTCAGGGAAGCTCCAGAACCCAGCGAAGGACCAGATGATCAGGCCAAGGAACCCAAGCAGCAGTGACAGCGAGACAGTGGTGCCAAGGGCGAAGCCTACGACGCGCAGGGGGGTGTCGCTGTGCCCGCGGCGTCCGGCCTCGACCTGTCTGCGGGCAATGCGGGCAATCAGGTGCTCGCCCAGAAACCAAAAGCCTACGCCCGCGACGACCAGCACCAGTTGCCACAGTGCGGCAGCGGCGGCGAGCAGGCGGAAGCCGATGTCGGGGTCGGACATCCAGCGCACGATTTGCACGGACAGGGTGGGCGGAGTGGACGGCCCAAGGATCACCGCCACATCCACCACCGACATGGCCCATGTCAGGACCACAAGGACGGGCAGGCGAATGCGTGCATAAAGCGCGGGGAAGATGGCGATCATCCATGCCTTGATGCGGCCGTATCCCATGCTCTGGCTCAGCGCCATACGGCGGCGGCCGTCGATCTGGCCAAGTGCGGCGATGGACATAAGCAGCAGGAACGGCACCTCTTTCACCACCATGCCCGCGATCAGCGACAGCCCCCACGGGTCGTTCAGGATCAGCAGGTCTGGCGGGCGCTCCCACCCGGTCAGCCACGGGGAAAACAGCCGCGCGATCCAGCCCGAAGGGGCGATCAAAAAGGCCAGCCCGAAGGCGGCGGCAGCATGGGGGACCGAAAGGAAGGGAGACAGTAGACGTTCGAGTGCCCGAAACCCGCGTGTGCCGGTCCAGCCTGCAAGGATCAGCGCCGTGATGGACAGTGAAAGCAGTGCCGAGACAACGCCCGTGACCAGCGACAGCCGGGACGCATCCGACAATCCGGGCCAGTCAAGAAGCGCGCGAAATGGATCAAGCGAGGGGCCATGATGCCCCCCAGCCGGGAAATGCCCAAAGGCAGGCAGAAGCGTCCCCCACAGTCCAGCCACCAGCGGTCCCAGCAGAAACAGGACCGTCAGTAATGGAAACAGGGGAAGGCGGGGGAAGCGGATCATACTGGGATACTGCCCCGCGCGCAGGACGCGGGGCAATGAGATGTTTTACTGAACGCCGTAGCGTGTTTGCCAGTCTTCCGCGATGCGGGTCATCCAGCTGGGATGCGGTTCGTCCTGCACGCGGCCAAGCTGGGCTGGGGGCAGGGTCGCGATGCCCAGATCCAGCGCGTCAAAGCGGGCGCGGTCTTCGTCAGACAGGGCGGCCATGTTCAGAACCGTGCCATAGCCCAGCACGTTCGGGTCTTGGGCGTTGGCCTGCGCCTCGGGCGACATCAGGAAGTCCGCCAGCACCATCGCGCCCGCTTTCGACCCCGAGTTATAGGGGATCGCCACGAAGGACGCGTTGCCGATGGTGCCTTTATCCAAGACGAAGGTGCGTACGGTGTCCGGCAGCTCGTAGTTTGCAATCGCGGTTGAGGCCGCGCTGGGGCTGAACGAGACAGCCATGTCCAGCTCGCCGTCATTGATCAGCTGGATCTGACGGGTGCCGTTGGGCGGATAGGTGCGGCCCTCGCGCCACAGGGCGGGGGTCAGTTCTTCCAGATAGGCCCACAGCGGCGCGGTCACGTCGGCGTAGTTTTCGTCAGACACAGGCGCGGCCAGAACGGAGGGATCGTCCAGCAGCTCGACAAGCATTTGCTTCAGGAAAGTCGTACCCAGGAAGTCAGGCGGTTGGGGATAGGTAAAACGGCCGGGATGGGCTTTGGCCCACTCAAGGATCGCGGCGGCGGAAGGCAGAGGTTTGGCAATGTCCGCCGTGTCATACATGAACACCACCTGCGCCATCGCCCAAGGGGCCTCGTACCCTTCGACGGGAACCGTAAAGTCAGTACGTACGGTCTTGCCCTCGGCATCTACAAACTTCCAGTTGGGCAGATCCTCGGCGAACGGGCCAAACAGCAGACCGTTGTCTTTCATCGAGGCAAAGTTGGCCCCGTTAATCCAGATCATGTCGATCGCACCGTCATCATCCTGACCAGCCTGCTTTTCCGACAACACGCGGGTCACCGCGTCGGCAGTGTCAGTCAGCTTCACATGCTCCAGCGTCACGCCATAGCGCGCTTCGATCTGGTCGCCTGCCCATTCGATGAAGGCGTTCGTGGTGGGTGAACCACCCCATGCGTTCCAATAGACGGTCTGGCCTTTCGCCTCGCCCAACACGGCATCCCAATTCGCGGGGTCAGGATCGGCAAAACTGGTCGTAGGCAGAAGGGTCGACGCCAAAAGGCTGGCGGCAAGAGCAAGGTGTTTCATTTGGACTCCTGTTGATCGGAAAGAGAGGGGCCAAAGGCCTGATACGCACCCCAGACACGCAGAATGGCGGTGGCGAAACAGGCGATGGCGAACAGCCATGCCAGAGGCATGAAGAAACGGGGGGCAAGGCAGAGAAGCACGAAGAACAGGATCGTCTCGGTGCCCTCAAGGATGCCGTTGGAATAGTAGAGCGACTTGATGCCCTGCGCGTGGGTATCGAGCCCCTTTTTTGCGGCAAGGATCGCATAGCCAAGGAAGCTTGCGCCGTTCACATAAAAGCTCAGCAGCAGGACGGCCCCGGCAATGCCATTCGTGGCAGGGTCATGCAGAATGAACGCCAAGGGAATGGCGCCGTAGAAGGCAAAGTCGGCGGTGATGTCCAGATAGCCGCCGAAATCGGTCCGGGTGCTGGCGCGGGCGATCGCTCCGTCCAGCCCGTCGGCCACGCGTGATGCCAGAACCAGCCACAAAGCCAGCGTGAACTGCCCAAACACGATGCTGACCGCGGCCAGCAGGCCAAGTCCCAGCCCGACCAGCGTCACCGCATTGGCGCCGACGCCCGCGCGCGCCAACAGGCCGCCCACGCGATCCAGCGGTGGATCAATCAATCTACGTGCATATGCGTCCAGCATGACGCGTCCTTTCCCTTCGCCAATCCATTTCGGCGTGTCTTGGTTATCTGGACCAAATCTGCACCTCTCGTCCATGCGGCATACGAAAACGTGAGCATTCGTCATAGGTTCCGCGTGAAAAACCTTGGCGGGTGTGTTGTCTTGCGATTGTATGGGACGTCAATCGGAGGCCTTGATGAAGAAACCGACCTATTACACGCCCAAGGGTGGTTTGCCGCCGCAGACCCAGCTTTTAACGGATCGCGCGGTGTTTACGGATGCATATGCCGTGATCCCTAAGGGTACGTTGTCGGACATCACGACCTCGGCCCTGCCGCATTGGTCGGATGCGCGCTTTTGGGTCTTGGCGCGTCCGCTGTCGGGCTTTGCTGAAACATTCTCGCACTATATCGCCGAGGTCGCGCCGGGTGGTGGAAGCGATCGGCCCGAGGACAACCCCGAGGCCGAGGCCGTTCTGTTCATCGTCGAGGGCGAGATGACCTTGACCATCGACGGGACTTCACACGACATGCAGACGGGCGGCTATGCTTTTCTTCCGGCGGGCTGCGCGTGGGCGTTGAACAATCGCTCGGATGCGCCGGTCAGCTTCCACTGGATTCGCAAACGCTTTCAACCTGTCGATGGCATCGCCGCCCCCACCCCCTTCGTCACGAACGAGACTGAGCACGACCCGATGCCGATGCCCGACACCGACGGCGCATGGGCCACAACGCGCTTTGTGGAGCCTGCCGACCTGCGGCACGACATGCATGTGAACATCGTGACCTTCCAGCCGGGCGGGGTCATTCCCTTCGCCGAAACCCACGTGATGGAGCACGGGCTGTATGTGCTCGAGGGCAAGGCCGTCTATCGCCTGAACCAAGACTGGGTCGAGGTCGAGGCGGGTGACTATATGTGGCTGCGCGCCTTCTGTCCGCAGGCTTGCTATGCGGGTGGGCCGGGGCCGTTTCGCTATCTGCTCTATAAAGACGTGAACCGCCACATGCCCCTGAACGGGTTTTGATCATAAGGCTTGAACCTTCCGTGCATTTCCCCTTCTGTGGCACCGACACAGGCGCGAGGGATCAACGATGTCACACAAGATTCGCATCGGATTGAACGGGTTTGGCCGCATTGGCCGATCCATTCTGCGCATTTTGGCGCAGGATTCCGACCCGTTCGAGGTGGCTTTCATCAACGATATCGAAAGCTTGGACACCTGCGCCTATCTGTTCAAATACGACAGCGTATTCGGCCCCTTCCCGGGCGAGGTTTCAGCGGCGGAACAGGCGCTTGTGATCAACGGACAGAGCATTCCCTTCTATGACAAGCCTGACATCAGCACGATGGATTTGTCCGATGTGGACGTGGTTCTGGAATGCACCGGCATGGCGGGCAAACGCGCCGTGGCCGAGCGTGGTCTGGCGGCAGGCGCGCGCAATGTCCTGATCTCGGGCCCGTCGTCCGAAGCGGATGTGACCGTGGTGCTGGGCGCGAACGAGGATCAGTTGGCAGGGCACCGGATTGTGTCCAATGCCTCTTGCACCACCAATGCGCTGGCCCCGCTTTTGAAGCTGTTGGATGACCAACTTGGCGTGATTGGCGGCCACATGACCACCGTGCACTGCTATACCGGCAGCCAGCCCACCGTGGACAAACCCCGTGCTAATGCTGCGCGGTCGCGTGCAGCGGCGCTGTCGATGGTGCCGACCACCACCAGTGCGCACAAGCTGGTGGGCGACGTGCTGCCCCAGCTAGCTGGCAAGGTCGAAGCCCGCGCCATCCGAGTGCCCACCGCCTCTGTATCCTGTATCGACCTGACCGTGCGCCTACGCGACGAAGTCACCGAGGCCGAGGCCCGCGCGATCCTGCAAAAAGGCGCGACGGGCAAGGTGTTGGGCTGGACCGAGGAACCTCTGGTGTCGTCCGACCTGCGGATGCGGCCGGAAAGCATCGTGATCTCGGGGCCCGAAACCTCGGTTTGCGAGGGTGGATTGCTGCGGGTTTTCGGCTGGTATGACAACGAGTGGGGCTTCTCGCACCGGATGCTGGATGTCGCCCGCTTGATGGCGCGTGGCTAGGCGTATTCCAAGATTGCTTACCTAAAGTAACGTTTCAGTCCGGATTCCCGTAAGGGTGCGCCCCTTGGCGGGTCGCTGGCGCGTTGCTACACTTAAGTCATGCGAACCCGGCGCCGATGGCGCGTTGATGACTGACTGAACATGACCGAACCTGCGCATCCCATGTCAGGCCAGAAAGAGGGTCTGACAGGTAGAACCCGCGATGAAGCGATCGAACGTCTTTACGACGTGGCGCTTGATCCGTCGCGGTATGAAACGCTTTTGGACTTGTGGGAAACGGCGCTGAAACCGATGCGTGAAGGGGTCGACCTGTCCGCGCCCCGGCTTCTGGATGACAACACCATTTCCAGTCATTTCGAGCGCGCCAGCGCCTTTTTGGACCGTCTGGAGCAATCCAGTACGCAAGCGCAGCTGAATGCGGCAATCGCCCCTTTTGACAAAGTTGCGGCCTTTCTTCTGGATCCACAGGGCAAGGTTGCGGCGGTAAATTCGGCAGCAACGCAGGTCTTGGGCCTGTCGCTTGGCGACGACATCGCTGCGATGCGGGTGAACCCGGAAGATATCGAAAGCATCCGCGTTGCGGCCCGGACCTTGGTGACCGATACGCGCGACAAAACCGCCGTCTTGCGCCTGCGCTCGCGCGAGAAGGGGCATTTCGTCGTGGTTCGCCTGCAAGAGGTGCAGGTCGGCGACCGGGGCGCGTTTGTACTTGCCGCCTCGTCCGAGGTCAGCTGCCCGGATGGGTTCGAGGACATCCTGAAACGCGCCTTTGACCTGACCGGGGCCGAGGCCAAGGTCGTGCAAAGCCTTGTCGAATGCTGTTCCGTCAAAGAGATCGCTGAACAGCGGGGCCGGTCGATCGACACAGTGCGCGCGCAGATCAAGTCGATCCTGTCCAAGACCGAAACGAAAAGCCAGATCGAGCTGGTGCGCCTTGCGCTGTCGGTCATGGACATGTCGAACCTGACCATCAAAGCAGATCCCGGTCCGCGTATCGTCAGCCGGGGTTATGCCACGCTCAAAGAGCGCCCCTTCCAGACGCTGATCACGCCCGACGCGCGGCGATTGGATTATCTGGTGCTGGGGGATCCGGCTGGCAAGCCCATTTTATTCCTGCCTTTGGATTATGGTCTGGTGCGCTGGCCTGCTTCGGCCGAGGCCGAAGCGCAGGCGCGTGGGTTGCGCATCATTGTTCCCGTGCGCGCGGGTTACGGCCAGTCTGACATGGTGGCGAAGTCGGTTGACTATGATAACTGCGCCGCACGCGACACCGTGCAGATCCTGCAAGCCGAACGGGTGGACCGTTGTCCGGTGATTTCGCTGGGATCCGACAGCTACTATGCCTTTGCGCTGGCGGCTCGGGATGACGTCGATCTGACCGCCATCATCGCCTGCGCCGGAACGCTTCCGATGACCAAGCGGGTCCAGTACGAGCGGATGGAGAAATGGCACCGCTTCATTCTGGCAGGTGCCAAATACACGCCGCATCTGTTGCCTTTCATGGTCAAAGCCGGGTTCTATCTGGCACGTAAGATCGGCAAGCGCGGCTTTGTGCATGCGGTTTACGGCAATAATCCCGCCGATATCGAAACCTTTGAAAACCCAGAGGTTTTCGAGGCGATGGTCACGGGATCAGAAACCGCGCTGACCGACACCCATTCCGCACACGAGGCGTTCTCGCGCATGGTGATGGGGGAGCAGCAGGGCGACTGGTCTGATTTGGTCAACAGGCAGAAAGACCGCCTTCCAGTGATCTATATGAACGGAGCACAGGACCCGCAGGTGCCGCTTGCGACACTGGACGAGTTCCGCGCCGATCATGATTGGATCGACTATCGCCTCTATGATGATGCAGGGCAGCTTGTGTTTTTCCGTCATTGGCGCGACGTGCTGGATGAGGTGGAAAAACACCTTCCTTAGATGCGTTTTACCCCAACTTGGGTATGACGCCGTCCCAGCGGCCTCTTAGTCTTAATCGTATTGATGCAAAGAGGTTTCTAGTTGCCAAGTGTTCTCGAAATTTTTGCGAGATGCTCATGACTTCTTCTGGTCAGAAGGGGTTATGGATCGGCCATCTGAGTGGGTGGGTTCGCACCGGTTCACCATGGGTATACATGCGGCAACGGTGCTGGGAATTCGCTGTCTAAGTCATTGGCAGCGGTCCTTGTGCTGGCCAGTCTGAATGATGCTCTTGATCTAAGGTCTTCGTGACTTGGGTCGGGGCATCGTCTGCAGAATGGTTGGGGTGGTTCGTCGTGGGGAGGCAGCTCGCTACACAGTGCCATGTCGCCGGAATTTGACGGTGGCTTGGCGCGCTTTCCTGCGACGGAAGCATCTTAAGCGCGGTGCAA
This sequence comes from Aliiroseovarius pelagivivens, assembly GCF_900302485.1. Classification (NCBI taxonomy): domain Bacteria; kingdom Pseudomonadati; phylum Pseudomonadota; class Alphaproteobacteria; order Rhodobacterales; family Paracoccaceae; genus Aliiroseovarius; species Aliiroseovarius pelagivivens. The sequence continues at coordinate 221,419 of NZ_OMOI01000002.1, read as the reverse complement.
AGTCAGATTGTGCTTTGTGATGGTCCCGACCAGGGGATGGTTCTTGGGCGTCACTAAACGCACAATTCATGGATGATGTGGAGCGTCCATGTGAAATCTCGGGATCGTCGTGTCTTGCGGCGATCCCGAGGTTATTTCTAGAACTTACATCAGCGAATGCGCAGGCAGGCTGAGCAGGTCAAGTTCCGCAATAGGTCGTGTAGGGTCCAAATCCGTCCGGTGCGGGCAGGGCATAGGCTTCGGCGCCTTGCTGTTCCGCGAAGGGGGCGCTGAGGATTTCCAGCATCCGATCAAACACTTCCATGTCACCGTCAGATGCAGCTGCCAAAGCCTCTTCCACCTTGTGGTTGCGCGGAATGTAGATGGGGTTCACCGCATCCATCTCCGCCGCACGTGTATCGCTCTCACCGTCGTTTTCTAGCCGGTGCTGATAGCGCGCGACCCAGTCTCTGGTACCTTCGGCGGCCAACACCCCATCCAAAGCAGCCCCGTCTCCGTCCGCTATGCGCGACAGCGCGCGGAAGGTGCGGGTATAGTCGCTGCCCGCCTCTTGCATTAGGCTGTGCAGGTCATTGGCCAGATCCAGATCCTCGTCCCGCTCGGTGAGCAGCCCAAGTTTACGACGCATACCCGCTAGCCAATGCTGCTGATACTGCGCAGGGAACTCCTCAAGCACCTGCATCAGCTGTGCAATGGCCGCGTCTTGGTCATCCGGGTTGATCAGTAAGACCAGCGTTTCGGCGAGCCGGGCAAGGTTCCACTGCGCTAGATTGGGTTGGTTCCCAAACGCATAGCGCCCTTGCCGGTCGATGGAAGAAAACACCGCGTCTGGGCTGTAGGCGTCCAGGAAAGCGCAGGGACCGTAGTCAATCGTCTCGCCCGAGATGGTCATGTTGTCGGTGTTCATCACGCCATGGACAAAGCCCACATGAACCCAGCTGGCAATCAGTGCGGCCTGACGGGCCTGCACCTGGCGGAACAGCTCAAGATAGCGGTTTTCGGCGTCTTCCACGTCAGGATAGTGGCGCGCAATGGCATAGTCGGCCAGTTGCTTCACGCGCCCATGGTCGCCCCGCGCCGCAAAGAATTGGAACGTGCCGACCCGCAGGTGCGAGGCCGCAACCCGCGCCAGCACCGCACCCTGTTCAGGTCCATTATTGCGCAGCACGGTTTCCCCGGTGGTCGAGGCCGCAAGCGCGCGGGTGGTCGGGATACCAAGGGCGTGCATCGCCTCGCCCAACAGGTATTCACGCAAGACGGGGCCAAGCACGGCCTTGCCGTCGCCGCCACGTGAAAAGGGCGTCTTGCCAGATCCCTTTAGGTGCAGATCGCGGCGGTTTCCGTTTCGGTCAATCAGCTCGCCAATCAACAGCGCGCGGCCGTCGCCCAGTTGCGGCGAGAAGCCCCCGAACTGATGCCCGGCATAGGCCATAGCGACTGAGCTACCACCGTCAGGAGTACGCATTCCCACCAGCTCTTGTGCGCCATCCGGGGTCATCAGGTGATCTGCATCCAAGCCAAGCTCGTCCGCCAAGGGGCGGTTCAGGCGCAAGACTTTTGGGTCGGGCACTTGCGCGCCCTTCCAATCTACATAGAACCCTTGAAGGTCACGGACAAAACTGTTGTCGAATTCTGGCTGTGTCACGAAACGAGCCTATTCGGCCGCGTCGCGTTTGGGCAGAACCCAATCGGGACGTGCAAAGTGGCAGGTATAGCCGTTGGGCAGGCGCTCTAGGTAATCCTGATGCTCGGGTTCGGCATCCCAGAAATCACCGGCGGCTTTCACCTCGGTCACGACTTTACCCGGCCAAATCCCGCTGGCGTCAACATCTGCGATAGTGTCTAGCGCGGTCGCTTTCTGGTCTTCCGACAGATAGTAGATGCCCGAGCGATAGCTGGTGCCAAGGTCATTGCCCTGACGGTTCACCGTGGTCGGATCGTGGATCTGAAAGAAGAACTCCAACAGCGTACGATAGCTGATCTTGGCCGGATCAAACCAGATCTCGATCCCTTCAGCATGGGTGCCGTGGTTGCGATAGGTCGCGTTGGGAACGTCCCCACCGGTGTATCCCACACGGGTCTTTTCCACGCCGGGCATCTTGCGGATCAAATCCTGCATGCCCCAGAAACAGCCACCGGCCAGAATTGCGCGTTCAGTCATTGGTTTCCCTCCACAAGGTCAAGATAGTCGCCATAGCCTTCGGCTTCCATCTGGTCTTTCGGTACAAAGCGAAGCGAAGCCGAGTTGATGCAATAGCGCAGCCCGCCCATCTCGCGTGGGCCGTCCGGGAACACGTGCCCTAGATGGCTGTCACCATGGGTGGACCGGACCTCGACCCGCTCCATCCCGAAGGTGCTGTCACGGTGTTCGGTCACATGCGCCGTTTCAATGGGTGTCGAAAACGCGGGCCAGCCACAACCCGAATTGAATTTGGCGGACGACGAAAATAGCGGCTCGCCCGAGACGATATCGACGTAGATCCCCGGCTCATAGTGCTTGTCATACTTGCCCGTGAACGCCCGCTCGGTTCCGTTTTCTTGGGTCACCCGGTATTCTTCCGGGGTCAGGCGTTCAATGGCGTCTTGGGATTTCTGATACGACATGCGGTCCTCCTGCGAGTTGAAGCAAGGATATGGGGTGTCGGGTGCAAATTGGAAGCGCCCCGTGGCGCACGTTGACGTGAGCGCCCTGTAACGATTGTGGTTCAGAACCGCGTCGGTGCGAACGGGTCCAGTGTCAGCCCCGGCGTTTCCCCAAAGATCAGAGCCGCGACCAACTCGGCCGTGCCTGCTGATTGCGTCAGGCCCAGATGGCCGTGGCCGAATGCGTAAAGCACCCGCGGATCCTTGGGCGAGGCGCCGATCACCGGCAGGCTGTCGGGCAGCGACGGGCGGTATCCCATCCACTGCGTGCCGCCGTCTGTGTTCAGGCCGGGCATGAACGCTTGCGCTTTCTTCAGCAAGACATCTGCGCGCTTGTAGTTCGGCGGCAGCTTCAAGCCGCCCAGCTCGACCGCGCCACCGATGCGCACGCCGCCGTTGATACCCGAGGCGACAAAGCCGTGCTGGCTGAAGGTCAGATGGGTCCGCAGGTCAAACGCGCCGGGGGGCAGGGTGGTGTTGTAACCGCGCTCGGTTTCCAGCGGGATCTTGTCGCCCAGAAGGCGTGCCAATTGGTGAGACCACGCCCCCGCCGCGATGATCAGTTTCGAGGTTTCAATCGGCCCGTCGTCCGTGTCGATCCGCACCCCGGTTTCCGTGGGCAGGATGTTCTTGACCGTGGTGATCTGGATTTCGCCGCCCGCGTCGCGCAGCGCCTGAGCGACGGTCTCTGTCCACAGTTTCGGGTCCACGGTGTTGAACCAATTGGGGGTGAATGCACCGTGGGTGAACCGCGGGTGCAGGCCCGGCTGATACTCGGCAATCGCCTCTGGGCTGGTCAGGTGGATGGCATCAAAGCCGTGCTGTTTCTTCAGCTCCCACGCGGGTAGGGTAGCGCGATAGGCCTTCTCGCCTTCATAGAGCGCCATCTGTCCTTTGCGCTGGATCAGGTCTTCGCGCTTGATACGCTCGACCTGCCGTTCAAACGCCGTCTTCGCCACGTGCATCAATTCGGCCTGCGCCTTCATCGAGTCTTCGTAGCGGTCGCGCCAACTGGCCCGCCAAAACCGCAGCATCCACGGCGTGATCTGTGCGGCATAGGCCGGCGGGATCGACAACGGCCCAAGCGGGTCCATCAGCCACTTGGGGGCTTTCTTCATGATGCCGGGGGTGGCCAGCGGCTCGATTTCCTGAAACGCAAAGGCACCCGCATTCCCGGCCGAGGTCTCGCCCGCGACGCCCTTGCGGTCCAGAACGCGCACTTTCTGGCCGCGGCGGGCCAGTTCCAACCCGATGCTGACGCCGATGATACCGGCACCGATGATTGTGATTTCGTTAGACATCTTGGACCTTGAGGGAAAAGTGGATCAGGTGCGGATACCATTCCTGAAAGGATCGGTAGCGTCAAAGATCAATCGACCTTCCGCCATGACAAAAGCTTGACCAGTGATGGAGGGGATGACGCCCCCGTTCGGTCCCGGCGTACAGGACAGACGATAGGGGCTACCAATGACGCTTTCCTGCGTGATCTCTTCCCCGAACTTCAGCCGACCATCGGCGATCAGACAGGCCAGCCGCGCCGAGCTTCCGGTTCCGCAGGGTGAGCGGTCATAGGCATCATCGGGGCAGAGCACGAAGTTCCGGCTGTGCATGTCCGGATTGGGCGAGGCGTCTTGGAAGATCACGTGGTCAATCGGCTCGCCCCCTTCGCCGCCGATGCCCTGTGCATTTGCGGTGTCGCGGATGGCGATGGCCGCATCTGTCAGGGCGCGGATGTTGTTTGGGGCGACGGGCAGGGGCGTGGGGTCAAGGATGAAGAACCAATTGCCGCCATAGGCGACGTCCCCGGTCACGTGCCCAAGCCCCGGCACATCAAACGAGACGCCCGCGTGCACACGGCGGCTTTCAATGTTGGTAACGGTGACGGTGTTGGGGTCGGACAGCAGAACTTCGACCACGCCAACGGGGGTCTCGATGCGATGGGTGCCAAGCCCGATCCGCCCAAGGTGAAAAAGCGTGACGGCCAACCCGATCGTGCCGTGCCCGCACATGCCAATCACCGCACCCGCGTCGAAATAGATCACGCCGGTGACACATGTCGGGTCCACCGGTTCGACCAGCAGCGCGCCAACCATGGCTGGCTGGCCGCGTGGCTCTAGCATCACAGACAGATAGAAATCTTCGTATTCCTCCGCCAGCGTCTGGGCGCGCCGGGCCAAGGGGCCAGAGCCCAGATCAGGGCCACCGTTTAGGATGACACGCGTGGGTTCGCCGCCCGTGTGGCTATCGATAATATCCATGACCGTTCATCCCAGAATTTCAGTGGAAACAATCAAGCGGCCGTTTGGCGCCTGATTTCGAAGTTCCGCCAGTCCGGCCGCGCCCACTTTGTGTGCGAAAATCGCATGGGCGACGGCCGGATCTGAGTCGAGGGCATCGAAGTAACCTTCGACGCGCAGACCTGCATTCGAGATGCGCTCAACACCTTCCAGTTTAAGTGCGTCATTGAAACTGTTTTGCCGTGTCCATGGGGTGGACGGCACGGCGCATTCTTCTTGATGGATTGATATGTTGCGCGTGTTGTCACATGCGCCAGCAATCCCTTGGAGCACCACATGATGCGGGGCCAAAGGGGAGAGCTCTCCATTGTATGAAATGTCCTGTTTCATTGACGACTGTTCGATAGAAGGCCGGTTGTCCGCGAGTGGTGAGATGAGCCTAATGTATTTTGGATCCAAAAATCTAGCGAAAACGCGACGACCCGGCGTAAACTAGCGCAAAGGTTGAGGGCGGCCAGCTTGGTGACGCTTCAGACTAAGACTGCGATGGACAAATCAGCGTGGCCTAGCCTCCGAACCCGGATAGATTTCCGAACGACCCGATGGCCCCGGTTAGGATAGGGGAGACGATGGCGATGATGGCCTTCAGGGCATCAAGCGTCGCGATGCGTTGTATGTCAAATCCCGCGACACCTGCTGCAAGCTCGTGCTTTCCGGCAGCATCAACCGCATCATGGAACGCATCAATGCGGACTTTAAGAAACAGGCTGACGGGCAGGTAATAGGACAGGATCAGCACCGAATAGGTGACGCCCCGATAGATCGACAAAGAGCTGACCAACTCGGCATGGGCCTTGCGCATGTCATCGTTCAAGATCGCGTCACCCGGCCAAGACATCCATGACAGCATGAGAACCATCCCGGCCGTCAGCAGAATGCCCGAGCAGTAAAGATAACGTTGCGTGGCTTCCTGTGCGGATTTCAGGATGCGCGCTTCTGCTTCAACGTCGGGGTGGGCCGACGGCCCTATGCTTGCGGGTCTGGACAGGGCCAGTACCATCCCCGCGATGACGGCCCCCGCCGACAGAGACGTCAGTATGTTCGCCCGATCCAACAGGTATTCCATCGCGAAATAGGCCCCCTGCTGGTCGCATTTTTCGGACAGGCCGCCTGTCATATCGCAGCCCGGAACGCCGGCTGGGATCATCAAAGCATGAAACAGGTTGTCCCCCAAAAGAGCCTGGCTTTCAAAGCTTGCAGGCATCCAGTCGGGTTCAAAGGTCGAAAAGCTGAGTGAGACCACGATGATCCCCAATATGCCCACCAGCGTGGTCAAGATCGACCGCCTTGTGTGGCGCGAATAAAGCTCGAACACGAAGATCGCGATGACCGAGATTGTCGCCCCTCCGAAGAAGAACAAAGCAGCCAGAAAGCGATAACGCGCGCTAAGCTCGATGAGTTGGGACTGATCTTTCAGCTCCAACCCCTCAAGATGAACCGCGGTATCCCCGAAGGTGCCAAGCAGATACTCGGCCACGATAAGTACCACCACGGGCAACAGCATGATCAGCAGATATCGCGGATCAATTTGCAGCTTGGTTATGTCCGAAGCTCGCGTCATCACAGCCTCCGATCAACCCAGGTCAATGTCAGCGATCAGCGCCTTGCGCGTGTCCGCCAGCTTGTCACGTACGATGTCGCGCACATCGGCATAGATGTCCGGGCTTAGGGTCAGTTTCTGGGCCGACAGCCAATAGTCCAGTTCATTCTTACCCCAAGACACGAACAACACATTCTGCTTGCGATCCTTGAAGGTGAAGTTGAACGCGCCCAAGGCCATGCTGATCACATGACCCGCCGCCTCGGCGCTGCCGATTTGGAAGTTGCCGCCGGTCGAGGATGAGGTCTCGAAGTCGAAAAGTTTGATTTTGCCATCGTCTTGCGTCAGGCCACGAAGCGCCTCGATCGCGCTTTCGACGATGCGAAATTGGTTGCCCGTCGCGACCTGCGCCAGCGTGGCCAGAATGACCTGATCAAAGCTGCCGTTGCCTTTCATTTTCTGGCTGGCCTCGACTGGGGCGGCCTCGCGGCTCCATCCCAACACGCTTAGCATTTCCATGTATTTCACGAACCAAGCCGCGCGGTCTTTCACCGGGTCGAATGCGGCATCGGCAGCGCGCTGGGCGAAGAGGGTAGACAGCAGCACGTCTTCTTTCTGCTGCGGGGTTAGGTTCTCGACGAATGAGATCACGCTCGAGGCATTTACCGCCGACTGAAGCGCCTGCTGTGCAGTTGCGCTGGTGGTGTCTGGATCGAACTGGCCTGCTGACCGGGTGGTGGGTTCGGCGAAGGCTGACGGTGTGAAATCGCCCGGTGCGGACCGTGTCTTGGCCAGAATGGTCGAGATCAGAATCGCGATCCGGTCTGCCAGTGCGGGGATCTTGTCCGGAATCCGAGACGTCTGAGGTTTGTCAGGTTTTGACGGCGTGCTGGGTTTCGACGACGCACCGGGCTTTTTCGGCAAAAGCGGGGATTTGCTTGGCAGTGCATCATCCCGAAACGCGGGCGGCCAGGTCGCGTTTGTACCGCGCGTATCGATATGGGTGAAGCTGTTGTAGCGCCCGATCCCCCCTGTGAAGAACCCTTCCTTATCGCGCAGCCAGCGCAGGGCCGTGGCGACTTGCGGCGCGTCCATCCCCGAGACTTTGAAGTCCAGCGCCCGGAACGCCATGTGCTGGCTTGAGGTCGCGCCGCCGATGCACTTGTTATAGGCGGGCCCGCGATAGGCGTTGGTGATCGCAATCGGTTTGCCCAGACGATCACGCAGATGGTCGATGACCTGTGCGGTCTTGGCGATGTTGGTCCACAGATTGCGCGGGGGGTAGAGGTTCTTGCCCTGACAGGCCCCGCCGGGCGTACTGTGCCCACCGCCCAAAATCAGAAACTCGTCGGTCGAGAAGTTCCTCAGACCCAGAGACCGCATGAACTTGTCGAACTTCGCATAGTCCGGCCAGTTCAGTGCGGCGGTCGAGTCGCGAAACCCAGCGCCGCGCGCTTTGGCGTCAAGGATCGCGCGCACTTCGCTGTCAGGGATCTGGTCATTCTCGTCGCCTTCTTCATCCTCGGCGCTGGCGTGGGTCGGACCTCCGATCGAAGTGGTGCGCCCACCCCGCGCGGGCAGTAGCGTAAAGGGCCGATCCGTGACGAAGTTCGGCTCTTTCAGCAGAGTTTCGAACAGTTGAGGGTTCTGGCTGTCGCTGTCGATTTCTTCGTCAATGGCAGCGCGGAAAGAACGGTAGTCCCCTTTGAATGCACCATCCGCCCAGACCTTCAAAAGCGCGCCGGTGAAGGCACCGTTCCGGGGGCCATCCATCGCAAATTGCGTGTCCTTGCAGGCGCCAAGATTCAGGACCGAGGCTTGGATCGGGCTGGACAGTGGCGAGGTCATCACGCTTTCCTTGAGCGCGCTATAAGACTTTGATGCCTCGCGATACGCCGCTTCATTCGCGCGCCAGACGCGCTCTTCGATATACAAAGGCATCGCCCGTACATTCGGGTTTGGTGACATCGGGCGCCCAAACAGGGTCGTTGGCGCACCGGGACCAAACCGGATCATCGAGCCTGAATGGCAGGTGTCCGGCACCACCAGCACCCGCACGCCCGCCTGAAACTTGGTCCACAGCATGTAAAGCTCGTCATCGGCGATCTGGAAATCGAACAGGCACAGGGTCTCGTCCATCTTGTCGTCGCCGTCATGGTCTTCGTCCTGATTGAAGTCAGGCACCCGCCCCCCATGGCCCGAGACGGTGAGCAGGAACATGTCGCCTGCCTTCAGTTCAGCTGCGGCTTGTTCGATCTGGTCGACCACGTTCTGCCGGGTGGCGTCAGCGGTCAAAAGCCGCGTGGGTGTGAACCCCTCGGCTTCGGCCAAGGCTTCCATGTCCAGCGCGTCGGCCTCGCAGGCCGCCAGCTTGCCGTCCCACCCATCGTAATGGGCCGGGTCCACCAAGTTCAGACCCACATGCAGGGACATCCCCTTGGGCGTCCCCCCCGCGATGACGGGCGTCGGGTGAATGTCTGCTTCCAAATCGCTGGCCAGACCAAACGGCCCGCTGACAATCGGGGCGGGACTGATGCGATCGGCTTCGATCTTTTTGATCTCTTTCTGAAACTTGCGCGCGACCTCGGCATAGCCCGTGTTGTCGGGGTGAAGCTCGTCATGCCAGTGCTTGTCTTTAACCAGTCCACGACAGTCGAGATAGGTGGCGTTTGGCACAGACCGGGTCAGCCGCCGCAGGCGCCGGTTAAAGGCGTCCATCATCTCGACAGCGATGGCGCGTTGCAGCTTTTTGTCGAGGATCTCTTGTTCTTCCATCGGGGCGCCCAGCCAGCGGCCTCCATCCGGGATGGGATAGTCATAGCCGTGGCACAGCACGCTGACATGCGGGAAGTGCTGCTGGACGTCCCGGAACATGCGTCCATAATTGTGGATCGCGTCGTCCAGTAAGGTTTGGAAAGACGGCAGAAGATAGTCCGCAGGCTTGAGCGCCGGATCGTATTTTTCGAGATGCGAGGCAAGCGCGCCACCGGCGACCAGATCATTGCCGCCGCCGGACAGCAGCAGGATCTCGCCTTTCTGTTCTTCTAAGGCTTTCAGGTACTCTTGCTTGTCCGCCATTCTTTTCAAAAGATCACCGGCAGCCCCCAGCGAAAACACTGCATAGGGCTTCATCAGATAATCGATGGTGTCGTGCAAACGCACCGGATACTGGAACCAGCTGTCCCCTTCGGACACGATGATCGGCCCTGTATATCCGGCGTTGACCTTATCCTTGAACTTGCCTTGCCGCTTTGCACGCGAGGCCCAGTTGAAAAAGTTCATAGCCGCTGCGGTCCGTGCCCGAGCATCCGGGCCTTCCGGGATTTCGACCGTTTTCGGGTTCAGTTCAAACATCGGGTTGAACGCACCGGAGCGTTCTTCATCCAATATGAAGTATTTGGCCAAGTCCTCTTCCGCGACGTTGGGATCCGCCATTTGGGACATAAGCTGTTCGACTGAGATTCTGGCCATCGGTCTTCTCCTTTGTCAGGTCACGTGTTTCTTGTTCCTCTGATGCACTCGAAAATACTGTTGGTGATGGTGGGGTCGGCATTCAGGTCGCTCTGCTGAATGCGTTCAAGATCGTGCTTTTGGTTGTGGATGCGGTTCAGGCGAAAGATCGCGCCGCTGGCAACCGCCGCGTCGTTTTCGACAAGGCTGGCCATGCCCAGAAAGGGCCGTGCTTTCAGATAGGCCGCAACATCTGGTGTATCGGTGCCACGCGGCAAGGGATAGCGATCTTCGAACGCGTTCGAGACCAGATGCAAAACGGATTTGCCGTAGGCACCGAAGCAGACGCGATCCTCAAGCTCTTCTGTTGGGACATAGATCCGGGCAGGAACATCGCTGGCCGCGCGCAGGACCGGCTGCACCACAGGACCACGCGCCCGGCTTTTGCTGTGACGCGCGGGATCCAGCGCCCCGTTCATCTGCGCGATCCGGGGCAGAAGGACATTCTGGGCGCGCGGCAAACCGATGGCCGGATGCGCCAGATGCATCGTGTCGAACCATGTTTCGCGGAAATCCACGCCGGGGCGCGAAAAGGGTGGGGGCATGTCGGGTTTCAGCAGCGACAGCATCTCGTGCACCATCAGAACGCCCGCACCTTCGGCCACGATATGCAGCTCGCAGCCGGTCTGTTCCTTCAGATCGAGAAGGCTATGCAGGAAGTCCCCGACCACGCCGGTATCAGAATAGCTTCGGTCCAGATGACGTTCGAACGGCAACTCGCCGGTGCCTTTCATCGCGCGCATGGCGCTCATCTCGATGTCCCGCCAAAAGGCACGGCCAACGCCGCGCACGCGGTTTTCGATCAGCTCGTCCAGATGTTCAGCGGTTTCGCCAGCTTGGGAGGTGCAGCTGTCGAACAAGCTTTCCAGCACCTCTAAAGACTTCTCGACGAAGCTGTTGCACCAGAAAATCGAATAGGGATACAGCCCCATCGCCTTGATCGCGTTCTTGCGTGCGACTGCGGCGGAAAAGGCGGGCTTGATGCCCTCCAAACTGCCGGGGATCCACACCAGCAATCCGCGATACTTGTGCGGGTCGTCCGGCGCGGCCTTGGGGTCCAGCTTAGGGGCAAGGTGGTCATGTGTGCGGGTCCAGCCGTCTTTGAACGACGGATAAGATCCGGTCGAAACATGATAGCCATCGTCCAGATGCATGTAGTGCCCGACAAGTTCGAAACACGGGGTCGAAGCCGAGCGGATCTTGCCGATCACACCCTTGGTGCCTTTCTCGCCCACCGAGGCCCCAAAGGCAGCGGGGGCAGGCACGCCCAAACGCAGCACCCAGCCGTCAATCACGTTGCGCGCCCAGTCGTCATAGCTCCACAATCCGATCCCGGCCTGCCCCTGATAGCCACCCCATTCCGCCCCCCACGAGTTCAGAACGTGAAAGCCGTGCTGGTCATAGCCGGTCAGAACAAAGGCGTGCGTCCCCATCTTGCCTTGCGCAGGGGGCCAACCAATCACCCCGCTGTTCTGCGGCGTGGCGTGGAGCCACCCGTCGTGGACATTGGCGCTGACCAATACGGCCTGCGCGTCGTTCAGTGCGGCGTGAAAATGGTTCAGGACCGAGGCCAACCGGAAATACGCCCCCAACCCAATGTCGCGGGCATGGCGGGCTTGCGCCACGCTGGTGAACCGCCGCCCCGCATCCGGGCCACCCGCCAGATAGCAGTCGCTTTGCCACCGTGTGTCATCGGGGGGCGCATCGGGGAATGGCCAGTCCAGACAGGCACCGTGATGATAGAACCCCTTGATCGCCGAGCGCAGGGTCAGGACGCCCTCGTGTGCCTCGACCTTCATGGCTTCAAGAGATGGATAGCGATCGTGGAAATGTGCCATGCGATACAGCATGTCTGCGCTGGTTATGTCGTCGGCATGGGCTTCGCCACTTTGTGGCGGCTCACCCCGTTCGGCCCGTTGCAGGTGTCGCTGAATGTCGATCAGATTGGCTAATGCAAACCCAACGCACCGCCCGGACGCGCCCTGATGTCGAACCGTGAAAACCGGATGTCGCAATCCCGCGTCATCAGGGGCGGTCAGCAACTGAGGGTCAATCGACAATGCGTGTTTCAGGATGGCCAGGTTCGGCACATAGTTCTGATCCCTCAGATCAACCCAATCTGCTCGGACCCCATTTTTCTTTACTATCTTGGCATCAATATCGGACATGCGCACCCGCGGCCCAAATCAGAATTTGCAATTAATTTTAGAAGGCTAGTCCGGCCACTCTATCACAAATTGGGGTGTTCTCAAAATTGGGGCAAAAATGGGGCAGATGGGGTCGGGCAAGATTTGGCGCAGTGTTTTAAGGGCGCAAGGCGTAGGTGGTTGTTTTCAAATGCCGAAAAGTCTTAGCTAGAACTGCTACTTTGTCCGAATTTGCGAAACAATTTGGTGCGATCAAACGCTTCTTCCAGTGCATCTGTCCGCGCTTTCACATCGTCCCAAAGGCGTTCCTGTACTTCGGCCACGGCGCATTCCAGCAAGACCAAAATCGCGGCCATGGAATCCCATGCAGATGGAACAGCGATACGTGCGCTGAAAGTGTGGCGCGCCAGCCGGTGAATGGGCGATCGCCACTGGTCGGTGAACAGCACGATCTCGGCCTCGCGTTCATGGCAGAGCTGCCCGATCACCAGCGTGGTGTTTTCATAACGGCGCACATCCAGCGCGATCAGTACGTCCCCCTTGCGAATGTCCAAAAGCTCGTGCGTCCACGATGCTGAGAAGGGCAAAAGACGCACGTCGGGCCGGATCATCTGAAGGTGCAGATAGAAATACTGCGCCAGCGTGCCGGTGATGCGGCCCCCGGCGATGAAGATGCGGCGGTTTGGATCACACAGCAATTTGCACAAGCCGTCGAACTCGTCCGGGTCGACCTCGTCCAGGCTGCGCCGCTGGTTCTCAAGCGCTTGTCGTGAATACCGGTTCAGCATGTGCTCTTCCGGCAGATCGGTCTTCCACACATCGCGTTTCGCGACGGGGTCCGAGATCATCTCTTTCAGCTCGCGTCGCAGGGCGGCCTGAAATTGCGGATAGCCCTTGAACCCGGTTTTTTGCAAAAGCCGCGCGACCGTGGTGGTGGACACCGACGCGTTCGCCGCCAGCTCGGTGATGCTGCCCAGCCCGGATAAGGGATAGTCGTCCAGAAGCACGCTCAAGAGCTGCCGCTCGGACGGGGTCATCTCTTCGCGATGTTGTAGAAGCTGATCAGTTACGCGCACGTGGCATCACCCTTTTGCTGTGAATTTAGTCATTCTGTCAAAAAACCGACAGGAAAATCAAGGGCGGGAAAATCGTTACGGAAAAATATTGACACAACGAATGAAGCTGTGGAACTTTTTCCAGATGGAATCGCAGTCGTTGAAATCTACTTTCGGTCCAGCTGTGCATGTGGATCAGATGGCCGATGCGCCCTCGGTGATCGTGGTGTGTGAACACGCCACGAACCGGGTGCCTGCGCATCTGGCGGGGCTTGGGTTGGATGACGACATACTGACCCGCCACATCGCTTGGGATCCCGGCGCGTTGCCCGTCGCCAAGGGGCTGGCGCAGAAGATGAATGCCGTGCTTGTGCATGGCGGAATTTCGCGGCTGGTGTACGATTGCAATCGACCTCCCGACGCGCCGGACGCTATCCCGGTCCGTAGCGAAGTGTTTGAAATACCGGGAAATACAGATCTGTCTGACGTCGCGCGCGCCGCAAGGGTGGACCATGTCTATCGTCCGTTTTCAAGCATGCTTACGGAACAGATCGGTGTGCACCGGGCGTATCTTCGGATGATGGTGACCGTCCACAGTTTCACACCTGTCTATCGCGACCAGATGCGCGCGGTACAGATCGGAATTCTGCATGGAGATGATGACCGGCTGGCGCACGCTATGATGCAGTCGATCCCGGCGGATCTTGGGATGGAGGTTCAGTTGAATGAACCCTATGCGGCATCGGATGGCGTCGCCCATACCCTCAATCACCATGCGGTGCCGTATGGGTTGCCGAATGTGATGATCGAAATCCGAAACGACCTGATCGAGACTGCTGACCAGCAATCTGGCATCGCGCTGATGCTGGCGAACTGGATCGCCGTGGCCGAGGCCACCATGACCGAAAGGAACACCACGTGACCGCGTTCATGACCGGATATGTACATGTCATCGACGCTGTGAACTATCGCATCGGGCGGGTGATGATGTGGGGGCTGTTCGTGATGATGGGGATCCTGTTGTGGTCCTCGATCTCGAAGACGTTCTTCCTGCCGTCGCTCTGGACCTTGGAAATGGCGCAGTTCGCGATGGTGACCTATTACATCATGGGCGGGCCGTACTCGCTCCAGATGGGGTCGAATGTGCGGATGGACCTGTTTTACCACACATGGAACGACCGCAAGAAAGCGTGGTTCGATGCCTTCACCATCTTCTTCCTGTTGATCTATCTTGGTGTGCTGATCTGGGGTGGCGTCGGATCGACGGCCTATTCGTTGGGCTATTGGGGCGACGCGCCGTTTTCCTATTTCTGGGGACTGATCACAGGGGCCGAGGAGATCGGGCGGCTTGAGAGATCATCGACCGCGTGGCGGCCTTATGCTTGGCCGATCAAATCCATCATGGTTCTGGGCTTCTTCCTGATGCTGCTTCAGGCCATTTCCGAACTTTTCAAAGACATCGCCCGCATCCGCGGCAACGAGATTGGTGTGACACGCACATGAGCCAAGAATATATCGCCATTTTCATGTTCGCATCGATGATGCTGATGCTGTTCACCGGACAGCGCGTGTTCGGCGCGATTGGTGCCGTGGGCGCGATTGCTGCGCTGTCGCTTTGGGGCGTGGGTGGGCAGGACATTCCGTTCTCGGCCGCGATGAAGCTGATGAAATGGTATCCGCTTCTGACCCTGCCGATGTTCATCTTCATGGGGTATGTCCTAAGCGAAAGCCGTCTGGCAGACGACCTATACCGCATGTTCCACGTCTGGATGGGACCGGTGAACGGAGGCCTCGCCATAGGCACCATCGGCTTGATGGTGCTGGTGTCCGCCATGAACGGGCTGAGCGTCGCGGGCATGGCCATCGGGGCCACCATCGCGCTGCCAGAACTTTTGCGCCGGGGCTATGACAAGATCATGGTCACGGGGGTGATTCAGGCGGGGTCTAGTCTGGGGATCCTTGTGCCGCCCTCGGTCGTGCTGGTGCTTTATGCGATGATCGCGCGTCAACCGGTTGGGCAGCTGTGGCTCGCTGGGGTGTTGCCGGGGCTGATGATGGCCACGCTGTTCGTCGTCTACATCTGGCTGCGTTGTAAGTTCCAACCGCACCTTGGACCAGCGATGGAGGACGCGCACGAAGTCTCGCGCGCCGAAAAGCTTCGCCTTCTGGGCGCAGGTGTCCTGCCACTGGCGATCTTTGCTGCGATGATGGTTCCCTTCGTGAATGGCTGGACCTCGCTGGTGGAAAGCTCGGCGATCGGAGCACTGACGGCTTTGTTCGCGTCCGTCGCCAAGCGTCGCATGACGTGGCACATCTTCGAGACCTGCACCAAGCAGACCTTGCTGATTTCTTGCATGTTCATGTGGATTATTCTGGCTGCACTGGGCTTTGGCGCTGTCTTTGACGGGCTGGGCGCGGTCAAGGCCATCGACAACCTGTTCACCGATCAGCTTGGGCTAAACCCGTGGGTCATTTTGATCCTGATGCAGCTAAGCTTTATTATCATGGGTACGTTTCTGGATGACACCGCGATGCTGGTCATCGTGGCGCCGCTTTACGTGCCCTTGGTCAAAGTGCTGGGCTTCGACCTGATCTGGTATGGGGTGCTTTACACCATCACCACCCAGATCGCGTATATGACGCCGCCCTTTGGCTATAACCTGTTTCTTATGAGGGCCATGGCACCGCCAGAAATTGGGCTGGGGGACATTTACCGTTCGATCGTGCCATTCGTCCTTATCATGGGAGTTGCCTTGGCAATCATCATGATCTTCCCCCAAATCGCTCTTTGGCTGCCCAATTATGTGTACGGAAAATAACAATAATAAAAACAACCAACTAGGAGAGAGAAGATGACAACGAGACGTAAGTTCTTAACCACCGCCGGGGTCGGCATGGCAGCCGCCCCACTGGCGACACCCGCACTTGCACAAAGCACAATTAAGTGGCGGATGCAGACCTATGCCGGTCCCGCGCTTGCCGCGCATGTGATTGATCCTGCAATCGCGATGTTCAACAAGATTGCCGGCGACCGCATGCAGATCGAGCTCTTCTATGCCGACCAGTTGGTCCCGACAGGCGAGCTGTTCCGCGCCATGCAAAAGGGTACGATTGATGCGGTGCAGTCGGATGATGATTCGATGGCGTCACCCACGGATGTGACCGTCTTTGGCGGCTATTTCCCGTTTGCCTCGCGCTATTCTCTGGATGTGCCGGTACTGTTCAACCAGTACGGCCTGAACGAGATCTGGGACGAGGAATACTCGGCCGTTGGCATCAAGCACGTCAGCGCCGGATCGTGGGACCCGTGCCACTTTGCCACCAAAGACCCGATCAACTCGCTTGCCGACCTGAAAGGCAAACGCGTCTTTACCTTCCCGACAGCGGGCCGGTTCCTTAGCCAGTTTGGCGTGGTCCCGGTGACACTGCCTTGGGAAGACATCGAGGTTGCCGTGCAAACCGGCGAACTGGACGGCGTTGCTTGGTCAGGCATCACAGAAGACTACACCGTTGGGTGGGCTGATGTGACCGACTATTTCCTGACCAACAACATCTCGGGCGCATGGGCTGGGTCGTTCTTCACCAACTTGGATCGCTGGAACGAGCTGCCGGAAGACCTGCAAACCTTGTTCCGCGTGTGCTGTGATCAGTCGCACTATTATCGCCAGTGGTGGTATTGGGGCGGAGAAGCCAGCCTGCGGGTCAACGGCGACAAGATGAAGCTGACGACCATCCCAGACGAAGAATGGGCGCAGGTCGAAGAGGCCGCCGTCAAGTTCTGGGACGAGATCGCCGCCGAAAGCCCGACCAAGGCCAAAGTGGTCGAGATCTTCCGCAAGTATAATTCCGACATGCAGAAGGCTGGACGGCCTTACCGCTACGGTTAATGTTACCGCGTGGGGCGGCCACCTGCCGCCCCCGCATTTCTTGAAAGAGGCAGTTATGACACTCGACGATCTGAAAGCCCAATTTGCCGAAGGCAGCGTTGATACGGTTCTGGTATGTCTGGTCGACATGCAGGGGCGCCTGATGGGCAAGCGGTTCCACGCGGGCCATTTCGTGGCCGGAGCCTATGAAGAAACCCATTGCTGCAATTACCTGTTGGCAACGGATCTGGAAATGGGCACGCCGGAAGGCTATGCCTCGACGTCGTGGGAAAGCGGGTATGGCGATTATGTCATGAAGCCCGATCTGTCGACCCTGCGCCCGGTCCCGTGGCTTGAAGGCACGGTGATGGTGATGTGCGATGTGCTGGATCACCATACGCATGCGGATGTTACCCATTCCCCGCGCGCGATCCTGAAGCGTCAGGTGGCGCGTCTGGCCGAGCTGGGCTTTGACGCGATGACCGCGACCGAGCTGGAATTCTTCCTGTTCGAGAAAAGCTTTGACGAGATTAGCAAAGGCGGCTTCCGCGATCTGACCCCGATCTCGAGCTACAACGAAGATTACCACATCCTGCAGACCACCAAGGAAGAACACGTGATGCGGCCGATCCGCAATCACCTGTGGAACGCGGGTCTGCCGATCGAGAATTCAAAGGGCGAGGCCGAGACCGGTCAGGAGGAGTTGAACATCAAATACGCGCCCGCGATGGACAATGCCGAGTATCACTCGATCGCCAAGCACGCGGTGAAGGAAATCGCGTGGCAGCAGGGCCATGCCGCGACATTCCTGCCGAAATGGCATCACGACAAGGTAGGTAGTTCGTCCCACGTGCATCAGTCGCTGTGGAAGGATGGTGCAAACGTGTTCTTCGACCCTGATGATGCGCTGGGCATGTCGGATCTGATGAAGAACTACATGGCGGGGCTTTTGAAATACGCACCGGATTACACCTATTTCATGGCGCCCTATATCAACTCGTACAAACGCTTCATGAAGGGCACTTTTGCGCCCACGCGGATCATCTGGTCGGTGGACAATCGCACGGCGGGGTTCCGTCTGTGCGGAGAAGGTACCAAGGCGGTGCGTGTGGAATGCCGTATCCCTGGATCGGACATGAACCCCTATCTGGCCATAGCTGGAATGCTGGCGGCAGGTATTGCTGGCATCGAAGAAGGGTTGGAGCTTCAGGCCCCGACCACTGGCGATGTCTATCAGGGGGACACAGGAATGATCCCGGGCAATCTGTCCGCCGCGCGCGATGCGCTGCACGGATCCGCGATGTTGAGGGCTGCGATGGGGGACGACGTGGTCGACCACTACACCCGCGCCGCCGAGGTCGAGATCGAAGAGTTCGAGCGCGTTGTGACTGATTGGGAAGTCGCACGCGGGTTCGAGCGGGCGTAACGGGCAAGCCCCTACGATAATTGTGACAAGAAAAAAGGGGCGTGATCCCTTGGAAGATGGAGACATGGCATGGGCCAGATGTTGAAATGTATCTCGCCGATTGACGGATCGGTCTTTGCCGAGCGCGAGGTGCTGTCGCTGGACGCGGCGCAAGAGGTCGTAGCACGTGCGCGGACGGCACAGGCAGACTGGGCCGCGCGCCCGTTGGCCGAGCGGGTGGAGCTGGTGATGGCAGGCGTGGCTGCCGTTGGCGCAATGAATGACGAGATCGTGCCGGAACTGGCCCAGATGATGGGCCGCCCGGTGCGCTATGGCGGAGAGTTCGGCGGCTTCAACGAGCGCGCTAGCCACATGGCGTCGATCGCGGCAGACAGTCTGGCCGATATCGAGGTGGGCGAGGATGCGACCTTCAAGCGCTACATCAAGCGCGTGCCGCATGGTGTCGTTTTTGTCGTCGCCCCTTGGAACTATCCTTACATGACCGCGATCAACACCGTCGCGCCTGCGTTGATTGCTGGGAACACGGTGGTTCTGAAACACGCGACGCAGACCCTGTTGGTGGGCGAGCGGATGGCCGCGGCCTTTGCCTCGGCTGGTGTTCCCGCCGATGTGTTCCAGAATGTCTTCCTGTCGCACGACGTGACCAATGATCTGATCGCGGGCAACGCTTTTGATTTCGTGAACTTCACCGGATCGGTTGGTGGCGGTCAGGCGATGGAGCGCGCGGCTGCGGGTACCTTTACGGGTGTCGGAACCGAGCTGGGCGGCAAGGATCCGGGCTATGTCATGGAAGACGCTGATCTGGACGCAGCGGTCGACACGCTAATCGATGGTGCCATGTTCAACGCGGGTCAGTGTTGCTGCGGGATCGAACGGATTTACGTGCATGAAAGCCTGTATGACGACTTCGTCGCCAAGGCGGTCGAGATCGTGAAGGGCTACAAGCTGGGCAATCCGCTGGACCCGGAAACCACGCTTGGTCCGATGGCCAATGTGCGATTTGCAGACGAAGTGCGGGCGCAGATTTCCGAGGCGCTGGCCGATGGTGCTGTGGCCCACATCGACACCTTCGCCGAGGATGATGGCGGTGCCTATCTGACGCCGCAGATCCTGACAAACGTCACCCACGACATGCGCGTGATGCGCGACGAAAGCTTTGGCCCCGTTGTGGGGATCATGAAGGTCTCATCCGATGATGAAGCCATCGCGCTGATGAATGACAGCGAGTTCGGTCTGACGGCGAGCTTGTGGACCAGCGATGTGGATCGTGCCGCGCACGTGGGCGATCAGGTCGAAACGGGGACAGTTTTCATGAACCGTGCGGACTATCTTGATCCTGGCCTGTGCTGGACCGGCTGCAAAAACACTGGGCGCGGAGGGGGGCTGTCCGTGATCGGCTTCCACAACCTGACACGCCCGAAATCCTACCATCTGAAGAAGGTGACATCATGAGCCTTGTTGGAAACTGGTCCTATCCGACCGCTATGAAATTCGGCGCAGGCCGCATCAAGGAACTGCCCGAGGCCTGTGCGCAGGCGGGCATGAAGCGCCCGCTTCTGGTGACCGACAAGGGTCTGGCCGACTTGCCAATCACGCAAGCTACGCTGGATATCATGGAGGCCGCTGGTCTGGGCCGCGGCATGTTCAGCGACGTGGACCCGAACCCGTCCGAGATTAACCTGCATGCGGGCGTTGAAGCCTACAAGGCAGGCGGCCATGATGGTGTGATTGCCTTCGGCGGTGGCTCGGGCTTGGATCTGGGCAAGATGGTCGCGTTCTACGCGGGCCAAACCCGCCCGATCTGGGACTTTGAGGATATCGGCGACTGGTGGACCCGCGCGGATGCGGATGCGATTGCGCCAATCATCGCGGTGCCGACCACGGCGGGGACGGGCTCGGAAGTGGGGCGTGCCTCGATCATCACGAATTCTGAGACGCATGAGAAGAAGATCATCTTCCACCCCAAGGTTCTGCCAGCCGTCGTGATTGCGGACCCGGAGTTGACCGTGGGCATGCCCAAGTTCATCACCGCAGGCACCGGACTGGATGCCTTCGCGCATTGCGTCGAGGCGTTCTCGTCCCCGCACTACCACCCGATGTCGCAAGGCATTGCGCTGGAAGGGATGCGGCTGGTCGTCGACTATCTGCCGCGCGCCTATGCGGACGGCACCGATCTTGAGGCGCGAGCCAACATGATGTCCGCCGCCGCGATGGGCGCGACTGCCTTCCAGAAGGGCTTGGGCGCGATCCATGCGCTGTCCCACCCGGTCGGCGCGATCTTCAATACCCACCACGGGACCACGAATGCGGTCTGTATGCCGGCTGTGTTAGAGTTCAACGCGGATGTGATCGCCGATCGTTTCGACCGTGCGGTGGGCTATCTGGGGATCGAGGGCGGCTTCAAAGGCTTCCAAAGTTTCGTTCAAGACTTCAACGACAGCTTCGAGATCCCGCGCAAACTGTCCGAGATGGGGGTGAGCGCTGACCAAATGGATGCCCTTGTTGAAGGGGCGATCAAGGATCCTAGCTGCGGCGGCAACCCGGTCGAACTGACCCGCGAAAACCTGCGCCAACTGTTTGAAGATGTGATCTGACCTTATGACAACGGGCATCGTCCTGATCATCCTGTCGGCGGCACTGTTGCACGCCACATGGAACACCATTGTGAAAACGGCAGGGGATCGGACATCCACATTGGGTCTGGTGGCGCTGGGCCACGTGATCCCCGGTCTGGTCATGGTGACAGTGCTGCCATTTCCCTCTGTGGAAAGCTGGCCTTACCTGATCGCCTCTACGGTGATCCACTTCGGCTATTTCTATATGCTGGGACAGGCCTACAAACACGGAGACCTCAGCGTCGTCTACCCCATTGCGCGCGGCATCGTGCCTGCGCTCGTCTCGTTGTGGGCCATGCTGTTCGTGGGCGAGATACTGCCCGCACAGGCGTGGTACGGCATCGCCCTGATCGCTGTGGCAATCCAGATTTCCAGCTGGGCGGCGCTTCGGCACGGGGTCGGGCGGGCTGCGCTGTTCTTCGCCCTTGGCACCGGGTTCTGCATCTCGGGTTATTCGCTGGTGGATGGGGTCGGCGTGCGGCTGTCGGGTGATACGCTGTCCTATTGGGCGTGGCATTCGGTGCTGCATATTTTCATCGTGGGTTTTATCGCATTGCGACGTGGAAACGCGATCCGTGCATTGCCGCGGCGCACTTGGATGATCGGCATTCTGGGCGGCATAGTATCGATGACGGCCTATGGCTTGGTCTTGTATGCCAAGAACTTTGCCCCGCTTGGCGCGGTGTCGGCATTACGTGAAACGTCGGTCATTTTCGCGGCATTGATTGGCTTTGTCTTTTTGGGTGAAGGCAACTGGCGTCGTCGCCTTCTGGCCGCGGTCCTGATGGCAGGAGGTGTCGCCCTTATTGGTCTTTCGATCTGAGGGGATTCGAGAGCGGCTGGGGTGCGCAGTTGACACACCCCCCTTTCAGGTCGTTCACTTCGTAAGGTGGCCGAGGAGTCGGTCCAGTGAAATCAAGTATCAAGGTGTTGATGTGTCCAGTTTGTATCTTGGTGCTTAGTTATTTGAAAATAAAGGGAGAAAATTGGATCTGAGGCCCGGTTTGTCGCGAATTGATGGTCAAGAACGATCAGAAGCCAAATCGCGGCACTGAAACTGGACCGAACAAGCAACAACAGCTGGCGCTATTGGTGCGCCGGATAATGAAAAAAACTGTCACAAGACAAAAAGAAAAACCAACGGGAGAATACAATGACAACAGAGAACAAATTCAGTCGTCGTTCCGTGCTGAAAGGCGCGACCACGATGGGCGCTGCTGCACTGGCGACGCCGCTTTACGTGAAGAACGCGCTGGCGTCCTCCGGTGAAGTCAACATCCTGATGTGGTCCGACTATCTGCCACCCGAGTTCATCGCAGGCTTCGAAAGCGAGACCGGCATCAAGGTGAACTACACCGGTATCGGATCGAACGAAGAAATCATCAACAAGATGAAAGCGACCAAAGGTCAGGGCTTCGACATCATATCGCCCACCAACAACCGTTCGCTGCAGTGGGAGCCGCTTGAGCTTCTGAAACCCTTCGATCTGGCGAAAGTGAATATCGACGCTGTGAACCCGGCGATGGCCAAGATTGGCACCGATGCATGGAACTTTGCTGGTGGCGGCGCACACTGGCTGCCGCACATCTGGGGCACCGAAGGCATTGCCTATCGTACCGACAAATGGCTGCCGGCGGGTGATGCACCCAGCTATGGCGACGTCTGGTCGGAAGAAAACGCTGGCAAGACCATGGGTCGTGCACACTCGATGATGCTGGGCGCTGGTCTGTACATGGAAGCGTCGGGCGAGATGGAGCCGGGCTCGGTCTGGGCTGCGTATAACGACGAAGACACCATGCGTAAGGTATGGGGCCAAATCACCGACTGGTGTGTCGCACGCAAGTCGCGCATCAAGCTGATCTGGAACGATGCTGACACCCAGAAGAACGGTCTTCTGAACGAAGGCGTTGTGGTTGGTCAGACTTGGGATGGTCCGCCGCTGGCCCTGAAATCGGCAGGCGAGCCGGTGCACTATCAGGCACCAGTTGAAGGTGCGATGGCATGGGTCGACGGTATGTCGATGCCGGTTGGCGCAACCAATGAAGAGCAGGTCTATGCCTTCATCGAATACGCCTATCGTCAACAACCTGCAGGCGTCGCGATCGACAGCCACGGCTATAACTCGCCGGTGCTGGGTGCCGACACCTATTCGGGTGACACCTACAAGAAGAACTTCTCGGAAGCCTATCCGGGTGAAAGCCTGGCCAACCTGAACCCCTGGCCTGCTGAAGCGCCTTGGTATGCGGATGTGCGTACCGAGTTCGTCAACAAGTTCAAGAGCGCCTAAGCGACTTGAAAACTGTGCGCCCCCGTCGTGGGATGGGGGCGCCTTACCAAACTGACTGAAACGTCTGGAAACACGGTCGCACGCCTGAGATCAGCGCGTGAGCGACCCGTTTATGGGGAGAGACCATATGAGTGCCGGAGTAGGCGTCGATCTTGAAAACCTCTGGATCCGCTTTGGAGATTTCGTCGCCGTGCGCGACGCGAATGTGCACATCAAAGGGGGCGACTTCTTCTCGTTCCTTGGACCGTCGGGCTGTGGCAAGACCACGATCCTGCGCGCCGTTTCGGGTTTTCTTGAACCCAGCGAAGGCAACGTGCTGATTGGTGGAAACAACATGAAGGGCATCGGGCCGAACAAGCGTCCGACTGCTCTGATTTTCCAGAACCTCGCGCTTTTCCCTCTGATGAAGGTTTGGGAGAACATCACCTTCTCGATGGAGATTGCAGGTGCCTCGGCACGTGAACGTCGCAAGCGCGCGGATGAACTTTTGGACATGATCGCACTGCCGGGTCAGGGCGATAAGCTGCCCTCGGAACTGTCGGGTGGTCAGCGTCAGCGTGTGGCCATTGCCCGCGCGCTTTGTGCAGAACCTGATGTGTTGTTGCTGGATGAACCGCTGTCCGCGCTTGACCTGAAGCTGCGCCAACACATGCGTACCGAGCTTCGTGAAATTCAGAAGCGCGTCGGTATTACGTTCATCTACATCACGCACGACCAAGGCGAAGCGCTGACCATGTCAGACGATATCGCCGTGATGCGCGCGGGTGTGATTGACCAGATCGCTGATGGCAAAACCATCTACAACGATCCGGCGACCGCATTTGCGGCCAGCTTCGTGGGGGAAAACAACGTCTTCCGTGGCAAGGTCATCGACGTGAAAGACAAGCATGTATTGATCCGAACCAACCGTTCGGGCGACCTGCTGTCGCGCATCTCGACCGCCAATCAGGGCAAGATGAAAGTGGGTGACGAGGCGATGATGTTCATTCGTCCCGAAGCGCTGTCTCTGGCACCGACCGGCACGCAGGGCGATCACTTCGTCACCGCCAAGGTTAACCACGAAGAATTTGAGGGTAACTCTTTCAACATCTTCATGGAAGGCGATGGCGGCAAAGAGTTGAAGGTCGCAATCCCCAACCACGGCCAGTCGTTCGATGACCATTCGGGTCAGGACATGACGCTGGAATATGACGTGAACAACGCCGTTGCGGTTCCCGCCGGCGAATTGGCCGCGGAATAAGGAGTGGAGCGATGCCAAGTTTCCTGAAGGAATTCTTCAACCGGAACGGCACGCTGATGGGATCCTTGATGCTGGGTCTGGTCCTGTTTTGGACCGTCGGCCTGATCATTCTTCCGCAGCTGTCGATGCTCGACTTCTCGTTCCGTCCAAACCTTCCCCCGCCCGAGATCGGTGGGCCGAAGGATGTCTATACGCTTGAGAACTACAAATACCTGATCTTTGGCCCCGAAGGCGGGTCGCAGGATTATAATGCGGTGGACCTGAAAGTGTTCTTCCGTACGCTGGTGGCGGCGGTCTGTGTGACCATCTTCAACCTGATCCTGTGTTATCCGATTGCCTATTATCTGGGTCAGAACAAGGGCAACCACATCCGCGTTTTCGCGCTGATGCTGATCATCCCCTACTGGATCAACGAGATCCTGCGCGCCTTCGCGTTGCGCATCATCTTTGGGGAAAGCGGGGTTATAAACACGCTGCTTGTAGGGTCCGGGATATTCGACACGCCCTTTGACTTCATCCGCAACGACATCGCGCTTTATGCGGGTCTGGGGTACGCGTACATCCTTTTGATGATCTTCCCGATCTACAACGTGATCGAAAGCCTTGATCACAACCAGATCGAGGCCGCGCGTGACCTTGGTGCCCCGTGGTGGAGGATCCACAAACGAGTGGTTATTCCCTACGCCAAGCCGGGTATCAGCTCGGGCTGTACGATGGTGTTCATGCTGTCTGCCGGTGCACTGGCTGCACCCCAAATCCTTGGGGGTCCGTCCAGTCTGTGGTTCACGCAGTTGATCTATCAGCAGTTCAACGACAACTCTGACTGGCCGCAAGGTGCCGCCTACGCGATCGTTCTGCTTGTCACCTGTATCTTGCTGGTGCTGGCCCTGATGCGTGTGTTCAAAGTGAACATGGGAGATATCGGCAAATGACCTCGGATAAAATCATACGTGTGTCGATCTGGGTTTATCTGGGAATCTTCTTTTCCTATTTGCTCGGCCCCCTGATCATCATGTCCATCACGGCGTTCAACTCGCCCAGCTTTCCGCGGGCGACACCGTGGGAATGCCTGACCTTCGAGTGGTTCGGTGCCTTGTTCCAGGACGAACGCATTCTGAACGGGATCAAGAACTCGATCCTTGTTGGGATGGGAACGGTCGTTCTGTCGGTGACGATGGGTCTGGCGGGGGCACTGATGCTTACGCAGATCTGGCCCAAGCTTCGGGCGACCTATTACACGATCATCATTGCGCCAATCCTGATCCCTGGCGTTGTGATCGGTATCTCGACGCTGGTGTTCTGGGACCGCATCAACCGGATGTTGGGACTGGGTGCAGATAGCTTCCTGTCGAACGGTCTGTTCTTGACCATCATCGGTCAGTCCACCTTCATCGCCAGCTACTGCATGCTGGTGCTGGTGGCGCGTCTTCAGCGCTATGACACCGCGCTGACCGAGGCCGCTTTGGACTTGGGTGCGACCCATGCACAGGCGTTCCGCAAGGTGATGATGCCCTTCATGATGCCCGCGATCCTGTCGGCTGGTGTGCTGGCGTTCCTCGCTTCGTTCGAGAACTACAACACCACCACGTTCACTTTCGGTGAATATCCGACGCTGACGATCGAATTGGCGCAGAAAGTGCGTTACGGGATCACCCCGGCAATCTCGGCTCTGGCCTTCATGATCGTTGCGCTGACAGTGTTCTTTGCCCTGATCAACGAGGCGAACATCAAGCGCAAGAAGATGGTCGCCGAGGCCCGCAAGGACGCCACTGTTGGCGAGCTTGCAGGCAAGATCGAGGTGCCCGGCATTATCAGCCGTAACCCGGCTGCGATTGCTCTGATCGTTCTATTGATCGGCACAGTGACTGTGATTGGCTCGGCTATGAATTATAGCCCGGCACAGTGTGTCGCCAGTATTCAGGAACAAAAGCGTCTTGAAACCGAGAAGCGCATTCAGGAACTGCGCGACCGTCGTGCCAAGGAAGCGGCTGATAAAGCTGCCGCCGAAGGTGCGGAAGGTGGGGCAACCCAGTCGGCGCCTAAACCGTCCAACAACTCGGGCTTCGGTGGAGTGTTCGCTCCGAACACGCTGCAGAACGAGGAAGAGGGCGCATCGGACGAAGGTGCTGCTGGATCATCGAACAACTCCGGTTTCGGAAATGTGTTCGATCCCAACGCGATCGGGAACGACAACAACTGATCGTTCCGCTGCTTGAAAACGAAAAGGCCCGGCACTGCGCCGGGCCTTTTCACGTTTCAGGGATCACTTTCCCCATGTCATACGTTTCAGCACGTCATCTTTGTGATGGATGTGATGCCAGATCGCGGCGCCCGCATGCCCTAGCAGAAGAAAGCCAAGGGCGAGGGCGGAATAGAAATGCACCTGCGCAAAGAAGGTTGCCAACGCTTCGCTTCCGGGCACGAAGGGGTCGTACATCTCGAACCAGTTGAACACCTTGTTCTTCACGCCGAACCGATCCTGCAAGGGCGAGGCCGAGGCCATAAGCCAGCCAGACAGCGGCATGACGAACATCAGGGCATAAAGCCCCAGATGTCCCATCTTCGCCGCCAGCTTCTCAAGCGGGGGCATGTGTGCGGGCAGGGCGGGTGCTTTGCGGTTCTGCAGGCGCCAGACCACGCGGATCACGGCCAGAACGAACACGACAAAGCCCCAGCTTTTATGGGTCTGCACCAGCGGAAACTGTGCCAATGCGTCGGTCACGAACTGAGTCATCCAGACACCGAGCCCCAGTAGATACAGGATGATCCCTGCAATCGCCCAGTGCAGGAGGCGCGCAAGCGCCCCCCAGCTTTGTGTCGTGTTCGTCAGACGCATGATTATTCCCAGCCGCCTGCACGCATTTCGGCCGAGATTTCCAGACGTACTTCGTCGGATGTCACGGGTGCGAACATGCCGACACCATAGTCAGAACGCAGCATATCGCCCGTGCCCTGAACACCAATCCACTCGCCTTGGTAATAGTCGAAGAATTCGCCCAGCGGGTGAGGGCCATTGTGGTTCAGGGTGAAGTTCATTGTGATCGGCTTGGTGTTGTCTTTGATCGTCAGGTCACCCACCAGCGTGATGGTGTTGTCCGAGGTCTGCTCGACCCCGGTCGAAGTGAAGGTGATCTCGGGGAAGTTCTCAACGTCAAAGAAATCCGCGCTTTTCAGGTGATCGTCCAGCGGACCAACGCCTGTGTCGACGCTGGCCGGGTCCACGGTCACGGTGACTTTTGTGGCCGCGATGTTGGCGGGGTCGAAGTCAACTTCGCCGCCGATTACTTTCCATTGGCCCGACTGTTCCGACAGGCCGGCGTGATTGTAATAAAAGCGAATTTCGGTGTGGCCGGGGTCGAACTTATAGATCTCGGCAGTGGCAGTTCCGGCGGCAGCAAGGCCCAGTCCAAGGGTGGCAGCGGTCAGAAGTGGTTTCATTGTGTCGGCTCCTTTGTCATGTTGCAGGACAGCGTGGGATAAACTAATAGATGCATGTGCATGTATCTAAAATGAGCGCGTAGGGGAAGACGGCACATCTGCCGATAACGGGAATGTGAAATGGACAAGAAACCAAATGATCAGACCACCGCGATCTGGGTGCTTCTGAACATCGCCCATAAACGGGTCACGCAAACCTTCGAGTCCGAGCTGAAACGCGCCCGGCTGCCATCAGCTGCGTGGTATGACATTTTGTGGGCGTTGGAGCGTGAAGAAGAGGGGATGCGTCAAAACGAGTTAGAGCGCCAATCCCTGTTCGACCAACCCAACCTGTCGCGCACGATAAAGCGCATGGTGGATGACGGGCTTGTCACGCAATGCCCTGCGCCAAGCGATCGGCGCGGTCGGGTTTTGCGGATCACCGATGCGGGCAAAGCGCTTCGGGCCCAGATGTGGGAAGTGTATGGCGGCCTGATGCTGTCACAAATCGAAGACAAGGTGCCAGCGGCGCACCTTTCGGGATTGATCGAGGGGCTGGCCTCGATGATACCCGAGAAAGATGAAAAGCTTCAGGGAAAGCTAAATTCGGCCCGAGAGACGGCCGAAAACTGATCTAAAGGACCGTATTGAAAAACTCGTGAAGCATTTCGTTGGGATACTGCGGCGCGAGAAACCGGAATCAAAAGGCGCGCGGCATGAATAAAGAATTCTTCAAACTGCTGGAAGACATGAATAAATCCGGGGACAATCCCTTCGGCGCCTGGGCTGAAACCTGGATGTCTTATCAGAAAGACATGGCGAAGCTGTGGATGACCACTGCGCTGAAAGCTGGCGAAGGGCTTGAACCGTCCAAGGACAACCGTTTCCGGGGTGACGCATGGAACGAAGGTGTCTTCCCCCTGCTGCGTCATTCGTACGAGCTTACCGCGAAGGCGATGGTGGACATGGCCGACAAAGCCGGGCTGTCGGATCAGGAACAGGACAAGCTCAGCTTTTACGCGCGCATTGCGGCCGACAACATGTCGCCGTCGAACTTCCTGGCGACCAACCCTGAAGCGCAGAAACTGGCGCAGGAATCCGGTGGGCAAAGCCTGATTGATGGCTATCAGAACCTGATGGAGGATCTGGAAAAGGGCTATATCAGCACGACCGATGAAGATGCGTTCGAGGTCGGAAAGAACCTTGCGACCACGCCGGGGTCAGTCATCTATCGCAACGATCTGATCGAGCTGATCCAATA
The DNA here is from genome assembly GCF_900302485.1 of Aliiroseovarius pelagivivens. Classification (NCBI taxonomy): domain Bacteria; kingdom Pseudomonadati; phylum Pseudomonadota; class Alphaproteobacteria; order Rhodobacterales; family Paracoccaceae; genus Aliiroseovarius; species Aliiroseovarius pelagivivens. The sequence continues at coordinate 192,115 of NZ_OMOI01000002.1, read as the reverse complement.
CAAACCAATGGCTGCGAAGACCCGCAAAGCGCCGATCCTGATCGTGCCGCCCTGCGTGAACAAATTCTACATCTTCGACCTGAACGAAAAGAAATCCATGATCCGCTATCTGCTTGAACAAGGGCAGAGCGTCTTCATGATCGCATGGCGCAACCCGAGCCCTGAAATGGGCGACTTGGGTTGGGACGAATATGTCTCGGATGGGATATTCGAGGCTCTGCGTGTCACCACCGAGGTCTCGAAATCCGACTCGGTGGATATAATGGGCTGGTGCAATGGTGGAACGATGCTGGTCGCAGCGTTGGCTGTCATGCCTGAGGATCTGAAAGCAAAGCTGGGGACCGCAACCTTCCTGTCGACGATGATCGATTTCTCGGATTCAGGGCAGATCAAAGTGTTCATCGACGAGCCGCAAGTCGAAGCCTACAACCAGCGTCTCAAGTCTGAAAAGGTCGCGCCAGGCCGTGACATCGCCAACGCTATGGCAATGCTGCATGTCAACGAATCCATTTGGGGCTTTGTTGTCTCAAACTATCTGATGGGCAAATCGCCTGCGCCGTTTGACGTGCTGTATTGGAACGCAGACACGCAGAACTTGCCCGCCAATTGGTACAGTTTCTTCGTCGAAGAAATGTACATGGCCAATAAGCTGAAAGAGCCGGGCGCGCTGACCATTTGCGGAACGCCAGTCGATACCAGCAACATCGATGTGCCGTGCTATTTCGTAGCCGCAGACGGCGACCACATCGTGCCGTGGAAAACATCGTTCACTGCGACCAACCTAGTGTCCGGCCCGACCGAGTTCGTGCTGACCACCGGTGGCCATGTCTCGGGCACTGTGATCAATCACCCGGTTAAAACCCGCCGCAAATTCTGGGCCGCTGGCTCGGACCAATCCAGCGCCGAAGGCTGGCAGGAAAGTGCATCGCTGACCGAGGGCAGCTGGTGGCCCCATTGGCTGGAGTGGCTGGACCAGCACAACCCTGCTGCGCGCGGCGCAGCGGCCAAGACGCTGGGGAATCGCAAGTACAAGCGTCTGGCCGATGCGCCCGGCACCTATGTGCTTGAGGGCGAGGGGTAATGGGCGTTCAAGAAGTGATCGATACCATCGACAAGTCCGAATTTCATATGATCGAGGTGGACGGCGCCAAGATCCGCTACTTCCATCGGGTCGTGAATTCGGACCTTCCGCCGCTACTGGTGTGTAACGGTCTTGCCCAGTCCATCGAGGTGCTTTTGCCCTTGTTGGACGAGATCAACGACCGCTGCCTGATCGCAATCGACATGCCCGGCACGGGCCGATCGCATATGATCGATGGGGTCTCGACCATTCCAGACTATGCTGAATTCACCCTCAAGGTGCTGGACGAGGTCGGGATTGAGAACTTCGATATTCTCGGCATTTCGTGGGGTGGTGCCTTGGCACAGCAGATTGCCCATACGGTCCCGGATCGTGTGGCGAAACTGGTGTTGGCCATCTGTTCCGCGGGTGGTGTTGGCAGCTGGTGGGGCACCCCCATAGCGCTGACCGAAATCATGTTCCCGATGCGCTTTACCAGCAAAGCTTATGGTAATTTCATCGGTCCCCTGATGTACGGCGGCGAGGCGATCTTCGCCCCGGCTGAATTCCGCGAGTACTCGAAGCACGCCATTCGTCCCAGCCCGGAAGGGTATTTCTCGCAGGTGCGGGCAATGTGTAACTGGACCAGCCTGCCGTGGCTGCGCACGTTGACCCAGCCCACGCTGGTAATTGCAGGGAAATTTGATGGGCTGATCCCAATCACCAATCAGATCCTGCTGTCCAACATGCTGCCAAACGCCAAGCTGCATGTGTATCCTGCCGGACACCTGCTGATGTATACGCAGCGCGAAGAAGTCGGTGCCGAGATCACGACCTTCTTGGGCAAAGACTGACCCATCGACAAAGCCGGGCGCCAATGGATGGCGCCCGGCTTTGTCAGTCTAGGGTTTGGAAATCAGAAAACACTGGATGTCGGCCACATTGGTGCCCGTCGCGCCGGTCATCAACAGATCACCCGAGGCGGCAAGGGCGGCGTAGCTGTCGTTGTTTTGCAAAAGCGCGGCAGGATCCGTTCCGCTGGCAATCATTCGCTGCAAACTGTCTGCGTCCACGATGCCACCCGCCGCATCAGTCGGACCATCGCGCCCGTCTGTTCCGCCGCTTAGGAAGACCCAACTGTCATCCAGCCCACGCTCAGCAGCACCCATCGCCACGTGAAGCGCCAGTTCCTGATTGCGTCCACCCCGACCCGTACCGGTCAGTTGGACGGTGGTCTCTCCACCGGCCAGAAGTACGGACAAGGTGCCGGAAGGTGCAGACTCGGCCGCGTCCAGAAGGGTGGTTGCCGCGTCCCTCACATCCCCGGTCAACATGTCCGAGACGACCTGAACCGCGCCTATGCTTCGAGCTTCCGCTTGGGCGGCGTGAAGACTGTGGCGGTTCGACCCGATTAGAAGGTTCTGGGCGGCTTGGGGTGCCGTATCAGGCGTTCCCGTTTGCGACAGATGCTTTTGGACCGACGCGGGCAGGTCCGCCCAAATCTCAGCCGCTTCGCAGATCGCGCGCGCGTCGCCTCGCGTGCCAATGGGCGCCACCGTGGGTCCGCTGGCAATTGCGCGCAGATCATCGCCAATCACATCCGACAGGATATAGGCCGTCACCGGCGCTGGGCTTGCTGCCCGCAGCATGCCGCCGCCTTTCAACTGGCTAAGCTGTTGGCGTACAAGGTTCATTTGTGTGATGTCGATGCCTGCCCCCAGCAATAGCGCGCTGACCTTCCCCTTGTCCTCGATCGAGATTCCGTTTGCAGGCAGCGCCATCAGCGCCGACCCACCACCCGAGATCAGGGCGATCACGCGATCTTCTGCCCCGGCCTGCGAAAGCAGATCCTTCACGGCTTGTCCGGCCGCCAAGCTGCTTTCATTGGGCACCGGATGAGCGCCGTGCAGAAGAGTTACGCCCTCGACCTGTTCCTCGTTCTCTGGGTGGGTGATGCACAGTGCGTGGTGCGGGCCGTCAATGTGTTTCAGCGCCTCACGCATCATCGCGGGTGCTGCTTTGCCGATGCCGATCACATAGCTTTTCCCCTTCGGTCCGGGCGTTGGAAGCGGAGCGTGAGTAAGCGCTTGTCGGACTGCAAGAGCAGGGTCCGCAGCCTCGACGGCTTTCATGAAAATCTGGCGGGCTGCGCGACGAAGCGCCTCGATGCTGTGAATGGTCATATCAGTCTCGAAATGGGCAAGAGTGGCGGAGAATTATCCAGAAATGCAATCCGGTCGAGGTCGTGCGGGATGTGGATCAGTTCCGACAGCTGCGTGCCGTCGAAGATGCAACCATTGCGGAAAGCTATGGTGACGTCTGTCATGCTGCCCTGTTCTTTACTATGTGCCATTGCTCAGCTCGTCGCGATACATCTGCGCCAATTCGAACGCACCGGACAGCGGTTCGCCCTGCGGAGCGGTGACGTTCGCCGCAATACTATCCGGCAGATAGGGTGCGAAATGTGGCCCGATCCCGCCGGTCAAACACAGTGCCATGCCAGGGGTCCAGCCGAGTTTCGGCAGAAGCGCGGTGATGTCCTCAGCGGCCTCGTTCATGATTTTACAGGCAATGGCATCATCTGTGAGAGCGTGTTCGGTGACCGCCGGGGCCAGCGCGCCAAAGTCGGAAGGGCGCGCAGTCGCGGCGAAGGCGACGATGCCTGCGCAGCCGGTGAACTTCGCCAACAAGCGATCCGATAGTGCCGAGGTCGCGCGCAGTCCATCTACCACCTCCAGCGTCAAGGTTAGCGCGCGCCGCCCGACCCATTGCGCCGAGGTCGGATCACCCAGAACGGCCCCCCATCCTCCTGCAAATCGGGTGCGACCAGCGACCTGAGCGGCGATGAAAGAACCTGTGCCGCAATGTGCCACGACGCCATCGGTGGTGCCCAATGCCCCGCGCAATGCCGCCGGCCGGTCGTCTTCGACCCGGATATGCGTTTGTGGCAGGGCGGCGGTCACCTTCTGCGCCATGCCCTGATCCATGACACCTGCCAGACCTGCATAGGTGGGCAAAGCTGCAAGGTCCGAAGTGGTTAGGCCGGCTTTCTGTGCCAATGCCGCGAGGCCACGTGACAGTTCGCGAACGGCTGCGTCAAAGTTACTGGTGACATTGACCGACCCACCTTCGATCAACACGGGCTGGGACTCGGTTATCAGTGCAAGGCGGCATCTCGTGCCTCCGCCATCAATGGCGATCACGGACGTAGGATGCAGGTGGCGCAGGTTGCTCATACTGTCACCTATATCGCAGCGGCAGAAGCGGTCAAAGGCTGCCGGCAAGGCGGTTTAGCCACCTGCAGGTCAGCATGAAGCAGATGACACAATGGACAAATCCATCAGGTATTCAGCAAGAAGAAGGAAAATGGCGCTCTGGGGAGGATTCGAACCCCCGACCCCCTGATTCGTAGTCAGGTACTCTATCCAGCTGAGCTACCAGAGCGCGGTAGGGGGGAATTAACTGGACCGCTGGGGGTTTGCAAGGGCGAAAGTTGAAGTTTTTTCGACTTTTTCTTTCGGAGGCGTCAAACGTGTCAGGGACGATCCGGTGGCTCAGCGGGCCCAGCGGGACAGAACGTCGGAAACGTTCTGAGGCGCTTTCTCTTCCCCGGCTTTGGCAGGCAGAACACTCTTTGACATTTGTGGGGCTGGGCTGGGCTGCGCCACCCCGTCGATCGTGGCGAAACTGCCCCGGGCTGCGTTGTGCGGGTGGGCCGGAGCCTCGGCCAGCGACAGGATCGGGGCGCAGCACGCATCCGTGCCTTCCAGCATCTCGGCCCATGCGTCACGGGTCTTTTCCTTGAAACGTTTTGCAAAGGCGGCACGCAGCTGGGGCCACCCTTCGACGTCGTGTTGGGCGGGCAGATTGGCGTCGGCAAGACCGATCCGTTCGAGGAACTCGGCATAGAATTTTGCTTCCAGCGCCCCCACCGTCATGTGGCCGCCACAGGCGCATTCATAGACCGTGTAGAAAGGCGCGCCACCATCCAGAAGGTTCGCCTCGCGCTGATCGGCCCAGATGCCGGACCCGTAAAGCGAATAGATCATCGCCATCAGATGCGCGGTTCCGTCGGTGATTGCCGCGTCCACCACCTGCCCACGGCCTGTGGTTTTTGCAGCGTGAAGGGCGGCCAGCATTCCGGCCACCAGATACATGCCGCCGCCACCGAAATCGCCCAGCAGGTTCAAAGGCGGCACTGGATGATCGCCGCCTATGGCATGAAGCGCGCCCGAGATGGCGATATAGTTGATGTCATGCCCCGCCGCATGGGCCAGTGGGCCGCTTTGGCCCCAGCCCGTCATGCGGCCATAGACCAGCGCAGGGTTTGCCGGGAAATCCTCTGGACCCAGACCCAGACGTTCCATGACACCGGGGCGCATCCCTTCAATCAGCATGTCGGCGCGGCTGATCAGATCATGCGCGGTGGCGCGGTCAGCTTCAGACTTCAAATCCAGCTCGACAAAGCCGCGTCCCCGGTTCAGCACATCGACCTTTTGCGGGATCAGCGCCTTCAGGTTCGGGCGCTGGATACGCACCACATCCGCCCCCATATCCGCCAGCCACATGGCTGCGAAGGGGGTTGGCCCAAGCCCTTGGATCTCAACGACTTTCAATCCCGTAAGGGGCTTATCTGCGTTCATGCCGTGATCCTTTGTCAGTGCCTGCATAAAGGTGAGGGGTAGCCCCGTTTACACATCAATCGACCGCGCGATCAATTCCTTCATGATCTCGTTGGTCCCGCCATAGATCATCTGCACCCGCGCATCCGCGTAAAGCCGCGCGATGGGGTACTCCATCATGTAGCCATAGCCGCCGAACAGCTGCAGGCATTCATGCATGATCTCGTTCTGGACCTCGGTGCCCCAGTATTTCGCCATCGAGGCCGTGGGCGCATCCAGCGTGCCCGCGATCAGCTGCGCGATGCAGTCATTGACGAAGCTACGCAGCACCTCGGCTTTGGTTTTACACTCGGCCAGCTTGAAGCGCGTGTTCTGGAAATCCATCACGCGCTGACCGAAGGCTTTGCGGTCCTGCGTATAGGCGATGGTCTGCTCCAACGCGAAATCAATCGCCCCAAGCGCTTGAATGGCGATCAGCAGACGTTCCCAAGGCAACTGGCGCATCAGTTGATAGAAGCCCTGACCCTCTTCCGAGCCGAGCAGGTTGGTCAGCGGCACCTTCACGTCTTCATAGAACAGTTCGGAGGTGTCATTGGCCTTCATGCCCAGCTTTTTCAGGTTCGTGCCGCGCTGGAAGCCCTCGCATTGATCCGGTTCAACCACGATCAGCGAGACACCTTTCGATCCGGCAGAAGGATCTGTTTTGCAGACCGTGATGATTAGATCCGCGGCCTGACCATTGGTGATGAAAATCTTCGAGCCGTTGATCTTGTACTGGTTCCCGTCCTTCTCGGCCCGTGTCTTGATCGCCTGAAGGTCGGACCCCGTGCCCGGCTCGGTCATCGCAATTGCGCCGACAATCTCGCCCGAAGCAAGCCCCGGCAGCCAGCGCGCCTTTTGTTCTTCGGTGCCATAGGCGGTGATGTAGTGGGTGACGATCGACTGAATGCCGTATCCCCAACCGCAATCACCGGTGCGTGTCTGTTCATAGATCACGACGCTTTCAAACCCCATGTCGCCACCTGCGCCGCCGTGCTCCTCTGGGATGGCACCGCCCATGATTCCCGCTTGTCCGGCCGTATGCCAAAATTCGCGGTCCACAATGCCCTGATCGACCCAGCGTTCGATGTTGGGGGAAAGCTCGTCCGCGAAGAAGCGGTTGGTCATGTCTGCGAACATGCGATGTTCGTCGCTGATCCAGCTGGCCGAGGGCGAAAACAGGCTCATGGGGGGGCTCCGATTTGACGTTGTTTTTCAAACTATAGGCCGCGGGAATTGCAATCGGACTGGTAACGTGACGTTACACGCGCTAAGCCGACGCAAGGGAACTTGTGCAATTGCGCGACAATTTTCCACAAACCGCTGAAGCGGATATGTTTTGCGTGCGTTAAAGGCGCGGATCACGTATTGAGATTGGAAAAAATACGTTAGACGGAGACCGCGGTGACTACTGCACGGGTGGATTTCATCAAATACGCAGCGCTTGGCCTGCTGGCGACTGCTGCAATGCCTGCTCAAGCGCAGGTCGGAACCGAAACCTCAAGCTATACGCTGTTCGGCACGCCGGGCCTGATCCTGATGCCGACGGGCGAAGTCGCGGCGGACAGTGAGCTGGCGTTCTCCTATTCGCAGTTCGGTCCGAACTCGAATGGTACGTTGACCTTCCAGATCCTGCCCCGTCTGTCGGGCAGTTTCCGCTATACGAAGCTTGATAACTTTTGGGCCAGCGGCCCGCTGCGTGGTCAGGACTTCTTCGATCGCAGTTTTGACCTGCAGTACCGAATTCTGAACGAATCGAAATATCTGCCGGCCGTCTCGGTCGGGATCCGCGATTTCATCGGCACCGGGATTTATTCCAGCGAATACGTTGTCGCGACCAAAAGCCTTGGCGACAAGTTGCGTGTGCACGGTGGTCTGGGGTGGGGGCGTCTGGCGTCTCACAACCCGATTGGCAATATCGGAGGCGACCGCCCGGATTGGGATGCGGGCAAAGGCGGCAATCTGAACTTCAATCAGTGGTTCCGCGGCGATTTCGCCCCATTTGCCGGTGTTAGCTACAAGGTAAATGACAAGCTGACCTTCAAGGCCGAGTACTCTTCGGATGCGTTCACCGTGGAAGAGCGTCGTGGCACGCTGGAGTACAATTCGCCCTTTAACTTTGGCATCGACTATGAGGTTTCTCCGGCACTTCACCTGAACGCCGCCTATGTAGGGGGCAGCATGTTCGGGGCCGGGTTGACCATCCGCTTGAACCCTCGCGCGCCTCAGGCACGCTCGGGCAACGAAAAGGCCCCGCTGCCTGTCAAGCCACGCCCGGCGCGTGCTGACTCGGCCGCTTGGGGTACCGACTGGGTGTCGACACCTGAAGATCAGGCCGGCATCCGCAAAGTCGTCGCCGATGCCCTTGGCAAAGAAGGCATCCAACTGAAAGCTCTGGCGCTGACCGCCACGCGGGCTGAGCTGAAGATCGACAACAAACGCTATAACTCGCAGCCGCAAGCCATCGGTCGCACCGTGCGTGTCCTGACCCATGCGCTGCCGGCATCGGTCGAGACCTTCAAGATCACGGTCACGCAGAACGGCATCCCGCTGTCGACGGTCACCATGCGCCGCAGCGATATCGAACGCTTGGAACACGCGCCGGCCTTCGACATCTACGAGCGCGTCACCATCGACGAGGCAACGCCGACCGCGGTTAAAAACGCGGAACTGCCAAATTACGACACGCGGTTCACATGGGCGGTGGCCCCCTATATGGCGATCAGTTTCTTTGACCCGTCCAGCCCGGTTCGGGGCGATTTCGGGCTGCGTCTGAGCGCGAAATACGAACTTGCACCGAATATCGTCCTGTCGGGTGCGATCCAGAAAAGCATCTGGGGCAACTTGGACGATGACGTGCATCGCGACACATCTGTCCTGCCACACGTACGGACCGATGGAGCGCTCTACGCCCAACAAGGCGACCCCGCGATCGAGCACCTGACCGCGTCGTGGTACGAACGCCCCGGCAAGAATCTTTATAGCCGCGTTACCGTTGGTTATCTGGAAAAGATGTTCGGCGGTGTGTCTGCCGAAGTGCTGTGGAAACCCGTGGACAGCCCGCTGGCCGTTGGGGCCGAGGTCGCATGGGTCAAGCAGCGTGACTATGATCAGCTTTTCGGCTTCCGCGACTATGACGTCGTAACCGGCCATGTCTCGGCCTATTACGATTTCGGCAATGGTTTCTCGACCCGCGTGGATGCGGGCCGCTATCTGGCCGGAGATTACGGCGCGACCTTCTCGGTTGACCGGACCTTTGCCAATGGCTGGAAGATCGGTGGCTATTTCACCAAGACCAACGTCTCGGCCGAAGATTTCGGCGAAGGCTCGTTCGACAAGGGGATCCGTATTTCGATCCCGTTCGAATGGGCGCTGGGCACCCCGTCGAAAAGCGAAAGCGCGGCCGAGCTGCGTTCGCTTGAACGTGACGGCGGCGCACGCCTGAATGTCGACGGCCGCCTGTTTGACTGGGTCGAAGACGGTCACGGCGATGCCTATGCAGGCCGCTGGGGCAAATTCTGGAGGTAACATGCTGGGACATTATCTGACAAAGCCGCTGCGCGCGGCAGGCTTAGCCTTGTGCGCTGTTGCGGGTCTGACTGCTTGCGGTTCCGACACACAAGAGATTGAGTTGTCCAAGGCAACCGCAGGGTTCTTTAAACAGGCGACTGGCAAGGTCACATCGAAAGCTTCGGGTGGCAAGTCCGGCGCGAAGGCCGCAACCGAGCAGCCCGCAGCTCCTGCTGATCCCAACGTGCTTGTTGCCAAGGCGCTGTCAGCCACCAAAGGCCCGATTGCCATCGTTGTTCGCCTGGACACCAATGCCGTACTGGCGATGAACCCGGTGGGCCGCAATGGCGACCACGTGACCTGGGGCAGCGCGCCGGGGCAGGGGATTACCTATCAGCGTGGGGTTATGTCCAACACGCGCGGTCTGGGCGAAGACTTGATGTCCTCGCGTATTGATGCAGCCGTCGCAGCGATCACCTCGCGCAGCGATGCAGACTATACCCGCAAGCATTATTATCTGGGCGATCTAGGGCAGACGACAGAATTGTCGCTGAATTGTTCGCTGCGTCGCGCGGGCACCGAAAAGGTTGCCGTGGGCGAAATCAATGCGAATGCCGTCATCCTGAAGGAAAGCTGCCGTAAGGATGAGATCTCTTTCACCAACATTTATTGGGTGGATGGTGCCGGTCGCGTGCTGAAATCCAGCCAATGGGTTGGTCAGCGTATCGGCAGCTTGGCTATTCAGAACCTGCGCCTGTAACCGGGAACCGCCTATGCGCTAGGTACGTGCATAGGCGTCTTCATAGCGCGTGATGTCGTCTTCCCCCAGATAGGCACCGGTCTGCACTTCAATCAGCACCACATCCTGCGAGCCGTTGTTCTCTAGCCTATGTTGTGCGCCCAGGGGAACGTAAACGGATTGGTTTGCGGGGACTTCGAAACTGTCCGGTCCGATGGACACCGTCGGGCAACCCTCGACCACCACCCAGTGTTCCGCCCGGCGCTCATGTGATTGCAGTGACAGCACCCCACCCGGATGCACAGTGATGATCTTCACCTGAAATCCCGGCCCGGCCACCAACTGCTCGAACCAGCCCCAAGGGCGATAGTCGCGCGGCATCGTATGGGCCTGCTTGTGGCCACGCTGGGCCAAGTCCTTGACCAGCGCCCCAATATCGGACGAGCGGCTTTTGTCGGCAACCAGAACCGCGTCCTTGGTGGCAACCGCAATCACATTCTCGAGCCCTAGCCCAACCAGCACCTGATCCGGATGCTCGGCCATAAGCAGAGACGACTGACAGTCTATGGCATGGCTGTCACCGAGGGTCACAGTCGCGTCCTTACCAGCGTTGTTCACGTCTTCGCGCCAGACGCTCTGCCAGCCCCCCAGATCTGACCAGCGCCCATCATACGGAACCACATGCAGGTCGTGCTGCTTCTCCATGATGGCGTAGTCAATTGACACGTCTGGCAGCGCAGACCAGTGATCGCGCGGCAATCGGGTGAAACCCAGATCCAGCTCTTTATCGGTCAGGGCTGCCCTCACTGGGGGCAGCATCGCAGGCGCATGGCTTTCGAAAGCGGCGACCATGTCGCGGGCGCGAAACAGAAAGATCCCGGCGTTCCACAGGTGACGTCCGCTTGCCAGCATCTGTGCGGCAGCGTCGACGTCAGGCTTTTCGGTGAAGCTTTTCAAGCGGACCGTTTCTTGATCTGCGGTGGGGGGGCTGGTCAATTCCAGATAGCCAAACCCAGTCTCGGGACGGTTAGGCGAAATGCCAAATGTCACCATATGACCGGCGTGGACAGCGCTTAGTCCCTTGGACACACAAGCGGCAAATTGCGCATGATCCGGCATCAGGTGGTCGGCCGGAGTGACCACGCAAACAGCGTCAGGATCTTTGGCGAGCGTCGCCAGTGTTGCGGCCAAAACTGCGGGTGCGGTGTTGCGTGAAATGGGTTCAAGCAGGATCTGCTCTGGCAGGCTTGCGATCTCTCCCATTTGCTCGACCACATGGAAGCGATAGCTATCGTTGGTCACGACGATTGGACGGTGGAATAGCGCACCCTGAAACCGTTTGATCGCATCTTGAAAAAGGCTGTCGTCGGCCCCCAGTTTTCTGAACTGCTTGGGATAGGATTGCCGAGAAATGGGCCAAAGCCGCGTTCCGATTCCGCCAGCTAGGATGATCGGAACGATCTTTTTCACGTCAGAGGTCTCCGGTCACATGATCTTAAGTCACAAAGCGGCCTGTGCACGCCTTGGTAGAATCATGTCCCCTCCAACGAAAAACGGCAAGCCCGAAGGCTTGCCGTTTCAACCGAAAGCTTCTTGCGAAGCAGTCAGTATTAGTCGTCCGACGACGAGTCCGAAGCAGCGATGATGCCTGCAACCAGGGCCAGGCCCAGCAGAGCTGCGCCGGTGTTGCCCAGCGAGCTTGCAGCTTCTTCAACTACTACGATTTCTTCTTCAACAACGGGATCGCTGTAGCCGCCAGCAAAAGCGGGGGCGGTCAGGGCGATCATGCCAGCAGCGGCGAGGGTCATGACTTTTTTCATGTTTCATACTCCATAATTAATTAGCGGGCATCGCTGATCTAGCGAGCCGTCCATGATTGTTTCGCACACAAGTGGCAGCATTGGAAGTCTGATTCTTGGATCGGCGTCTATATGCCGGCTAAGTTTTAGCCCCTGTGGCAGTGTTGCAATACCCAGTTATCAGCCAAGAAATATCTGGGTAAGGAAAACCGCACCACAATGCTGCGAGTTGGGGCGAATTCCGCCTCCAGCTCCAGTATGGCGCAGATTTCGGCGCAAGATGTTCTTTCGGTGCCCCGGTGACTCCATCCATTCACGCACCGCAAGCTTCGCCAGACTGCGATAGCTATGCCGCCCAATGGGCTCGCCTGCTGGGGTGGTGAACACGCACTTCCCCGACGACCGAATCAGAAAACGGCGCCCGTCGAGGTTGTACAGTCGCATGACGCCGATGTTTTCGGCGCCCGTCTTGAACCTCAGACCCGAAGACTTAAGCCGCCCGGTTAGGTTGCGGGAGGACCCGTTTGTGGCCTTGTGACTAAGCTTTCCGGACCGTGCCATCCACGCCGAGTGCTTGCTGGCTTGCTTGCGCAACCCACCGGCTGGCGTCAGTTTCGACAGGCCATGTTTACACCGATAAAAGTTCACTTGTGCCAGTATTGCTGCATCCAGGAGCGCTTGGTTTAACTGCTTGTGGGATATAGATTTCTCCTCACCCGACACGCGCTGAACCGAACATTTCGCTTGGGCGGCAGCAGGCGACAGAAACATGGCAAGGCATGCCGTCAACACGAAGGGCAACAAGGGGCGCAGCATTTCTGTCTCCGATCTGAGTGGTGGCTACCCGTATAACACGTAATTATTGAAGAAGTCATTGAGGAATGAGGGGCCTTTTCTGGGCAATTATATGGCGCTTTCCATTGACTTGACGCGGCGTTTCCCGCACCAAAGTTATACTGTATTTTTAAATGTATGAGAGAAAAGACCGATGAAAATCGCGATGATTGGAACGGGCTATGTTGGGCTCGTATCGGGGGTTTGTTTTTCTGATTTTGGACATGAAGTTGTTTGCGTCGACAAGGATCCGAATAAGATCCAGATGCTCGAAGCTGGCAAGGTTCCGATTTATGAGCCCGGACTAGAAGATTTGATGGCCAAGAACGTCCAGGCAGGGCGTTTAACCTTCACCGAGAATTTGAAAGACGCCGTAACAGACGCCGATGCTGTATTTATTGCTGTTGGAACGCCCACACGGCGCGGAGACGGACATGCAGACCTGACATACGTCTTTGCAGCCGCAGAAGAAATTGCTGATTCGCTGGACCATTATGCCGTGGTGGTCACGAAATCGACCGTGCCTGTCGGTACCAACCGCAGCGTCGCCGAGGTGATCGCCAAGACCAATCCGAGCTTGGAATTCGACGTGGCCTCCAACCCCGAGTTCCTGCGCGAAGGCGCCGCGATTGATGATTTCATGCGGCCAGACCGCGTGGTGGTCGGTGTCGAAAGCGATCGCGCCGAGCAGGTCATGGCTGATATCTATCGTCCGCTTTTCTTGCGTGATTTCCCGATCGTGACAACCGATTTGGAAAGCGCCGAGATGATCAAATACGCGGCCAATGCCTTCCTGGCGACCAAGATCACTTTCATGAACGAAATTGCCGCGCTTTGCGAACGTGTGGATGCGGATGTGAAGCAGGTGTCCAAGGGCATCGGGCTGGATGGGCGTATTGGCAACAAGTTCCTTCATGCCGGTCCCGGCTATGGTGGCAGCTGCTTCCCCAAAGATACCAAAGCGCTGGCCCGTATTGGTCAAGAAAACGGTATGGCAATGCAGATCACTGAAACCGTGATCAATGTGAACAACGACGCCAAGCGCCGGATGATCGACAAGGTGGTCGACATGTGTGGCGGGTCGGTTTCGGGCAAGACGATTGCTGTGCTGGGCGTCACCTTCAAGCCCAACACTGATGACATGCGTGATGCACCCAGCCTGACCATTGTTCCGGCCCTGATCGGAGGGGGGGCTACGGTGCGCGTGGTGGACCCTCAGGGCCTTGCAGAAGGCGAAGCACTTTTGCCGGGTGCACATTGGTTCGAAGATGCGTATAAGGCTGCCGAGAATGCGGATGCGGTTGTGCTGTTGACTGAATGGAACGAGTTCCGTGCGCTAGACCTGAAACGTCTGGCCGGTTGTATGGACACTGCGGCAATGGCCGATCTGCGTAATATCTATTCGCCATTGGATGCGAAGCGTGCGGGATTCGCGGCCTATTGTGCCGTTGGGCGACGCGGGTTCGGCACCGGAGAATGGCTTGACTGAGGCAACCTTCCAGAATTGGGAGGCGGCAGACAAGAAACGGAACGGGCGAAGTTTGAAACGACTTTTAGACATCGTGTTGGCACTTGTGCTTCTGGTGCCGGTAATCCCCGCGCTTGCGGTGCTTTATGTCGTGGTGCTGGTCAAGGATGGACGCCCGTTCATCTATCGCTCGCGCCGGAACACCAGCTTTGATCAGGAATTTGACCTGATGAAGATCCGAACCATGCGAACGGTGCCTGCGCACGAAAACGTGGGTATCACCGGGGGACACAAGAAAGGTCGTATCACCAAGCTGGGTCGGTACCTGCGCAACCACCGTCTGGATGAGCTTCCGCAACTGTGGAACGTACTGAAAGGCGAGATGAGCTTTGTTGGCCCGCGTCCGCCCGAACCACGCTATGTCGCCGCCTGCCCTGAGATCTATCAGCAGGTTCTGCTGGACCGTCCGGGCATCACCGGAATGGCCTCGATCATCTTCCATTCGCATGAAGAAAAGATGCTGGCGGAATGCAATTCCCAGCAGGAATCGGAAGACGTCTATGTGCGTCGCTGCATTCCGCGGAAGGCGCATCTGGACATGATCTATCACCGGAACAAGTCGCCGATGCTGGATATCTACGTGCTGTACCTGACAGCGGCGAAACTGTTGCCGCTGCCAGGGCGTCGCGCCGCCCGCATTCGCGGACAGTAAGCGCTTGGGCGCTGTCGCTTACAGCGCAGTGCCGTCCGCTATCTTCAGCCATGCCGTGCCATCGCTGTAGGCAAGCTGTGCGCCTCCGCTGGCGTCTGACACGAATGCGATCCCACCTGCGCCAATCGTCGCTGCAGCTGGCAGGTTGGCTGTCAGAACCGGGGCCAACTTCATCACCCCATCTACATCCAACTTAGCATCGGGGGTCTTGCCGATCCCTACATCTCCGCCGCCCGTGGCGACGATGGTGTTGTTCCAGACAGAGCCGTCTGCGCTGGTTTTGACCGAGAAGTCATCATTCCCCGCCAACCCCATTTCCGCGCGACCTGACCAGTTGTCCTGAAACAGAAGCGACCCAGTGTCGCCGCTGCTGGCTTTGTTGATCTTCAGTTGATGTGACGTGCCCGCATGGGTCAGAAGAGTGGCGTCCGAGGACACGGCGAGCCGGTTGGTGGCATCCGCGCTGGTGTTTACGCCGACAAGGTTCAGGTTGTTGGTATCGGGCGTGACCTCGCTCCAGATGCTGCCATCAAATCGCATCTGTGCCGCTGAGGCTGTGACGTCGGCGCGCCAGCCTTCCAGCGGGGTAAAGAACTGCCATGTGCCGTTCTCGAGCAGGGCGATGTTGTGATCCTGTCCGGCCCAGTCACCGGTTGCACCGCTGGCGACGATATGGCGGTCCCCATCCACTGCTGCGACGGGGGGCGCGGTGTCATCTGCGCTTTGGACCGTCAGTTGCACCAGCACATCCAGCAGCCGAAGTGCTTCATTGTGGGTGACGTGCTTCTGCGCTTGGGACGGCAGGATAAGGGGCAGGGACAGGACAGGTGACTGGCTCATGGGGCTCTCCGCAAAAAGGTCATTCCCGTCCGAGTGATTGGTGAAAATTGTTAATGCGCTGGCACTTAGGCGTACGTTGCTTCGTGCCAGCGTCCTAAAATGACGCACCCTAGTAGAAGTCGATATTGTCCTCTAGTTGTGACAGGCTGCTGACGCCTTTGACGATCAGCTTGTCCCCATCGCCAAAGTCAAACACGGCTTTATTGCCTTTGATGTCAGCGTATTTCAGGATCTTTTTCACCGACTTGCGCCCGCCTCCCCAAAGCTCGCTGTCAAATAGGAGTGTGTCTTTCTTGTGATTGAAGTCGCGGATGCGATCCACGCCGTCGTTGAACAGGAAAGTGTCCCGCCCGGTGCCGCCGTACATGACATCACGTCCAGCACCACCATCCAGCACATCGTTTCCACCGCCACCCCGCAGGGTGTCGCGCCCGGCGCTGCCACCAAGAGTGTCGCCTCCACTGTTGCCCGACAGTTGGTCATTGCCGCTTCCGCCGGTCAACTGGTCCGAGCCACCGCCGCCAAGCAATATGTCGTTGCCACCTGCCCCGGCCAGCGTGTCAGCGCCATTGTTTCCCTCGAATCTGTTGTTTGCCGCATTCCCAATCAGCCTGTCGTCATACCCCGTCCCCAACAGGTTTTCGACATTGGCAAACTGGTCGCCCGCCATGCTGCCATCGCCCGTTCCCGCTGTCAGATCCACTGTTGCGGCTGCAGTGTTGGCGCGCATGTCGACAACATCGACACCCGATGAGCCATCGAACAGATCGGCCCCGTCGCCTGCGATGAAACGGTCGTCCCCGCCTCCGCCGATCAACCTGTCATTCCCGGCGCCACCGTCGATCAGGTCACGTCCCCCGCCGCCTTCCAATACGTCGTCCGTTGCCGCACCCGTCAACGTATCGTTTCCGAAGCCCCCTGCAATTCCCTCAATGGAATCAAAGGTATCCAAAGCGGCCGCGCCGGTGCGCTCTCCGGTGGCGAAGTTGAAGACGAACCCTTCTGTTACATTGCTATAGTCAGCGATATCGATGCCGCCACCGCCATATAAGGTGTCAGCGCCGTCCCCTCCGATCAGCCGATCATCCCCGCTTTGCCCGTAAAGCAGATCATCGCCGGCATCGCCTTGGATGATGTCGTTTCCGGTGCCGCCCCAAATGCGGTCATCCCCGTTGCCTCCGACGACGGTATCATTTCCGCCATTTGCACGGATTGTGTCATCCCCGCCGTATCCGAACAGCGTTTCGGCGTCATCAGAGCCCCCCAGATTGTCATTGAAATCTGTCGCCAGAATAGACTCGATCGATGTGAACTGATCCCCAATCGCCCAGCCCGCCCGAAGCCCTGTCAACAGATCCAGAACCAAGGCAGATCCCAACGAGGTGTAATCAACGGTATCGAACCCGTCACCGCCGATGAACTGGTCTGCCCCCTCGCCACCGATCAGCGTGTCATTTCCGTTTCCGCCATCAAGAATGTCGTCTCCGTAGCCGCCGATCAGCGTATCATCACCGTCACCGCCCTCGAGGGTGTCGTCCCCATCGTTCCCGTACAGGGTGTCGTCATCCTCGTTTCCTAGAAGCTCGTCATTGCCATCCAGACCGCGCAAGGTGTCGGCACCATCGCCACCTGCCAGCCGGTTTTCCTCGTTGTTCCCAGTAATATCATCGGCATGGTTGCTTCCGATTACGCCTTCAATGCTAATCAACATATCTCCGTCTCCTCCGGTTCCGGTCAAAAGTGAAATTGTTATTCCTTGGGGGCTTAGGACGAAGCTCACGCTGTCCAGCCCTGCGCCGCCCTCCAATCGGTCTTGCCCGTCACCGCCGCACAAGATGTCGTCCCCGGCGCCTCCGATCAGATGGTTGTTTCCGGCATCTCCGACCAAGACGTCATCGAACTCGGACCCCATCAGGTTCTCAATCGAGTCAAACTGTTCGCCCCAAGCGGCTAGATCTGTTTCGCCGGTGTGAAGATTGACGAGGACACCGGTGTTGGCCGCCGCATAAGAGACGGTGTCGATCCCAGCGCCGCCGTAGAACAGATCGCCGCCACCCGACCACAGCAGGACGTCGTTACCCGCCATTCCATGCAACGTGTCAAAGCCCGCATTGCCTTCGATTGTGTCGTCAGCCGCGGTGCCGTTCACGGTCTCGGGGAAATAGTTGAAGCCGTTCGGCGGACGATCCAGCGTCAGTATGTCGCCTGTCTGAAAGTGAGAGGCGTCCAGCGCCCCACCGCCCGCGCGATAGACATGCAATACCTCGCCCTGATAGCTCAGGATCGCCCCCCAATTGGTCGAGGTGACCTGAAGCTGGCTGGCGTCGTACAGCATGTGATAGCCGCTGAGGTCCAGCTTATCCTGACCCGGATCGAAGTCTGTGATCGTGTCCAAGTTGCCGTCACTGCACAGGATGAAAAGGTCTGCCCCCGCTCCACCGGTCAATATGTCCGCGCCTGTGCCGTCGCTTAGAATGTCGCGGCCGCCTGCGCCTGTCAGAGTGTCGTCGCCATACCCGCCAAGGATGATGTCGCTGTCGCCTCCACCGCTTAGGATGTCGCCGGAAATTCCGCCTGTCAGCGTCACACCTGCCGGGTCTGGATCAATTGTGAAACGCGAGATCCCAACCTCGGTCTCGCTGGTGGCGAAAACCACGATCTGCCCAGCCACGACAGCGGCATCCAATGCCGAGACATTCTGAAGCGCAGTCGAATTCGTGTCCCAGACCGTGTCCAGATGCACCAGCACTCCGTCAGGCAATAGCGTGAACAGAGACAACCCGTCATCCGAACCGCCCGCAATGACATAAAGGCGTCCCTCATGTTCGACCGTCGTCAGTTCGGTAACATCCGAAAAGCGTGTGAACTTGTTGTCTATGATGTGATCAACCGGGATTAACGTGCCGGTCTGGGTCACTTCGAACACAGTCAGGGACGAACTGCCTGCGCTGGCCATGATGACGAAGTTTTGACTTCCGACCATTCCGGTCGCCAACTTGGTCGGTGTGCCAACCGGCAGCACCGTATCGGCCGAGTGTTCTGAAACCAGCGTCGGGATGCCGGCTGTATCCAGAAGATAGCTGGCGATCCCATCTCCGGAAGAAGACGCGGAAATCAGAACCTTATGTGTGCCAAAATCGACCGTCTCAAAATCGACAAGGTCCGGTTCATTCAGAAACCCTGATTGGCTATAATTTCCCTGCAATATGAATTCGTTATTGCCATTTATTGTGTAGTGGCAGAAACCCGTGCCCGTCATGCTGGCCGCGTAGACATGCGTGCTGCCGTTGATCGTAGTGGCGTGCAGGGCGGACAGCATTCCAACCCCGTTTGGGCCCCACTGATACGACACCGGGGCCGACAGTTCAGCGCCGGGTTCCAACGTTAGACCGGCAATGGCCCAATCGCTTTGACCGAAGGCCATCAGGACGGTAGCACCATTGTACGCGACGCTCTCTAGCACCGGGGTGGATGATGATACTGCCCCTCCACCTGTCCAGACCTGATCCGACAGCGTCAGCACGCCACCGGAGTCGACGGCATAGATCATAGATCCGTTTGCAGATGCACTGATTGACACAAGGCAGGCTTGGCCACCTTGCCAGACGATCCGAAGATCCGTGATCCCAAAACTGTATTGCTGGCCGGCACCAGAACTGGTGCCAGCGAAACTCAACATGGTCACCCCAACCACCCTCGATTTCACCCACGCGTTAAGAACGCCCTTCGAGTGTGTTAGATGCGGGTTAACGTCTGTTTATCTGTCGTCAGGAACTTGTTTAGGAATTGTGAGTAATTGAATCTTAGTGATTTCCTAACGGCTGCGCGCCAAATTGCCCAATTGATGGCGGTGCCGTGTCGTCATGTTGCCTTAATTCTTGTTTTGATTGTAGTTCCAGTTAAACCGGACGCCGAACAGGCAATAAGTGGAGACGCCAGTAATGACGATGGCTATGCATAGTACCAGCTTCCAATTCCCCCAGCAGGTATTTGCCGCACAACCCAAAGCCGCTGCGAAACCATACGGAGAGATCAGCGACTTTGTTAAACAGCTGACTGTGGATTTTGCGAACTTTTTCGGAGAGCCGGCAAACGCATCCTTTGATCTGCGCCCGGGGCGCGTCCTCACGTACAACGTTTCGAATCTTTCCAAGGCCGGAAAGTGGTTTGCGAAAAAAGCCTTGTCTGCATGGTCCGCAGCCACCGGAATTACTTTTACCAAGGCCAAAGCAAACAAAGCAGACATCAAGTTTGTCCAAGCGGATAAATCTGGGGCCTATGCGGTAACGAAGTTCAACTCGAGTGGCGACATTGTTAAGGCGAAGGTGAATATTCCCCAAAGCTGGTACAAGGGCGAGGCGTTCGAGCTTGGTAGCTATGGTTATCAGACATTTCTGCATGAAATTGGCCACGCTCTTGGGCTGGGGCATGCTGGTAACTATAACGGTACGGGTGGTTTTGCTGGGGACGCGCGGTTCTCGAATGACAGCTGGCAAATGACAGTGATGTCCTATTTCTCGCAAACTGAGAACCCGAACATTACCGGGTCTTTTGCTTATATCCTGACGCCGATGCCCGCCGATCTGGCCGCCATCCACAAGCTGTACGGTGTGCCCACTGGCGCGAAGCAGGTAAATACTGGGGACACCATCTGGGGCTTTGATTCAAACGCCAGCGGACCGGTAAAACTGTTTGCCGAAACCAAACCAGTGGGAGCCATAACCATCTTTGATCAAGGTGGCGTCGATACGCTGGACTTTTCCAAGACGAAAAAGGATCAGGTTATCGATCTCGATCCCGGGGCGTTTTCGAACGTGCTTGGCAAGACTAAGAACGTCCAGATTGAACTGAATACTTGGATCGAGAACGCCAAGACTGGCGGAGGCGAAGATGAGCTCTATGGCAACAGCCTAGACAACGTGCTGTCTGGTGGAAGCCAAGCGGATCTTCTGGTCGGCCGCGGAGGAAATGACACTCTGAATGGACAAAGCGGCAATGACATTCTGCAGGGTGGCGCGGGTAATGACATCCTGCGGGGTGGCAATCGCGATGACATCTTGACTGGCGGCGATGACGCCGATGTTTTTGTGTTCAATGCCGGGAATGACACGATCACCGACTTCGACAGCGTTGAAGGTGATACGATCGAAATCGACGCAAGCCTTGTGGCTGTCACCGATGCGACGCAACTTTTGACGAACAATGCCGCGATCGTAAACGGAAACACGGTCATCACCTTTAGCAACGGTGACACTCTGACCGTTGAGGGTGTTGTCACTGCTTTGGACCTCGTCGACGATATCTCGTTTATCTGATCCAATAGGATTTGGAAAAGGGGCTGGCCGCATGTCGTGGCCGGCCTCTTTGCTTTTTGCGAGTCGGCGAAATCGACCACCGCACACCCATTCCCGTTTGCCAAAAAAGCCGTGATGTGGAACAACGCCGGGGATATTTAGGTTGGAGATTGCGATGAACATCTTACTTGTCGGAGCAGGTCTGAGCGGCGCTGTCATTGGGCGCGAGCTGGCCGAAGACGGGCATCAGGTCACCATCGTAGAAAGCCGCGATCACATCGCAGGCAACTGCCACACCGAACGAGACGGCGAAACCGGGATCATGGTCCATGTCTATGGGCCGCATATCTTCCACACCGATGACGAACAGGTTTGGGATTATGTGAACCGTCACACCAATTTCCTACCGTTCAAGAACCGGGTGAAAACGACGTCGAAAGGCACTGTGTTTTCGCTGCCGATCAACTTGCATACAATCAACCAGTTCTTTGGCCGTTCCATGCGTCCCGACGAGGCGTTGGAGTTCATCACCAGCGAACAGGCCGACACCTCGATCGAGGATCCAAAGACGTTTGAAGAGCAAGCCCTGCGCTTTGTAGGCAAGGACCTGTATGAGGCGTTCTTCAAGGGTTACACGATCAAGCAGTGGGGTATGCAGCCGTCCGAGCTGCCCGCAAGCATCCTGAAGCGCCTGCCGGTGCGCTTCAACTACGATGACAACTATTTCTTCCACAAGTTTCAGGGCATGCCGGAAGAAGGCTATACCAAGATGGTCGAGAAGATCCTGGATCATCCCTCGATCACCGTCCACCTGAATACCCGTTTTACCCGCGATGAGGCGGGCCAGTATGACCACGTGTTCTATTCCGGTCCGCTGGATGGGTACTTTGATTTCGAGCTGGGTCGTCTGGGCTATCGCACGCTCGATTTTGAACGCTTCACCTATGATGGCGACTATCAGGGCTGTGCCGTGATGAACTATGGGGAAGAGGGTGTTCCCTTCACCCGCATCACCGAACACAAGTATTTCAGCCCGTGGGAAGAGCACGAAGGCTCGGTCTGCTATCGCGAATTCTCGCGCGCCTGTGGACCGGATGACATTCCGTATTACCCCATCCGTCAGGTCGATGAGAAAGCCCTGCTGGCAGATTATGTCGAGCTGGCCGAGACCACCAAGGACGTGACCTTTGTGGGCCGCCTGGGCACCTATCGCTATCTCGACATGGACGTCACCATCCGCGAAGCACTGGACACCGCTGACATGTTCCGCAAGTCCGTAGCCGACGGGACCGACATGCCAACTTTTGCCGTGGCACCGTAAGGATCGACACATGACAAAGCTGATCCTTCACGTTGGACTGGGAAAAACTGGAACAACTGCGTTTCAGGATGCCATGCGCGATGGCTATGACGCGCTGCTCGAGGCGGGCTTCATCTGCGCAGGGCCGCGGCTTAAATTCGCTGTCCCTGAAGAGGAAGAGCTTGAGGCGCAGTACCATGCGCGCGATCCAGAACTTCTGGCAGCGGCCCTTCAATCTCTTGAAAAAGCCGCGCTTTCTGCCCCCGATGTTTCGACCGTCGTTTGGTCAAACGAGGCCATCGGCATGGCCCCAAATTTGTCAGATGTCATTGATGTCATTGATCAGTTCATCAAGGACTCCAAGGCCTTTGATGCGGTCGAGATCGCAATTTGCTTCCGTCGACAGGACGATTGGGTCGAAAGCGCTTATCGCCAATGGGGATTGAAGCACAAGACAAGCGAAATGCGCGGGATCGAAGCGCCCGAAGCGTGGCTGGATCGCAGTTGGCACGCGTTGGACTATCTTGGTCAGTATCGCGCGTGGTCCAAGCTGGGGGGCGACCGTATTCGGATCATGACCTATGATGCGATGCGAAACGCAGGCGGAAGTGTGCCGTATTTGTACACTCAGTTCGGATTGCCGGTCGAGCTGATCCCGGCCGAGGCAGCGCATGAAAAGAACGTCTCTCTTGGCCCGGCGCAAAGCTATTTGAACGCCCTTCATAATGGCACCCATGAAGGCCCGGTACGTCCGGTCGAATTTGGTAAGGTGTTCGAGGCTTTCGACTTGCCCGAGCTGGACGACAAGAACAGCAGCTTCGTGTCGACTGAGCTGCGCCAGAAAGTTCTGGATCGCTGTGCTGCCGACAATGCCGAGTTGGCGAAGCTGGCCTTGGGGCGTGATGCGCTGTTTGGTGATTTCCCGGTGGGTGGTGGCGTGCTTTACGAAAGCGGCAATCAGGACGCCCTATTCTATCTCAGCCGTATCGTGGGCGAACAGCAGAAACTGATCGACGATCTTTCACATCAACTGACCAACGAGCACGCAAGACGCCTTCGCGATCTTGAGCGCCCGTTCTATCAGTTGCGCAAGCTGCGTCGGCGTCTCAGGGCTAAGTTCGGGTTGGACGATTAGATCCAGCCCTAATGCTTCGTCATTTCCAAAATTTCAGGGTGCGTCCGCGAGGTGTGGTGGCGCAGCCCGTCTGACACCGCTGCGCGGCGCAGAGCCTCATAGGCTGCTTTGTCGCTTCCATAGCGGTTGGCAGCCCGCTTCCATGACACCAGCAGCAAGGGCAGAAGCGCCCAGAAGAAAACACCGGCCGCGCGGCGATACATGATCAGACCGTTGCGATAGGCGTAATAGACTTTCCACAGCGGCTTGTAGGTCTTCTTTTCGTCCTTCTGGAAGGTCGAACAATCATGGACGAAGCGGACTGACGGATCGAAGTCGATCTTGAAGCCGCGTTTGCGCAGGCCCAGCGTATAGATCACGTCATCGCCATAGATGAACAGCCCCGGATCGGGCAGCCCCACCGTGTCCAACATCTTCTTCGAGATGAACAGCCCAACGAAAGACGTCAGGTCGATAGAGGTCGGTTCCTTGGCCTCATAGGCGCTGGGCGGGATGTGATAGCCGTCACGTCGTTTGATCAGTGTGCGCAGGAATGTACGGGGCGACCAAAACGGGTTTACCGACGGGCGGTTCATCTCGCAGATGCGACCATCGGGATAATAGACCGCCGCCGCGACAGCCGTGTCGTCCGGGCGTTCGCTTGCCATGAAACTGTCCAACATGCCCGGCTCGGGCCAGGCGTCGTCATCCATCACGACGTACCAATCGGCCTTGTGCTGGGTCAGGGCATGGCGCAGCCCTTGTTCGAACCCACCCGCGCCGCCGCGATTGGTGGCACTGGTCAGGATATCCAGCCGCGGATCATCTTGTGTGGCCAGCCAGTCCGCCGTCCCATCGGTGCTGGCATTGTTTACCACCACGATCGAGGCCAACCCGGCAGGCGAGTTCTTCAGCAGGTTCGACAGCGTCAGCTTCAGCTTGTCCAGTCGGTTAAATGTCACGACAACAGCAACCAAGTTGCCATTCTGGCCGGCATTATCGTGCATTTTCAAAACCTTGATCTTGTGTGGGCGCGCACGCCGTTCGCCGTGGGTTTTCCCCTTTATTTACAGGGCTTGTCAATGCTCTTCCCTCAGCTCCGATCGGCGCAAGGTGCCAAAGGGGAACAGTGGTTCGATTTGGCACCCCACGGTTTGACCTTTGGGGCAGGGGGCTTTAGGTGAACGGGCAACGAATACAGATATTTTACCGGGCAAACAGACATGAAAAATTCAACTTCACTGGTGCTGATCGGAGGCTTTGGCTTCGTGGGGCGCAACATTCTGGATGTGATCGCACAGGACGACCAGTTCGACGGTCTGGAGCCCATGGTGATCGACGATCTGTCCAACGCCGTTCCGGGGCACGAAGCCTTGGACCTGCCCAGTTTTGCAGGTGGCTATGAAGACGCTGGCGCGATTGAGTTTCTCAAGGCGCAGAAATCCGAAGACAACGGCCGCGTCTTCGTCTTTCTGGCCGGCGAGACCCGCGTGGCGGAATCGAAAGACCGCCCGCTGGACTTCATTGATGCAAACATCGCCAACCCGTCCAAATTCGTGATGGAGGCGGTCCAGCCCGGCGACCACTTCATTCTGATCTCGACCGCAGGTGCCCTGTTTGACGGTACGTTCGAAGTGCGCACCAGCTCGGCCTATTGCCCCAAGAACTTCTATGGCGCGACGAAAGCGGCAGAAGAGATGATCCTCGAGAAGCTCGTGGAACTGCGCGGTGGCTCGTTCTCGGTCATCCGGATGACCAACGTCTATGGCCGCTTCTCGGACAAGAAGAAAAGCGCCATCCACGCCTTCACCCGCGCCATCGTCGAAGGTGGCGAGGTGTTCATCAACGGTGACGGCGAGCAGTCGCGCGACTTCATCTATGCGGGTGATATCGGGCGTGGGATCGCGATGCAGGCCAAGCGCGTGCGCGACGGCGAGGCATATGATCGTGTGAACATGCTGGGCGCCGGTGTCTCGACCACCCTGATGGATGTGGTCGGTGCAATCGAGGCCGCCAGCGGGGACAAGCTGAACTATACCAAGATCCCAGCCGAAGACCTTCTGAAGACCGAACCACGCGACGTGATCGCCTCGGCCGAGGATGTGAAGGTGCTTCTTGGGGACCAGATTACCGATTTTGCCGACGGGATTCGTGAAACCTATACCTACTATTCGCGCTAGGCTGTCGCAGCTTCACGGATAGAGGTTTTCCTTTGATAGAAACGGGTCTATAGCTCGTTCCAACCTAATTATAGCGGGTAAAGAAACATGAAAGTAATCATTCTAGGTGGTGACGGATTCTGCGGCTGGCCGAACGCCCTGTACCTGTCCAACCGTGGCCATGATGTCATTATCGTCGACAACCTGTCGCGCCGTGAAATCGACATTGAGCTCGAAGTGGACAGCCTGACCCCGATCCGCCCGATCGGCGAACGTATCCGCGTCTGGAAAGAGCTGACCGGCAAGGATATTCAGTTCCACAACTTCACCGTGGGTGAGCACTATCACCGCCTGCTGACGCTGATCAAAGACGAAAAGCCGGATGCGATCATCCACTTCGCTGAACAGCGCGCTGCCCCCTATTCGATGAAATCTGCTGCGCACAAGCGCTATACGGTGTCGAACAACCTGAACGCCACCAACGACGTTCTGGCAGCTGTGGTTGAAAGCGGTCTGGATGTTCACCTGATCCACCTTGGCACCATGGGCGTCTACGGCTATGGCACCGCCGGCATGAAGATCCCTGAAGGTTACCTGAAGGTGAAGGTCGACACGCCAGAAGGCGAAACCGAGACCGAGATCCTGTACCCGACCAACCCGGGTTCGATCTATCACATGACGAAAAGCCAGGACCAACTGCTGTTCGCCTTCTACAACAAGAACGATGACGTGAAGGTCACCGACCTGCACCAGGGTATCGTTTGGGGCACCCAGACTGCCGAAACCAAGATGGACGAGCGTCTGATCAACCGTTTCGACTATGACGGCGACTATGGCACCGTACTGAACCGCTTCATCATGCAGGCGGCTGTGGATTATCCGATGACCGTGCACGGCACGGGTGGTCAGACCCGCGCCTTCATCCACATTCAGGACACCTGCCGCTGCATCGAGCTGGCACTGGAAAATCCGCCGCAAGCCGGCGAGCGTGTGAACATCCTGAACCAGATGACCGAAACGCACCGCGTCCGTGATCTGGCCAAGATGATCCACGACATGATGGGCGCCGAAATCGCCTATCTGGAAAACCCGCGCAACGAAGCAGCCGAAAACGAACTGCATGTTGCCAACGACCGCTTCCTGGGTCTGGGTCTTGAGCCGATCAAGCTGGAAGGTGGCTTGATGGACGAAGTCAAAGAGATCGCCGAGAAATACGCCGAACGCTGCGACACGACCAAGATCCCCTGCGTCTCGCTTTGGAAATAAAATAATCAGGGCCGCTGCCGAAAGGTGGCGGCCTTGTTTCTTGTCCTCCAGACACCAAAGGCAGGCACATGCACGCTCTGGAAACAAATGCACGCATCGAGCTGCGTGAAAAAGCGCAGGGTCTGACGGAAAGTTATGACCAGCTCCCTGCCGAAGATGTCCTGAAACACGCGATCAAGACGCTCTTTCCCGGACGGATTGGACTGGTGTCGTCCTTCGGGACTGAGGCCGCCGTGCTTTTGCATATGGTGTCACGCATTGATCCCTATGTGCCCGTGATCTTTCTTGAAACAGGCATGCACTTCCCCGAAACGCTCCAGTACCGCGAAGATCTGGTGTCACGGCTTGGTCTGTGCAACATCCAGACTGTCCGTCCGCGGCCTGCCAGCGTGAAGGCCGATGACCCGGATGGTATTCTGCACCAGTCAAACACCGATCTGTGCTGCCACGTACGCAAGACGCTGCCGATGCTGGCCGCTCTGCGCGGGCTGGATTGCTGGATTACCGGGCGCAAGCGTGGACAGGCTGCGACGCGGTCTGAGCTGGAGTTGTTCGAAACGCAGGACCGCTGGCTTAAGGTCAATCCGCTGCTGGACTGGACCGCTGATGATGTAACTGCCTATTTCAAGGCGCATGACCTGCCCGACCACCCGTTGAAAGAGCGGGGCTATCTGTCGGTGGGTTGCCTTCCCTGTACGCGCGCGGTGAAACCCGGTGAAGACGCCCGCGCCGGGCGCTGGGCGGACAGTGAAAAGACCGAATGCGGCATTCACTTTGTTGACGGTAAAATGGTCCGCGGCGGAAGCTAAGCCAGTTCAGCTCTTAGCTGCGTTGGTATGCGGGAACGCGTCCTTGGGCTCGTCCACACCATAGAACGTCGCCAGTGCCGAGTAGCTTTTCAGATCGCTCCACTGAAGCTCGACGCAATGATCCGGGAAGGTGTCGGCCAGTGCCAGAAACGCCTCGTGATGGCGCTTCCAAAATGCCAATCGGTTGGCGATACGTGCGTCCGGATCGGTCTTCCATAGACCTTGGTAGCGATAGATCTCGGGGTGCGATGTTTCCCATTTACGCACGCTTTCCAGCCAACCCTCGGGATCGCGGTTAACCCAGATGAATCGTGCCTCGGGGGCGATGATCTTGCGGATGAATGGATGCAGATGTGTGTGCCCCATTGGGGCATCGTGAAAGATGTCATAGCGCGCGGCTTTCGCCACAAGCGGCTTGAACTGCTCTAGCACCTTGTCTTTTTTTGCAGCCTCGAAGGCCCGGAAGTCGCGTGCGCCTGCAAGTTGCTTTCGATAGCGCCGTGCCGCAGGTTTGGTGGCTTTCAAAAGCGCGCCATCATGCTGCATTTCGCGGTGACCGACGCCCAAGGCAATCAGCGATTTCCCAACCGAGGTCGACCCCGTTTTATAGGGCGATGCAATGATGTGTACCGGCCCCTCGATCTGCGTCACCGAAGAGCTGCGCTGTAGGCGATTGCCAAGGGATTTCAGAACCGCCTTCATGCGACTACCGGATCTTGCGGATGGTATTATAGGTGATCAGAAGGGGGCGGTTCAGAGACGGATACTTCTGCCCGACGGCCTTCCCAGCTTCGACGATGCGTGTTTTGTCGAACAGCTTGCGACGGCTGGCAGCCTGAAGCGAGGCCATCACCTCGCCATAATAGGGCGTATTGATCAACGCCTGCCAATAGAGGCCCGATTGCGGTACGGCGACGCCATGCCATGGCTTATAGGCGCGGTCGGCATAGTGAATGATCCACGGGTCGCGACGCGCTTCCATCGCCTTGGCGTGGTTGGGCTTGGGCACTTTCGAATAGGCAGCGTCGACCGAGTTGAACACGTTCCAGCGTCCATCCAGAACATGCAGGTCATCCTTGAATGCCTTGTTCAGAATGTCTTGGTCGCGGAACAGGTAGCGCCCGTTCTGCGCTTCGTGCAGCAAGTGGCGGCCCAGTTCGTTCAGGTCACCCATTGCCTTGAGGTTGAACAGCAGAACGCCCGCGTTGAAATAGCGCGCAATCTGGTCGTCCGACATCTCTAACCGCTCGCGGTGATAGGCGGACAGGTCCGGCACGTCCGGGTCAATGGTCGGAATGGGGCCGGTCAGGGTGCGGGTCATGATCCAATCCGGCACCGCACCGATCTTGGCGTCGCCAATATCCGCGTCGTACAGCTTGCACACATCCGTTTTCAGGATGATGTCCACGTCCAGATACAGCAGGCGATCAAGCCCCGGCAGCAGGTTGAACAGCAGGAACCGGTTATAGGTCGCGTTCGATGGCGCACGGCTGGACGAGCGATAGCTGTCATCGAAATAATTGCCAGTGTCGATGGCGTGCAGCTGAATGTTTGCGCGCTGGGATTTCAACCAGCCGTCAAAAATCTCGATATCATCGAACTCGATGCCCGAATGCAGGAAGTACAGCGCGATGGGGCGCTTCGGGTCGGAATGTGCCAGCAACGAGCTCATCATAGCCGAGGCATGCGGCAGGTAGTTCCGGTCTGCCGCAATCGCGATGTTCATCACGTCGTCGGCGGGTTTGTCCTGTTGTGTCAGGTACGGCGTCACAACCGCCTTCGACAGGTTTACAATCGCAGTTTCGCGGATGCGTGTAGAGGGATTGGTTTGCTGTTCATGGATGACAAATGCTGTCATCAACCGCTCGGCCAGAAAGCCGATATAGCGGGATTGATAGGGGCTGTAGTTGCTCCGATCAATGGCCGCCGCATCCACCTTCAGCAGGATATCAAACAGCCAGGCGCAATACCGGTCAAAGACCTCGCGGCGCATCAATGCGATGTTGCCAAGGCGCATGTCGGTTGACGCCGACGCCGTGTTGAACGCGTCCAGATAGGTGGGGTGATCTGCGGCGATCACGTCGCGCATCTTGTCGAAGTCTTCCTTGTGGTGGCCAGCCAAATAGTTGTTCTCGACGCTGACGCCCATTTCATGAAGGCGCGGCAGAACGATGTCCCAGTTGTCCAGTTCGGCTTCCATCCACGCCTCGGCGCGGCCGGTCCAGCTGTCGATGTCTACTGCGCCGACATAGGCCTCTGCCGGGCCGTCGTTGATTTCGCCCGCGACATCCAGCAAGCGGCGATAGTGCATCAACCCGATGAAGTCGCTGTCACGGTCGTTTTTCCAGGCCCAGTACAGCGCTGTCAGCTCGCAAAAAGACCCGTTCTTGTCCGAGATGTTGTCGCCCGTGTTGTCCGCAAGCATACCCGACAGAGGAGCGCTGGCGAAGGTGGCTCCTACATGGATGGGCTTAATGCTTTTCGACGAAACTCGCGGCGATAGCTTGTGGTAGGCGGAGTAGAACGAGACTTTCATAATGCACCTTATCTGCGTCGCGCGATGTATAGTGTGACGTCGGTAGAGTTACAAGATTTCAAGGGGTCTGCGGGTCTGAATGCGCAGTAATCCACTGCTCAATTTCAGCGTCCGTGACAGTGTCATTTCCAACCTCAGGATAGCGGGACAGATCCATATCGAAATAGAACGGGGCCTCTTTGTCACCAAGTATTTCAGCCAAACGTCGGTTGCTGTCTTTGAAGTGACTTAGGAAGACTTCGGCCTGTGCGCGTGACGGGATCAGCTTGTCGGGGTCTTCAATCTTCTTGATTAGTCGGGCGACTTTGGGCCGTTCGACGCCCTTGGACCGTTGATACAGCCCGACCAAAAGCTGTTTGCGCGACAGGGGGGGATTTGCGTGCTCTCCCCACTCGGGCGTTGCAAGCCCAAGTAGGTGGAAGAAGTCATCCACCGTGTCCTGATTGAACAATGCGGACTTCTCGAATTTGCGAATGTGCAGATTGTCGTTCCCGAACGCATCGGCCCAGATTTTCAGCTTCTGATCATACTGAAAATAGCGATCGAAGTGCTGTTGATAGGTAGGCAGGGCTGACACCTGCAGGCCGTAAAACCCCTCTGCCGCGTTCCGCATAACGGCCTGCTTGCGATGCGAGATCGCCAAGGAATCCTGTCGACGCAGGTAAGCCACAATATGGATCTTGTCGAACTGTCGCTTCAGGACTCGGGCAAGCTTGCGCACTTGCCGAGGGTTGTGGATCCAGAAGAACATTTCGGACGATGCAATATAGCTGCCCTTGTCCGGGAAGGCCGCTTTTAACCCGCGAAAATCAACTGTGGTCTTAAGTGCCTTGCCTGCTCCTTTAACCCTAATCAGCTGATTGATGCTGGAGCTTTTGGGGCAGTGGGCATAGGTCAGGTCGCCAAGCAGATTGTGGGTTTGCGCATATAGCAGCGCACGTTGAAGCGATGATGTGCCGGTTTTGTGCGAACCGATGTGAAGCCAGAGCTGTCTCATCAACTTCCCTTCAGTTTTTGTGCAGCGCATCAATGCGTGCGGTGCGGAAGATCTTGGACCAATCGGTGTCGGTCGCGCTGATCATCATGTTGAACAGATCCCCCAGCGCATGAATGCGACGCAATTCGCTGGCCGGGAAGTGGTCCGCCGGATCGGTCGATGTGACCGACGGGCTGGCCTTTTTTATGGCGACATCCAGCGCGTTTTCCAGCAACGGCTCCCCGCCAAAGAACGCCGTGTCCACCGTGTGTGCATCTTCGGCATAGTGTTCTGCAATGCTCTGTGCCAGCTCGACATGCATCCGCAGCTTCTCGTCATTCGCAGTCGAAGGTTGGTGTCCCAGATGTCGGGCGACCTCGCGCCCGAATGTATGACGAGTCGTTTTCGGCTGATCGGAAATGCGCGATTGCAACGCCTTCAGAAGCATAAGGTCTTGCAAGCTCAGGGATTTGTTGTCGTCATCAAACGGGGTGATTTCGAAGTTTTCGGTTCCGAAGCCGTGGATGATGAAGTCGTCAAGCAACGACTCGTTTGTCAAAGCGCTGGGTATCATTGGGCGCAAGATGAACTGATCGCCAAAAGCATCGCGCCATGCTTGGAACCGCTTCGCGTAAAGCAGGCGGTCACCTTTGGCCATATTGTCGCAAAAAGCCTGCAGGCTTTTCTGGTTCCCACCAATTTTGGTCACCTCGGCATAGCCGGACAAAAGTCGTTCTGCATGGGGGCGTACATAAGAGATGACCTTCACCTCATCAAATGCCGATCCGGTGTAGTCGTCGATGAAACGTTTCAGCTGTGCAGGCGGAGTACGCTCCAGCATTTCGCCCGATATCAAACTGTATTTCGTCGATGCGGCCTTCAGATTCTGACCTAGTTTGGTCAGAATGGCGCGGCTGCGTGCATCGGTCTTCAGGCCCTTCCCCTTGTACCGGTCGTACAGGGCCGATGGCAGGAAGTTGTGATTCAGGCGATTTGGATAGCAGGGGGTTTCGCCCTCGATCTGGATGCAGCTTTTTGCAAAGGCATTCTGAATGGTTGTCGATCCAGTCTTGTGGTCGCCGATATGTATCAGCAGCATGCGGCCGGATGCCTTGCGTTTTCCGAAAATCATGCTCTGCCACTCTCCCGTGTCTTCACGTATCAAATGCCCTGTCACCCTTAGGACATAAAGGCCGTCGGGCAGCGAGCGAGAGATTGCATCTAACTGTGTTCAGTTCAAGCCAATCTAGCGCAGATTGCCATCGGAACCCTGAATTCCTGTCTACTTATACAGGATGTCGTCGTGAAACCGGCTTAGCAGCGTTAGCCCTGCCGACAAAGTAACCAGAGAAATGGAGAAGACAAAGATGTACGAAATATAGGTAGGTTCGTAAGTGGCAAAGACGCCCATGCGCATTTGGCCGACCACATGAACAATCGGATTCCACCACAAAATGTCCTGCGCGAAGGCAGGCAGGTCATCGAAATTATACAGAACGCCCGAGATGATGAACAGCGGGCGCATGAGAACCTTCCACAGCGGCTGCCACCAGTCGACACGCCAAAACAGGAAGCAGTTCAGCGTACCGATTCCCACACCAAGCGATATCGACATGATGAAGGCGAGACCGATTTCCGGCATATTGAGGAAGACAAACGAGGGGCTGATCAGCACCATCCCGCCGATCAGCATGGCACTGATCAGAATATGCGTGAAGCTGTTCAGGATGACCCGCGCCAGAATCGTGTCAATGAAGGTTACTCGGGGGTAACCCAGAAGAGGTTTCGAGTACCTGATCGCACCGGCCGTTTTCGAGCTTAGTTGCCTGAACAGCCCAAGGGGCAGCATTCCGGTCGCGTAATACAGCGCAAAACTGTCCCCGATCGACGGAGAACGCAGCGCGTAGGAAAAGACGACAGTCAGGAAGGCAATGCCGCTGATCGGTTCGATCAGGGCCCAGATATATCCGCCTGTCGACCGCCCATACGTCGATGACATTTCGCGCAGCATTAGCGCGACGATGGTGCGTGCCATCTTGAAACGGGTAGGATCTGCGGCGTGTGACGTAGTCATATGAGCAATATCGAGTTGATTCGTCCTAAGAGGTATCCGATAACTGCCGCCAATGCATATGATTTGCAAAATGTTTTACCGTGGATAGCAAATGACCCAGTCCCCCGAAGCGCCCAAGCCAAAGGCCGAGGCCGAAATCGACAAGGATGCCGCGACCTCTCACGCCGAGCAAGATGAGCTGGACGATGATGGTTGGGGTTCTGAAGGGCAGGATGACAAGAACCTTCCGCCTCCGCGCCCGCATGCCAAGCCGGCCCGCCGTCGCAGACGCCACAACATGATCCGCAGATTCTTCATGCTCGGCGTATTGGCGCCGATCTTGTTGGCGACCGCGTATCTTTATGTGATCGCCAAGGATCAGTACGCATCCTATCTGGGGTTCTCGGTCCGAGCCGAAGACAGCGCGTCACCGGTTGAGATGCTGGGGGGCATCACTGAACTGGCCGGATCATCCAGCGGGACCGATACCGATGTTCTGTTCGAGTTTATTCAAAGCCAGCGCATCGTTCGGCTTGTGGATGAACGGCTCGACCTGCGGTCGATGTACCACATGCCATCCGATCCGATCTTCGGCATCAGCCCCGACGTGACGATCGAAGGGCTTCAGAAATTCTGGGGCCGGGTTGTGAAGGTGTTCTATGACAGCGGCTCGGGCTTGATCGAGGTGCGCGTCACAGCCTTCAGTCCCGAGGATGCCAAGGCAGTTGCCGATGCGATCTATGAAGAGAGCACTCTCATGATCAACAAGCTGACGGCTGTCTCACGCGAAGACACAACCAGCTATGCCCGAAGCGAGCTTGAGAAAGCGCTAGAGCGCCTCAGCTCGGCGCGCGCTGCGATCCAGAAATTCCGGCTGGAAACCCAGATCATCGACCCCGAGGCCGACATCGTTGGCCGCATGGGGCTTTTGAACTCGCTTCAAAACCAGCTGGCATCGGCTCAGATCGATCTGGATATCCTGATGCAAACTGCGCGCGAGGGCGACCCGCGCCTTGTTCAATCGCGCCGCCGTGTAGATGTGATCGAGCAGCGGCTAGAACAGGAACGTGCCCGTTTCAGCGCAACTGATGGCACTGTGAATGGGGCCTATGCCAACTTGATCGGCGACTACGAACGACTGTCGATCGACAAGCAGTTCGCCGAGCAAGCCTATCTGACAGCGCTTGCGTCGTTGGATATGGCCACCGCCGAAGCCGCGCGGAAGTCTCGCTATCTTGCGGCCTATATCGAGCCGACATTGGCCGAAACCCCCCAATACCCGCAGCGCCTGGTCATCCTGGTCACTCTTGCCGGTTTCTTGACCGGTATCTGGGTGGTCGCGACCATGGTCTATTATTCGGTCCGAGATAGGCGATAGGACCAGCGTATGATTCGGATCCGAAACCTGCGCAAAGCCTATCGCATGCAAGGGCAGACCAAGGTCGTTGCTGACAACATCTCGGTCAAGTTCGAGCCTGGCAAGGTGATCGGATTGTTGGGCCGCAACGGTGCGGGAAAGTCCAGCCTTCTGCGCATGGTCGCCGGAACGATGCGTCAGGACGGCGGCTCCATTGATATTGATGGTACAGTTAGCTGGCCGGTTGGCTTCGCTGGCAGCTTCCATAAGGATCTGACCGGTGCGCAGAACACCAAGTTTCTGGCGCGCATCTATGGTGTCGATACGGAAGAACTGCGCGAGTATGTTGAAGACTTCGCCGAACTAGGCCAGCAATTCTATTTGCCCGTACGCACCTATTCTTCGGGTATGCGGTCGCGTCTTGCATTTGGCCTGTCCATGGGCATCAAGTTTGACGTCTATCTGGTGGACGAAGTCACCTCGGTTGGCGATGCGGCCTTCCGCAAGAAAAGCATGCGCGTATTCCGCGACCGGATGGAAAGCAGTGGGGCGCTTCTGGTGACACACAACCTTCGTGTGATTAGCAATGTATGCGACGCAGCGTGTATTCTCGATGAAGGTCGCCTGACCTATTATGACGATGTCGAAGAGGCAGTCGCACTGCACCGCGAGATGACCGCCTGACCCAAGTGTGTCCGTGCTACTGCAAATTGTGCGGAGTTCGGAATTAACATCGAAATCTGCCTATCGACGCTTGAGAAATTGCGGGTTCATTACTAATGTGCGCCTAATTGGTTTGCTGCCTTGAACCATAATGAAACCTGGGGGTTGCGCGTATGCGTTTTGTTTTAATTGCGGTGTCGGCCCTTATTTTAGCCGGCTGTGGCGCACCTCGGGGTGCTGCCGTTCAATCAGAAATTGTAGGCGGTGGCGCGGAAAGCACAGCAGATCTGGCTGTGTACAACGTGACCAAGGCGACCATGCCAGCGATTTCTCGCTGGCCTGCGCCCAATTCTGAAGGCGCCTATTCTTGGCCATCGCGCGGAGCGGCCGCGGCAGACAAGCCGATCAGAGCGTTTGACCGCGTGGATGTAACTGTTTGGGACAGTGAGGAATCATCGCTTCTGTCGAGCCCCAACCAGAACACCGTCGAGATGAAGAATATGCAAGTCTCTGCTGGCGGCACGATCTTCCTGCCTTTCGTCGGCACAGTTCATATCGCGGGCATGCCCCATTCTGCAGCCCGCGCCCGGATTCAGCGCAAGTATGTCGAAGCTATTCCCTCGGCTCAGGTTCAGTTGAATGTGGTGCAAGGCACACGTGGCACGGTTTCCGTCGTCGCGGGCGTATCGCGTCCCGGACCGATCACGCTGGATGATCCAAGCTTCACCGTACTGAATGCCATCGCAGCTGCTGGCGGCCCGGAGCGGGGATTGGAGAACCCCAGCGTTAAGCTGGTCCGTGGCAATCATACCTATCTGCGCCCACTGACGCAGGTGATGTCCAGCGCATCCTATGACACATATCTGCAGCCCGGCGATAAACTGGCGGTCGAGAATGACAGCCGCTATTTCCGCTCGCTGGGGGCTGCCTCGAAAGAAGCATTGATCCCCTTCTCGAAGTCCGAGATCTCGGCGCTTGATGCGATGTCACTGATTGGCGGTCTGTCGGAAAACCGTGCCAATCCGAAAGGCATCCTGATCCTGCGCGAGTATCCGCAATCTGTTGTGCGGCAAGACGATCAGGGGCCGGACAATGCGCGCAGCGTCTTTGTGATCGACCTGACCACTGCCGACGGCCTGTTCAGCGCTGGCAAGTTCCAAATCCACAGCAAGGACACTGTACTTGTCACCGAAAGCTCTGTTGCGGCGACCAACACCTTGATCGGGCTCTTGCGGAACCTGACGGGCTTGGCGGTGAATGTGAACAAGCTGTAGGCAACGCGTAGTCTGGCCTAGAAAGGGCCGAACTGACGCCTGATACAAAACGCCCTCGCAGCAAGCTGCGGGGGCGTTTTTGTTTTAACGACCGGATGTCGGTGATCGGCCATCGAAAGGTGGCGCAGAGTTTTCCCGATGAGACTGCCAAGTATGCAGTTCCGGCCCATCTACTTGACCCTTCCGCGCGCGGTCCTTACCCATTGAGTTTCAAGGAGGACCGCACATGCGCAACGCAGACGAAGCCCTGATCGTGATCGACGTGCAGAATGATTTCTGCCCCGGTGGCGCTCTTGCGGTCGAAGGTGGCGATCAGATCGTGTCCCTGATCAACACCATGCTGCCCGACTTTGCCGTGAAAGTGCTCACGCAAGACTGGCACCCGGCTGGCCACAGCTCGTTTGCCACATCTCATGACGGTAAAGCCCCGTTTGAGGTGACCGAGATGCCCTATGGCACCCAAGTCCTCTGGCCTGACCATTGCGTTCAGGGCACCGATGGCGCGGCGTTCCACCCGGACCTTCTGACCGACCCAGCCGACTTGGTGATCCGCAAAGGCTTCCGCCCGCAGATCGACAGCTATTCCGCGTTCTTTGAGAACGACCAGACCACGCCCACCGGGTTGGAAGGTTACCTGCGTACCCGTGGTGTGACCAAGCTGACCATGGTTGGCCTCGCCACTGATTTCTGCGTTGCTTACTCGGCCATCGACGGGGCCAAGCTGGGCTTTGACGTTACCGTTCTTGAACCCGCTTGCCGCGCCATCGACCTTGATGGTTCGCTTCAGGTGGCGCGCGATAACATGCGTGCCGCTGGCGTATCTCTGGAGGCCTAAATGGTTGATATTGCGTCTCGAGTCTATAACCACAGCTGGAAGATCGACCCGATCGTCCGGTCCCTGATCGACACCGATTTCTATAAGTTGCTCATGTGCCAGTCGGTCTTTCGCAACAAGCCCGACACCAATGTCACCTTCAGCCTGATCAACCGCTCGAAACACGTTCCCCTCGCCGATCTGATCGACGAAGGCGAACTGCGCGAGCAACTGGATCACATCCGCTCGCTGTCCCTGTCCCGCGGCGAAAGCACATGGCTGCGCGGCAACACCTTCTATGGCAAACGCCAGATGTTCCGCCCCGATTTCATGGAGTGGTTCGAGGGCATGCGCCTGCCGCCCTACCACCTAGAACGCGTCGGCGACCAGTATGAACTGACCTTCGAAGGGTCCTGGCCCGAGGTCATGCTGTGGGAAATCCCCGCCCTCTCGGTCCTTATGGAGCTCCGCTCGCGCGCTGTCCTGCGCGGAATGGGCCGCTTTGAGCTACAAGTCCTCTACGCCCGCGCCATGACCCGCGCGTGGGAGAAGATCTCTGGGCTCCGCTCGCTCGACGGCCTTCGCTTGGCCGATTTCGGCACTCGCCGCCGTCACTCCTATCTCTGGCAAGACTGGTGCGTGCAGGCGGCGATGGAGGGGCTAGGAGATAACTTCGTTGGTACCTCAAACTGCCACATCGCCATGAAACGTGACATCGAGGCGATCGGCACCAATGCCCACGAACTGCCCATGGTCTACGCCGCACTGGCCCAAGACGACGCGGCGCTGGCCCGCGCGCCCTATGACGTGCTTGCCGACTGGCAACAGGAACACGACGGCAACCTACGCATCATCCTGCCCGACACCTATGGCACCAAGGGCTTTCTGGACAATGCGCCCGATTGGCTTGCCGGCTGGACCGGCATCCGCATCGACAGCGGAGACCCCGCCACGGGTGCCGAGATCGCCATCAACTGGTGGAAATCCCGCGGCGAGGATCCGACCCAGAAAATGGTCATCTTCTCGGATGGACTGGACACCGACAAAATCATCGAACTGCACAACCAATTCGCAGGCCGCGTCCGCACCAGCTTTGGCTGGGGAACCCTGCTGACGAACGATTTCCGAGACCTCGTACCCGACAATGCCCTCGCCCCATTCTCGCTGGTCTGTAAGGCGGTCGAGGCGAACGGACGCGCGACGGTGAAGCTCTCCGACAACCCCAACAAGGCGATGGGGCCGGAGGACGAAATTGCGCGCTATAAGCGTGTGTTTGGGGTTGGTGAGCAGGTCGGGATGGAGGTCGTGGTCTAGGCACTCAAAGCTTAAGCCTCACCCGCTGCGCAGTCTCCTCATCCCCCAAGAAACTTCCGGGCGGCGGTGACGGCTCTTTGGGTGTAGAGCGCGACCTCGGGGCCGGTCGGATCGTATCGCGGAACCGCCCAGCCCATCGAGGCAAAGCGGCGCATCATCAGGAACATAGGCAAAAGGTTTTCCGCCTCTTGGCTTAGCGTTCGGTGTTCCCGATACCCCGCCAGCGCCGCCGCTTTGATCGCATCGTATGCGGGTTCGTCGACATTCTGGGTCATCATCACCGCAAGGTCGTAGAGCCGGAATCCAAACCCTGCGTCGTCGAAGTCGATCAAGGTCAGTAGGTCCTTGTGAATGAACACGTTCTCTCGCAACGCGTCTGCGTGGATCAGTCCGAAATCTGCGCCGTTCTCAAGGTAAACGGTGGCCATATCATGTGCCACAGCGCGTGCGCGCAGCACCAAGTTCCGGTCGTCCTCGCTCAGCGCCGGGCACTCCCAAAACCGTCCCCAAAACGGGTCGTCCCCCAACAGTCCCGGGATGTCCCACCGGTGCCGTGTGAAGCCGTCGGGCAGGGTAATGTCATCCGTCAGATTGTGCAGCTTCGCCAGTTCGGCACCGACTTTACGATACAGCGCGGCCTGGTCTTCCGCCGAGCCATCCAGCGGTACGCCGCTTTCCCCGATCGGTGCGCCCTCGACCCACGACACCATCGTCGCGCACTGGTTTGATCCCATGGAGAACACGAGATCACCGTCCATTGTTGGGATGGGCGAGGGCACCCGCATCCCACGCTCGGCCAGCGCGCCCATCCAGTCGAGTTCTGACCGAATGGCGGCCTTTGATTGATACCCCGGACGGTGCAAGCGCAGCGCTGCAGGCTTTCCGTTGATCCGGACTTCATGCACCGCGTTTTCGCGGTCCTTGATCATCCGCACATGCTGTGCGCCCCACGCCTTCAAGGCTTGCTTCAAAACGGTGCTCATGCGGGAACTGCTTTCAGTGCGGCGTCCAATGTCTCGGCCAGAAGCTCGGCCTGCGCGCGGTCAAAACACATCGGCGGACGGATTTTGATCCCGTGATAATGCCGCCCCATCAGGTGCAACAGTACGCCGCGATTGCGCATTTCCTCGACCAGATCTTTGCAGAATGTGGTTGCGCCCTCCGGGTCCCCGTCTCGCGTGAATTCGATCCCCATGAACATGCCAGCCCCGCGGGTGTCCGCGATCATCGGGTGTGTCAGGTCTTTAAGCAGTCCCAAGGCATAGTCGCCGGTGTCGCGTGCGTTCTGAACCAGCTCTTCTTCTTCCAGCACATCCAGAACCGCCATTGCGGCGGCAGCCGAGACCGGGTTTCCGCCGAAGGTGTTGAAGTACCCAAAGCGGGTGCGGAACTCGGCCATGATCTCGGGGCGCGTCACGACAGCTGCCACAGGATGCCCGTTCCCCATCGGTTTGCCCATTGTCACGATGTCGGGCACCAACCCAATCCGATCATGTCCCCAGAAATTGCGCCCGGTGCGGCCAAAGCCCGGCTGCACCTCGTCCGCGATGATGATCCCCCCGGCCTTTCGGACAACGGCAACTGTTGGGTCCAGAAAGCCCTTGGGCAATGTGTGAAAGCCCTCGTTGGCGAAAAAGGGGTCGAGGATCAAGGTGCCGAAGCCGTACCCTGCCTCTTCCAGCTCGTTGATGGCACGCTGGATTTCGTCGGCGAATGCTTGCGGCTGAGCCTCGGCGCTGCCGCCCAGCGGGAACAACGTATCCGGCGCAGGCACCTTCTTGACCCAATCCACAGGCCCGCCAATCGGCGTACGTTTCGAGGACATCTGGCTGACCAAGTCCGTATTGCCGTGATATGTGTTGTCGGTGCAGATGATGCCAACCTTCTCGGTCATCGCACGGCCCATCCGCAGAGCAATGTCGTTGGCCTCGGATCCAGTGCAGACCATGATCATCGTGTCCAGCCCGTGGTCCATCGTGCCGGTCAGGCGTTCGGCATAATCCAGAATGCCTTCGTGCAGGTATCGCGTGTGGGTGTTTAGGGTCGAGGCCTGTTTGGTGATCGCTTCAACCACTTTCGGGTGGGCGTGTCCGACATGCGGGACGTTGTTGTAGCAGTCCAGATAGCGGTTCCCGTCTGCATCCCACAGCCATGTTCCTTCACCGCGCACAACGTGGACCGGCTCGCGATAGAAGGTGGTCATGTTCGGGCCAAGAAGCCGTGCGCGTCGGTCCAGAATCGAAGAGGTATCGGCCATGTCATGCTCCGCTGTGTTTGGATGGTGCTGTCCGTTCGGTTTGCGGACCCTGCCCATGTGGGGATGCTACGTCATAGTAATTGCGTTGTTAAGTAAATAGTCAGTCGTCCGTGACCCGCCCACGCAGAGCCTTAACCTGTCCGCGTTTGGTCTTGGTGTCCATGCGCCGTCGTTGCGAGCCTTTTGTGGGCTTGGTGGGAATACGCCGCTTGGGCGCGACCAGCGCTTTGCGGATCATCTCGGCCAGACGTTCGGCGGCGATCTCGCGGTTGCGGGCTTGGCTTCGGGTATCCTCGACCCGAATGGTGATCGCGCCGTCCTGCGCCCATTTCCGTCCTGCGATACGTTTCAGGCGGGTCTTCACTGGTTGTGACAAATGGGGCGAGCGTGCTGCTTCGAACCGCAATTCGACAGCGGTCGAGA
Organism: Aliiroseovarius pelagivivens; assembly: GCF_900302485.1. Lineage (NCBI taxonomy): Bacteria > Pseudomonadati > Pseudomonadota > Alphaproteobacteria > Rhodobacterales > Paracoccaceae > Aliiroseovarius > Aliiroseovarius pelagivivens. The sequence continues at coordinate 150,883 of NZ_OMOI01000002.1, read as the reverse complement.
CCTTGTTCACATTCTGCCCACCGGGGCCGGACGAGCGTGAAAAGCTTTCGCTGAGTTCCCAGTCTTGCAGGGTGATATCGTCATTCACGCGGATCATGAGGGCACATTATCCAATCGCATGCGTGACGGGAATGCCTGTTACGAAAAAGGGTCGCCCATCAGGACGACCCTTTCGAGAATGTAGGAGGTGGGACCGGTTAGACCAGAGTCAAATCGGCCCGCGTTCCGATCCGGGGGCTGCCCCGGAACGTCGCGATCTAGATTGTCCCGGCACCTCGCTCCGTTGTATCTCTTGACATGGACACCTCCTTTCTCGCTGTTTCTATATCTAGGAGGTTGCCACAGATTTTGCGTTTGTCAAAACTTTTCACGCAGGATTTGGTGAAAGTTTTGTGACCAGGACGCGGAATGGCACCAGTGCCAGCAGAGCAAGCGCCAGTTTTACCATCCAGTCAGCGACCGCCAGCGACACCCATAGCGGGGCCATTGGGCCTGATCCCAGAAGTGGCAGAACCTCGCCCGCCCAAGATACATCGTTGGCGGGTTCCAGGAAGGCCAGTGCGCCCGAGAAGGCGATGGTGAAGAAGATCGCGGTGTCCACCGAGCTGCCGATCAGGGTCGAGACAACCGGCGCGCGCCACCAACGGCCTTCGCGCAGACGATCAAAGATCGCGACGTCCAGAAGTTGCGCAGTCAGGAAGGCAAGGCCAGAACCCATCGCGATGCGCAGGGTCACAAGCGGGCCGAACTCGCCCATGATCTGAGTGCCGATAAAGCTGCAGATCACGCCGGTCACGAAGCCAGCAAGAACGACTTTACGTGCGGCTTTCGCACCATAGACGCGGTTCATCACGTCGGTGACAAGAAAGGCAAGCGGATAGGTGAAGGCGCCCCAGGTCAGCCATTGGCCGAACAGGAATTGCACTAGGATATTCGAGGCCACGACGATGGCGGCCATGGCGATAACGCCAGGAAGAAGACGGGTCATATTGTTGGTCCGTTTTAGCAAGGTTGCGGAGACTTGGCGCCTGAAGATCAGGAACGGAGTGCTCTTACATTGGGAAAACGGACAGATCAACCCTTGTAAACAAGGGGGCTGCTGCGTCAGTTGGCGGGAACTGCCTGATCTGGTGACGGAGTCAGAACCACGTATTCAACGAATTCGGTCGCCTGAAAGAACTTGAAGTTGTCGTCTGACACCATGGTCAGGCGGATGCTGTCATTGTCGTCACGCCAGACGGCGAGCCCCTCGAGATTGTCATGCAAGCCGACGGGCGTGCGGAGAAGTTCGACCTCGTTCCGGAAGCCATCCGGGGTGATGTCGAAGCGGCGGATGCGGTTGGTGAAGCCCAGAATGCCGCTTAGGTGACGTTCCAGAAGATAGAACTTTCCATCTGGGCCAATGTCGGCGCCCACCGGCAAGTAGGGTGCGAAGCGCGGGATCGTGAAGGGCTTTTCCCATGTCTGGCTGCCCGCGCGCAGGCGGTAGACCGGGAAGGGCGATCCTTCAAGACCTGTGCGTTCCGGGATGGTGTAGAGCGTGCCGTCGCGATCGATGGCCAAGGCTTCCAGAGACGAGTTGTTCTGCAAACCCTTGAAGTCGGGATGCTTTTTGAGCGTACGTCCCTTGGCTTTAACGTCACCAAAGCGCATCACCCGGTGTTTCGCTTCGAAGCTAACGAAAATCGGACCGTCCATATGCGAGGCCAATCCTTCGCTATCGGATCGAAACCGCCCAAAGGGCTCGCCTTTGGGGGATTTCAGCGGACTAAGGCGTACGGTTTTTAGGCCTGAAATGACGCCCCCCTCGCGTTCGAAACTGCCTTTGGCAATATAGCCACGGTCAGTGATCGCGATGAAATCCGTGCCATCCTCGCTGACTTCCAAACCCGAAAACCCGCCGAAATTCTCACCGGTGCCATGCCAGCGATAGGCCGACACAAGCTGCGCGTCCGATGCGGGCTGCGCACCAAGATCAAGCGCCAATAGCGCGGCAAGTGCCGCTATCGCGATGACAAAACGGGTCCGCATTGATTGGGAAGATCCTTAAGGGTCAGGGGGCCACGAGGTTTTCTGGGCGTTGTTGGTTTCGTGGGTTTCGGTGCGGGTTTTGGATGCAGAATGTCCTGCACCCATTTCTCGGCATCCTTGCAGCCATCACCTGCGGGGGGCGGGGCCTGATTTACGCAGCCCTTCACCCCTTTGGGGCAGGAAAGGCGCACGTGGAAGTGATAGTGATGTCCCCACCACGGGCGAATTTTCCGAAGCCAGCGCCGGTCGCCTTTGGCGTCCTTGCACATTTGCACCTTGGCGCCCGGGAACACAAAGATCCGCGCTACGCGTTTGTCTTCCGCGGCAGCCTTGATGATTTCGTGGTGCGCGCGCGTCCAGTTTTTGTTCACATAAGCGCCTTTCGACCGGCGGGTCGAGATGGACGAAAGCGCCTCGCGTTCAGAGGTGGACAGGTTCAGACGCTTGGGTGGCAACATCCAGATATCGGCATCCAACCCGATCTGGTGCGACCGGTGCCCGGTCAGCATCGGCCCGCCGCGCGGCTGGCTAAGGTCGCCCACGTAAAGCCCTTTCCACCCGCGCTGTTGGGCGGCTTTGCGCGACAGCTTCTGCACAAAGTCAATCAGCTCGGGGTGGCCCCAGTTGCGGTTGCGCGACAGACGCATGGCCTGCCATGTGGGTCCGGTCTCGGCCAGCTGTTCGGCCCCGGCCAAACAGCCTTTGGCGTAGGACCCAAACGAGGCCGAACGGCTTGCGGTGCCTTTGCGGGCCGCGCCGAAAAGCTCTTTGGCGGGTTGTTGTGCCGCCACAGGTGCCCCGGTGAGGGCAAGACCGGCGATCAGGACAAATTTGTGGAACAGCTTCATGTGAAAACCTACGCGTGAGTGCCTTTGGGTTTAACCCAGATCAATAGGACAAGTCCCAGTAAAAAGAGCCCGATAAGCGGTGAGACGCCGAGCTGCTGACTGCCCGTCGTGGCCGTGACGATGCCAATCAGGAACGGCGCAAGGAAGCTGGTGGCCTTGCCCGCAAGGGCATAAAGGCCAAACGCTTCGGTCATGCGGTCGGGGTTTGCTTGGCGCACCATCATGGTGCGACTGGCCGACTGAAGCGCACCGCCAGCGGCCCCAATCAACGCGCCCAGTATGTAAAATCCAATATCAGGCAGCTTGCTGTCTGCCTCGACGGGCATGCCAAACACGCTGTCGCGTGAGATGAAGACGATGCAGATGGCCACAAAGGTCAGCACCAGAATGCAGATGGTGATCACCGGCTTAGGACCAAAGCGTCGATCCGCGCGCCCCCCGATCCATGCAAAGATCGCTCCGGTGATGATGGCCAGAATACCGAAGATCCCAACATCAACGACCGACCAGTTCAACACGCCCGCCGCATAGATTCCGCCAAACGTGTACATCCCGTTCAGGGCATCCCGATAGAACATCGAGCTGCTGAGATAGGCAAACAGGCTAGGAGACTTCGGAAGTGACCGGATGGTCTTCCACAGGCTGGCAAGCGCGTGGCGCACCAGCAAAGGATCGCTGCTGACCGGTTTCGGGTCGCGCACCCACAGGAAGAACGGGATCATGAAAACGGCAAACCAGACTGCGGTCAGTGGGCCAACAAAGCGTGTGCCCTCTTTCATCGCCGGGTCTAGCCCGAAGGGGGGCGTCATGCCGATCAGCGTCTTGCCATTGGGCTGTTCAACGAACAGCGCCAGCATGATGATCAGGGTCAAAAGGCCACCGATATACCCAAACGCCCAGCCATTGCCAGAGATGCTTCCGATCTCTTCGCGCGAGCCAAGGTCTGGCAGCATCGCGTTGGTGAAGATCGTGGCGAACTCCATCCCGATCAGCCCGAAGCCAAAGAAGATCAACAAAAGCGCCATGTTGAAGTTGTCAGGGGACGAGTACCAAAGCCCGAAACTGCCGATCACATACATGAGGGAAAACAGCCAGATCCATCGCAGCCGGTTGCCGGAATTGTCTGCGAATGCCCCAAGAATGGGCGCGAGCAGCGCGATGATCAGGCCGCAGGTGCCAACCGCGAAACCCCAACTGGCCTGTGCCTGCGCACCATCGCCCACAACGGTCTTGAAATAGGGGGCGAAGACGAAGGTCAGGATCAGCGTGTTATATGGTTGGCTGGCCCAATCGAAAAAGAACCAACCCCAAATGCGCTTACGTGCCGAGATTTCTGCCATGTCTGCCCTCTGATTTTTTTCGATCAAACAGGGAAACGGGCGCGCGGGCAAGAGGGGTTACATTTCAGGCGGCCAAGGTCGCGTAGCGTCAGCCGCGATCCATGCCTGCACCCAGTCAGGTAATGCAGGCGCGGGGCCGGTATGGCCGATGGCTGTCCGCACCCTGTCGGTCGAGACAATACCGCCGCGATCCGTCACCGCCGAGCGATAGACGATCTGGTTCGCGCAATCGTCGCCCAGCCACATGGTTTGTTCGACATAGAAGAACTTGCCGTCCCAGCCGACCAACCGACTGCGCATCTCGAACCGTGCAAAGGTGCGGATCCGCTTGCGATAGCGCACACTGGCCCCGGCCATGGTCAGACCCCAGCGGTTCTTGATCAAGGCGCGGCTTAGACCCGTGCGCCCTGCCAATGGAATGCGACCCAGATCGTACATGGTCAGGGTGCGGCCATTGTTTAGCTCGCGCCACAGATCGATATCCCACGGCCAGCACCGATGGTGGCTGATATGGACGCCATCGACGGGCAGGGGATCGGCCTTGGCGTATTTGACCATCTCTTTGATCATGCGGACGAAGGGATACATGGCGGCTCCTTTGAATGTGCCCGACCTGCCGCGACTTTCCCTGAACGTCAACGCCAACCGCGCGTCACCCTTGCTCTTGGGCGCCAAGCGACCTAGATGACAGGGAACCAAATTCAAGGAGCCGACATGATTAGCATTCTCAAAATCCTTCTGATGCTTACCGAAATTGCTTGGTTCATCCTGATCGTGCATATCGTCATGTCGTGGCTGATCAATTTCCAGGTGCTGAACCTGCGTCAGCCGATCGTCGCGCAAATCTGGTACGGCCTGAACAAACTGCTCGAGCCCGTGTATTCACGCCTCCGTGCGTTCCTGCCCAATCTGGGCAATTTGGATCTGGCGCCGCTGGTTGCCTTGATTGCGCTTATGGCCATTCGGATTGTTCTCAACGACGCATTGCGCGCTTCGATCTACTAACCTCTTGCCGCCCACGCGTGGGCATGGGATTGTGCTGTCAAAACACCGAGCAGCATACACATGCCCCGCGACCTTGATCTTCTGAAATCCGTTTTCGGCTTCGATGACTTTCGGCCCGGTCAGGCCGAGATCGTGCAGGCCGTGTGCGATGGTCAGAACACTTTGGCCATCATGCCGACGGGTGGTGGGAAATCCCTTTGCTTTCAACTGCCCGCGCTTGTGCGCGACGGGGTGACGGTGGTCATCTCGCCCTTGATTGCCTTGATGCGCGACCAAGTGCGCGGGCTTCAGGCGGCGGGCGTGTCGGCGGGGGCATTGACCTCGGGCAATACGCAAGAAGAAACCGACGCCGTCTTTGCTGCGCTGGAGCGTGGCGAGTTGAAGCTTTTGTATATGGCGCCCGAGCGTCTGGCCTCGGGTGGGACGCTGAACCTGCTGCGCCGGATCGGCACCAGACTGATCGCCGTGGACGAGGCGCATTGCGTCAGCCAGTGGGGCCATGACTTCCGCCCCGATTATCTGCGGATCGGAGAGCTGCGCCGCGCGTTGGACGTGCCATTGGCCGCCTTCACCGCAACTGCCGACGAAGAAACCCGCACCGAGATTGTCGAAAAGCTGTTCGATGAACAGCCCCCACAAACTTTTCTGCACGGGTTTGACCGGCCCAATATCCATCTGGCCTTTGCCGCCAAGAATTCGCCCCGCCAACAGATCTTGTCTTTCGCCGCTGCCCGAAAAGGCCAGTCCGGCATTGTCTATTCCGGGACCCGCGCCCGGACCGAGACTTTGGCCAGCGCCTTGCGCGATGCGGGCCACGCCGCAGTACATTATCACGGCGGCATGGATCCCGATGACCGCCGCGAGGTCGAGCGCCGTTTCCAACAGGAAGACGGGCTGATCGTGGTCGCGACCGTGGCGTTCGGCATGGGTGTCGACAAGCCCGACATACGCTGGGTCGCCCATTCCGATCTGCCCAAATCGATCGAGGCCTACTATCAGGAAATCGGCCGTGCTGGCCGCGATGGTGCGCCGGCCGAGACGCTGACGCTGTTCGGCGCCGATGATATCCGCTTTCGCCGCACCCAAATCGACGAGGGTCTCGCTCCTCCCGAGCGGCGCTCCGCAGATCACGGGCGGCTGAATGCATTGCTTGGTCTGGCCGAGGCACATGGCTGCCGCCGTCAGCAGCTTCTGGCCTATTTCGGGGAAGAGGCCGAGCCTTGCGGGAACTGCGACCTGTGCGCGACTCCGCCGGATCTGTTTGACGGAACTGTCGATGTGATGAAGGCCCTGTCCGCGATCCTGCGCACGGATGAACGCTTTGGCTCGGGACACCTGATCGACATCTTGCGCGGTACAGTGACAGATCGTGTGCAGGAACGCGGACACGACAGCTTGCCGACCTTTGGGGTAGGGCAGGATCACACGAAACCGATGTGGCAGGCGATTTTCCGGCAGATGCTGGGCCTCGATCTGGTGCGGCCTGATCCGGAGCGGCACGGTGCACTGCGGATCACGCAAAAGGCGCATCCAGTCCTGCGGGGCGAGGCGCAGGTCACGCTCCGGCGCGATACGTTGAAGGCCGCTCGCCGCCCCGCCGCGAAGATGCTGGTGTCGGAAGAAGACGCCCCGCTTCTGTCTGCGCTCAAAGCCAAACGACGGGCGCTGGCCGAGAATGCTCGCGTTCCCGCCTATGTGGTCTTCACCGACAAAACGCTGATCGAAATGGCCGAAACCCGCCCCGCCACGTTGGATGACATGGCGCGGATCGGGGGGGTTGGGGCCAAAAAGCTGGAAAGCTATGGCGCCGAGTTTCTGCAAGTCATCGCAGGCGAGGTTGAACATATGCATCCGGCGCGGCGCAAGCTTGCTGGTCGCGCGGCGGGCAGTCTGTTTGACCGGTTGCAAGACGCCGCCACGGAATTGTTGCGGGGCGAGGATGGGACGGGCAAATACCTGACCATAGCGCCGGGCACGTTGCGCAAAATCGCGGAGCGAAAACCGATGAGCATCGGGGATCTTGGCCGTGTGACGGGTATGAATGACGCCAAGGCCGAACGGTTCGGCCCGGCCTTTCTGGAAATTCTAAGCGAAGGGGAATGACATGCTGGTTGTGGTTTCACCCGCCAAAAGACTAGACGAAAAACCGGCCCTGAATGGCGCTGGCACGCGGCCTCGGTTTCTGGACCAGGCCGAAATTTTGGCCGAGACTGCCCGAGGTGCCGGGGCCGAAGGGCTGGAAAAGCTCATGCATATCTCGCCCAAACTGGGCGCGCTGAATGCTGAACGGTTTCAGGCTTTTGGCAGTGGCGAAGGTGAAAAACCTGCGATCGAGATGTTCGCGGGCGACACCTATGCGGGCCTTGATGCCCCCAGTCTGGACGAAGACGCGTTGCGCTATGCCGACAATCATCTGTGCCTTTTGTCCGGTCTTTACGGTCTATTGCGCCCACGCGATCAGATAGCGCCGCATCGGCTTGAGATGGGTACGCGAATGCAGAACCCGCGCGGCAAGAACCTGTATGAATTCTGGGGGCCGCGCATCGCGGATGCCTTGAATGCCGCGGGGAAAGAGACCCAAAGCGAGGTCTTGGTGAACTGCGCCTCGGTCGAGTATTTCTCGGCTGTGCAGAAGGACCAGCTGGCCCTGCGCGTGATCACGCCGCAGTTCATGGAGATGAAGAACGGCACGCCGAAAGTGGTCAGCTTCTTTGCCAAAAAAGCACGCGGGTCAATGGCGCGGTATGTGGTGCAGAACCGGCTGCGTGATCCCGAGGCCCTGACCGAGTTCGATTTGGGTGGGTATCAATACCAGCCTCAGATGAGCAAACCCGATCAGCCGGTTTTCCTGCGCGACGACGGCTGATCAAGCGTCGACCATCGGAGGTACCGCGTCTTCGGGACAATTTGCCATGATCTCGTCAAAGATGGCGGGTTTGCGCAAGGGCTTGGTCAGATACTTGTCCAGCCCATGCATCAGGATTTCCTCGGCATCTCCAGTCATCGCATGCGCTGTCAGTGCAACGATGCGGGTGCGGAGCATGTTCTGATCCTGCTCGATCAGGCGGATGCGGCGGGTGGCTTCTTTGCCATCAACCACGGGCATCGAGATGTCCATGAAGATCAGATCGGGCTTGAAATCCAAGAACGCCTCGACCGCCTCAAGCCCGTTATTTACAAAACGCAGGTCGATGTTCAGGGATTTGACCAGTTTCGAGAAGACAAGTTGATTGGTCTTGTTGTCCTCGGCCGCCAGTACGCGCATCATGCGGGTCTGATCCGGGGCCGAGGTAATCTGCGCGGGCGGCGTTTCATGTTGCACAACCGCCTCCGGCATCGCAGTTGGGAAGCTAAGCTTGCCGAGCGTGTCAAACAGCACCTCACGCAATACCGGAGTGTGCAAGACATGTGACGCCATGGCGGCGCAGCTGCAATCGGGCCCGCGTTTCTGGGGAGGGGTCAGCAAGATCAGGTTGATTTCAGGATACTCAGATTTCAGTGCCCGCAAGGGGTCGACGTCGGATGATCCTGCTGCGCAGAGCACCTCGTCCACGAAGACGACCTGTGTACCTCGGCATTTCTCGGTAAGCTCGGCCGTGGATGAGGTCAGTTCGACCGTAAAGCCCAGTGCCTTCAGTCGTTTTTCAAGGATGTTTCTGTTCAACCCGTCGGTCAGCGCCAGCAGGGCTTTGCGAGGCGTGTCTGGCAGCCGGGGTTCGACAGTATGTTCCAGTACGGGCAGCGAGATGTTGAAGCCGAAACAGGATCCTTCGCCTTCTTCGCTCTCAAGCCAAATCTCACCATCCATCAATTCAACCAACTGGCGGGCGATGGCCAACCCCAGCCCGGTGCCTTCGTATCGGCGGTTGTGTTCGTCTTCGACTTGGTTGAACTCGCCAAAGATGTGGGCCTGCATGTCCTTGGGTATGCCAATGCCGCTGTCTTCGACCGAGATATGGACGCGATAATCCTTGTCATCCTCGGCGGGCAACCCGATGGCGCGGACCAGCACATGCCCTTCAGAGGTAAACTTGACCGCGTTGCCAATCAGGTTTGTCAGAACCTGCCGCAACCGCACCGCGTCGCCCATGAACTTGCTTGGCAAGAACAGGTCGAAATCAATCGACAGTTGGATCCCCTTTTCCTGAACGGAGGGTTGCAACAATGTCACCACATCCAGAATGGTTTTCTCGAGATCGAAAGGTTCTGGGTGTAGCTCCAGCTTCGCGGCCTCGATCTTTGAGTAATCCAGCACGTCGTTGATGATGGTCAAAAGTGCCTCACCGGACTTGCGAATTGTGTCCACATACAGACGCTGTTCGTCATCCAGATCACCCTCGGCCATCAGCTCGGCCATCGAGACGACACCGTTCATCGGCGTGCGGATTTCATGGCTCATGTTCGCAAGGAACGCGGATTTGGCACGGTTCGCGGCCTCGGCGCGGAAGCGTGCTTCTTTCAACTTGGTTTGATAGGTGATGGTTTCGGTGATGTTCAGCCCAAGACAAACCATGTCCCCATCGCGCGACCGGCGGTCCACTAGCTGAATATGGGTGCCATCCCACAGCCGCAGGTTCAGAGGGTCACGTTGTGGAGCGCGCCAACGATCCAGCATCATGTCACGCCACGCCAGCGGGCGCAGATCGCCAATGTCGACGATGCCTTCTTCCGTGGCGATGTTCAGGATGTCGACATAGCGAATGCCTGGGGCCACGCACATTAGCCCGTCGAAGGGTTTCAGGTAGGCGCTGTTGGCGGCGATCATTCGGTCCGTTTGGTCGAACACGGCAAACCCGTCTTCGATGGTTTCCAGAGAATCCCATAGACGCCGCTTTGCGATCACGACTTCCTTGTTGGCGCGTTCAAGATCAGCGCGGACTTGGGTGTTCTCCCCTTTGATTTCTTCGACAACCTCGCGGGTCTCGATAATCTCGTCCGACAATGACAATGCATGCTGAGACAGTATGCGGTTGGCATCGGAAAGCTCGGCCTGTTTCTGGGCCAATAGCCGTTCAGCGGCCATTCTGGCGCGCCGTTCTTGTGCAAGTATATCTTCGATTTTCATCCCCGGTTCTCCGGTTGGCCGATACTGTCAGAAACAACATCGCCCATCACGGTGAACAGGAACTTAACGGGAACTGGAAAATTTGAGGCAGTATACCTGCCCAAAGAAAAACCCCGGCGCTTGGCCGGGGTTTTGATCTTATTTGTCCTCGTCGTCGTCTTTCGAGTCCGGCAGGTTGAAGAAGCTGTCTGCATCGGGCAGCTCTTCTTCTTTCTCTACCGGCGCATCAGACAGCGAGAATGTCTCGAGGCCTTCGATGGCGCTTGGGATCTTTGGCTCGGTGTCCATTGCCAGACTTTGCTCGGTCGACACCAGCTTGCGGCGTTCGTCATCGGACATGACGCCACCTTCTTTGGCTTGCTTGGCGGCCGCTTTCTGAACGGCCTGATCCAGCTCGCTTTGACGACACAGACCCAGAGCAACCGGATCAATCGGTTCCATGTTCTGGATGTTCCAGTGGGTGCGTTCGCGGATCGACTGGATGGTCGGCTTGGTGGTACCCACCAGCTTAGCAATCTGGGCGTCGGCCAGTTCCGGGTGGAACTTCACCAGCCACAGGATCGAGTTCGGACGGTCCTGACGTTTGGACAGCGGGGTATAGCGCGGGCCACGGCGTTTTTCTTCGCCAGCGGCAGCGGCATAGAATTTCTGCTTCAGCTTGTGCAGCGGGTTCGCTTCGGCTTTCTCGATCTCGCCTTGGTCCAACTGGTTGTTGGCCACGGGATCAAAGCCCTTTACGCCGGTGGCGACGTCGCCATCAGCAATGCCTTGTACTTCCAGCTCGTGCAGGCCGCAAAAATCTGCGATCTGCTTGAAGCTCATCGTCGTGTTGTCCACCAGCCAAACGGCGGTGGCTTTTGCCATGATCAGTTTGCTCATCTGAACACTCCTTACAATATCGGTCCGAATACAACTCTCCCGCGCCCTGGCTGGGCTGTCTGGTGCCTTGAGGCCTTCCAGACGGGTTTCCGTTGTCGGGGAACTTCAGGCCTATATAAGGGGGGAAGGCGAAAGAGGGAAGGGCAAATGCGTCAACTGCTATTGGGTGGCTTGATCTGGCTGAGCACTGCATGGGCCGGTTGGGCCGAGGACGAGCGCGCTGGTCTTTTCGATTACTATGTCCTGTCACTCAGCTGGTCGCCAAATTGGTGTGCCACAACCGGCGATCATCGTGGGTCCGAGCAATGCGACCCTTCGCGTGATCTGGGGTGGGTCGTGCATGGGCTTTGGCCTCAGTACGAAAGCGGCTGGCCCAGCTTTTGCAAAACCGCCATTCGCCCTCCGTCCCGGTCGATGACGGCCGCGCAGGCGGATATGTTCGGCACCAGCGGGGCGGCGTGGTACCAGTGGAAGAAACACGGATCCTGCGCGGGGCTTGAAGCTGCGGTGTACTATGACCTGGTGCGCGAGGCATTCGGCATGGTGAAACGCCCCGAGGTGCTGCGCAAACTGACGCAACCTGTGCGCCTTCCTGCCTCGGTCGTCGAAGAGGCATTCCTTCAGGCCAATCCTGACTGGCACCCAGACATGCTGACGATCACCTGCAAAGCTGACCGCATCCAAGAGGCGCGCCTGTGTCTGACCAAAGATTTGGAACCTAGAAAATGTGCCCGCGATGTGGTGCGCGATTGCACGGCGCAGCGGGCATTGCTGGATCCGATCAAGTAGTTACGACTTCAGCAGGTGGACCACACGGGACTTGAAGCTGGTTTTGCGCATGTCGTAGCCAAGGTTTTCGAAATCCGCCCGGTACTTCTGGTTGGTCGCGATGGTGCTGTTCGCGGTCCAGTTGATCTCAACCGGATGGTCATTTGATCCACGGTGATGCGGGATTTCATCTGGCATCGGCAGGCCGGTTTTCTTGGACACGTCCTTGATGATTTCACCAATGCCATCTTCGAACCGATAAATCGTGCAATTCTCGGTCAGGAATTCCCATTGGGGGATCAGGTGGCCGTCCAGAACAAAGGGGTCTGACTTGGCCCGATGCATCACGCGATCCACCCAAGATGGGAAACGACCCTTCTGCGCGATCACGTCGGCCGAGCGTTTGGTGCGCATTTTGAATTCGGACTCGAGACGTTTGTAGGGATCGCGGACAATGGCGAAGACAAAGTCGAAATAGTCCACGCCGAACATGGCTTCGAAATCCGTCATCCGCAGGTGCTGAGGAGTCAGACGCAGCCCTTGGGTCGGGATCGGGTTGTGCAGCCGAAGCGGCGCAATGGAGCTGAGCCAATCTTCAACCGAGGACCCACCCGTCTTGGGAATATGGACGAACAGGATACGCTTCCCGCCATGTTCGATATAGGGCACTAGCGGATCTCCAGTACAATTTTGCCAATATGCGTGCTGGTCTCCATGCGGGCATGGGCCTTGTGAGCATCTTCAAGCGCAAAGGTCTGATCCATGACGGGTGCGATGCGACCTGCATCCAGAAGCGGCCAGACCTTCTCGGCCAGTTCCTCGGCAATGCGGGCTTTTGCCAAGTCTGACTGAGGGCGCAGGGTTGATCCGGTGACGGTCAGGCGTTTGGCCATGATCATCGCGAAATTGATCTCGGCTTTGGGGCCGGACAGGAACGCGATGTGGACCATGCGGCCTTCGACGGCCAGACATTTGATGTTGCGGGCAATGTAATCGCCGCCCACCATATCGAGGATCAGGTTCGGGCCGCCCTCGGATTTCATGACCTCGACGAAATCTTCGTCTTTGTAGTTGATCGCGCGTTCGGCCCCCAGATCGGTGCAGACGGCGCATTTCCCGTCCGAGCCTGCGGTGGTGAACACCCGCGCGCCAAAGGCGTTGGCCAGCTGGATTGCCGTAGTCCCGATGCCCGAGCTGCCACCGTGGACCAAGAATCGCTCGCCTGCTTGCAGGCCACCACGCATGAAGACGTTGGACCAGACGGTGAAGAAGGTTTCTGGCAGACAGGCGGCCTCTTTCATGCCCATGCCTTCGGGCACACGCAGCGCGTGGGCGGCTGGCGTCGTGACGTATTCCGCATATCCGCCGCCGGGCAGAAGCGCGCAGACCTGATCGCCTACGGCCCATTGCGTGACACCTTCGCCCAGCGCCACAACCTCGCCCGAGGCCTCAAGGCCGGGCAGGGGGCTAGCGGTCGGGGGCGGAGCATAGCTGCCAGCGCGTTGTAACGCATCGGGACGGTTCACGCCCGCAAAGGCCACCTTGATCAAGATCTCGCCCGGACGCGGGGCCGGGATCGGTTGCTCGCAAAGCTGTAGAACGTCAGGACCACCGGGTTCGGTGATCTGGATTGCGCGCATAGTGTCGGTCATTTTTCGTCCTCGTCTGGGTGCCAGCGGCCGGGGTAGTTTGGGTTCGGTGTTCCGGGGGCTTTGATCGTATCCAGGATTTTTCCCGGTCCCGACATGAACGCCTTATAGAGCGCCGATCCGCGCGCCTGCCCCTTGATCTTCTCGATCTGCATCACATCGTCGATGCGGCGGTCAAGGAAGGCCCAAGTGGCCTCGTCCCCGTCGCTTTCATCGCCAAGCCAGAACAGCACGACCGATGAATAGACCGCCGACAATGTGGCGCGTTTCGTGTACCAGTTCAGATCGGTCGAGCTGTCGCCCAGCGTCTCCCAGATCAGTCCGCAAGTGGCCCAAAGGGCTGCCGCGCCGTCGCTGGCATTCTGCGGCATTGCGAAGAACGCCATGCCCTTGCGCACCAGTTCCTTATCCGCGACCTCAAGCCGGAAACGTACACCCGCCGCGATCTTATCGCGAAAGCGCACCTCGGACAGGTCTTCAGAGTTCAGGCGTTCGACCATCTTGGCGTCACCTGCACGGTGATAGGCCAGCGCCAGATCCACCGCCCCGCGCGGATACATCGCGCGTGCATCTGTTTCAGACAGGTCGCAATCCTCGGCGGCGGCCAGAAGGGTTGCATCCGACCACCCATCGAACGGAACGTGGTTCAGGGCGGCCTCGAGCAATTTATCTTTTTCAATCATAGTCATTTCCTCGCATTTGAGGGCGAACTGGACAAGAGGCTTCGTCGCTGCTAGAAGCCAGCTTCCTGCTACTTTTTGCAAACTCTAACTTAGAAAGGTGGTGACAACCACATGCAGGTTTCGGTTCGTGATAACAACGTCGATCAAGCGCTTCGTGCGCTGAAGAAAAAACTTCAGCGTGAAGGTGTCTTCCGTGAGATGAAGCTTAAGCAACATTTCGAGAAGCCCTCCGAGAAAAAAGCGCGCGAGAAGGCGGAAGCGATTCGCCGTCAGCGTAAGCTGGCTCGTAAGAAAGCACAGCGTGAAGGTCTTCTCTAAGACCTGAACAGTGTTAGATGGGCAGGTTGTCAACTGTCCGTCAAAACGACCCCCGTAAGCGCCGCTTCCGGGGGTTTGTTTTTTTCAGGAACATGTCCCGCCGAAGCAAGTATCGGTTCCGCGGTTCGGACATGCGACCACATTCAAGCTAGATCAGGCTTTCGGCCAGATCACCGGGAACCAGTCTTCGCGCAGCTTTTGGCCTTGGGTCATCTCGTGCCCCGGGAAGGGCGGCGAGGTGCGGCCGGGGCGTTCCACATAGCGCGCGTCGTCCCCCATCCAGCGCAGGCTAAGCGCGCGGCGGCGGTTGGGCGATTGGTTGCCGCGGGCGCCATGTGCGGTGCGGAAGTCAAAGATGACGGCGTCGCCGGGGACCATCTCCCATTCCAGCACTTTCATGTCGTCGGGGTTGGCATCCGGATCGGGCACCGGGGTCCATTCCTGATCACCATCATAGAAGTCGCTATCATCAGCCCAGCTGACCGGACGGACCATGTGCTTCCATTTGTGGCTGCCTGCGATGAACCGCAGAGAGTTCTCGCGGACCGGATCAAGCGGGATCCAGAAGCTGGCGGTTTGCTCGCCCTCGACAAAGTAATAGGGGCCGTCCTGATGCCACGGTGTGGGCTTGGGCGTACCGGGTTCCTTGACCAGCACGTGGTCATGGAAGAACTGCGCGGTTTCACTTTGCATGACCTCGGCAGCGATTTGCGCCGCAGGGCTTTCGCGCACGATACGCTCGTATTCCGGGATGCGGGTCCAGTTGACGTAATCGTCAAAGAATCGGCCTTCGGTTACGGCGTTCTCGGACGCGTACTGCGAGGGGTCCGCCATGTTGCGGTCCACACCCGCGATCATCGTGTCGATCCAGTCGGTAAAAGCGCCACGGATCACGACCACACCATCGCGCTGGAAATCTTCGATATGCTGCTTCGTGATCATCTGTTCCTCCAAGCGTTCAGGATGTAGCGGCTGGTCATCAGGTCCAGATGCGCGCCGCCGCCGTTTTTGTAGAGTGTGATGTCCTCGGGCGCGCGCTTAAAAACGCCATCTTTGTGGTCGTAAAGGTCGCCCACCACATCGTCGCGGCTGATCACCCCACGGGACAGCGGGTCTTTGAATTCGCCAATGTGATCCAGCACCGTGTCGCGGCTGTCCATGAACAGGCGTGCGCGGGTCAGGGCGGTGTCGTCCGCCTCGCGCATGTCGGGGCGATAGGCGCCGATCAGGTCCAAATGCTGGCCGGGGCGCAGCCACTCGCCTTTGATCAGGGGATCAGTCGTCATGGTGGCCGAGGTGATGATGTCCGCCTGCGCGAAACCCTCTTCTAACGAGGCCACGGCGTCGGTCTTATCGAACTCATCCGCGAATTTGGCAGCGCCCTCGGGGCTACGGTTCCAGATCAGGAAGTGCGCACTGGGGAACATGGCCTCAAAGGCCATGCGCAGATTGCGCCCGACCGTGCCCGCGCCGACGATCAGCACGACTTTGCTGTCGGGCCGCGCCAGAAGCCGCGCGCCAAGGGCGCTGTCGCCTGCAGTTTTCCACTTGGTGACAAGGTGGAAATCCACGATGGCTTCCAGCAGCCCGGTGGTGTCGTCATACAGGTTCACCGCGCCGTGGATCATCGGCTCGCCCCGTCCCGGATTGCCGGGCATGATGTTGGCGGTCTTCACTGCGATCCCCAACCCGTCAATCCACGCCGAGCGCGTCAGCATCGTGTCTTCGCCGCGATACAGGAAGGTATCCCCGATCTCGGCTTTTGGTTTTGCGTGGTCCTCAAGGAATGCGTTGGCCAGACCTTGCCAGCTAAGAAGATTGTCGGCGTCAAAGGGGATCAGTTCAGGGGTCACAGGTCGCTCTCCTTAATCAAGTCGCGGGCGATAAGGGTGTCGGCCCAGCTACGGGGCGAGGTGAAGTGGTGGGTCTGCCAACCGCGCTGGACGGCGGCGTCAATGTTCTCAGTTCGGTCGTCGGTGAATAGAAGACCGCCGGGCGCGTGGCCACAGTCGTCTTCCAGCATCTGATAGATCCGCGCGCTGGGCTTGGTTACGCCCATATGGCCCGAGATATATCGGCGATCGAACTCGGACAGGAAGTCATAGGCGGCTTCCCCGACCTCGAACGTGCCGATGCCGAAGTTCGACAGGGCAAAGACCGGCACGCCCCGGGTTTTTAACGCACGCAGAGTGGCAACGGACAAGTCAATCGCGGGGCCGGCCAAGTCCAGCCAGCGATCATGCCACCAGCGGATCTCGTCCCGATAGGCGGGGTGTTTGTCGGCGGTGTCATAGATTACCTGCCGAAAATCCCCGCCTCGGTCGACCAGTTCATTCATGAAATGCAGATCGACGGCGGCGAACATGTCTTCCCGACGGGCTTGTCCAACCCACTGGTCATACAGCTCTTCCGGCTGCCAGCGGATCAGGACGTTGCCGATGTCAAAGACCACGGCGGTGACGGGGATATTCTGTGTCATGCGGCGACATTAGTGCGTTTATCCGGAAACGAAAGCCATAACCTTGGCGTGCATCATCCGTCGCGTGTGCCGGCCTCTTGTTGCGCCGCACGGGCGTGGTAGTCGACAAGACTGACGATGTCAGAGGGTTCCGCGTCCACTGACACGCACGCATGGGCATTTGACGCCAAGGCAAAGATCGAGCCATCGGAAAAGAAGCTGGTGCTGGTCACGAAGATGATCCGCGCAGCAGGCAGGCGATAGGAAATATAATCCGCAAGCGCAATCGGCCGTCCACCATCAATGTCGGCGTCCAGAATAACCACGTCGAACGCGCGCTCGGTCACCAACGCGTGTGCCTCGGACTTCGACTGGGCGTGCGATACATCCATCCCCTGACGCGTTAGGTGCGCCGACCAGATCCGGGCCAGATCGGGGTTTTCTTCGACAATCAGTATTTGCATAATAATCTCCGCCGCTGCGGTATGGCACGTTCCGCATCACATGCCAATCTTGCCGTTGCTGCATACGTGTCGCCCAACCCGGCCACTTCGCCGCAATTTGCGTTGTCTTTCGCCGCGTTTTCCGTTTGAACCAATTCCAACAAAGAAGGAGCGCGCGATGACAACCTGGATCACCATCTGTGACACTTGCAAGCACGAGGATTGGGCCGAGCGCGGGATGGAGCAGACCGATGGCGAAGTTCTGGCCGCGCTGATCGAGGCGCAGGCCGATGGCACCGCTGTCCGCACGCGCCGCGTGTCCTGTCTGATGGGCTGTGACAACAGCTGCAACGTGGCCATTCAGGCGAACGGCAAGCTTTGCTACACGCTGGGACGGTTCGAGGTGTCCGAGGATGCCGCACAGGGGATCGTCGACTATGCGGTGGCCCATGCGGATAGCGACACCGGGCAAGTGCCGTACCGCGAATGGCCGCAGGCCGTTAAGGGCCATTTCGTGACCCGCCACGCACCCTTGCCGGAGGACACATGACCCAAGCGGAAGAACGCGATCACGGGGGCGGGCTGGACGCAGCCATCGCGCGGTTCGGCGGCACACGTACCGGCTGGTTGGACCTGTCCACTGGCATCAACCCGCTGCCCTATCCTGTGGGTGCGTTCTCGGCGGATGCATGGACCGCGCTGCCCGACAAGGGCGCGTTTGCACGGCTTGAGGCCGCGGCGCGCTCGTTTTGGAACGTGCCGGATGGTGCTGCGGTTTTGGCCGCGCCCGGTGCGTCTGCTCTGATCGCCCGCATCCCCTCGCTTCTGCCTGCGGGTCAGGTGCAGATCGAAGGTCCAACCTATAACGAACACGCCGCCGGGTTTCAGGCGCAAGGCTGGCAGGTCACAGATCACGCCGCCCCAGCCCGCGTCGTCGTACATCCCAACAACCCCGATGGTCGCGTCTGGCCGGACTTGGACTTGGACCGTGCCCTGACCGTGATCGACGAAAGCTTTTGCGATGTGATCCCGGATCAAAGCCTGATCGAGGCCGCGACCAAACCGGGCGTGTTGATCCTGAAAAGCTTCGGCAAGTTCTGGGGACTGGCTGGGTTGCGACTGGGCTTCGTGATCGGAGATCCCGCGCTGATCGCCAAGCTGCGCGACACGATTGGACCTTGGCAGGTTTCTGGTCCCGCGCTGGAATTGGGTGCTCAGGCGTTAGAGGATTCGGCATGGGCCGACGCGACGCGTACACGGTTGGCGGAAGACACCGCGCGTCTGGATGCGTTGATGAGCGCCAATGGCGCCGAAGCGCTGGGCGGCACCACTCTGTTCCGGCTTTACGATGTGGGTGACGCGCAGGCGTGGCAAGACCGCTTGGCCGAACGCCATATCTGGTCGCGCATCTTCCCCTATTCGACGCGCTGGCTTCGCCTTGGGCTACCGCATCCAGATCGTTGGTCGCAACTGGAGGCCGCCCTATGAGCTACGCTGGTGTGCTTGCCCTCGCCTTGTTGCTGGACGCCTTTGTAGGCGAACCCGATTGGGCGTGGAAACGAGTGCCGCATCCAGCGGTCTTGATGGGTCGCGCAATCGGGCGGCTCGAGCGTGCGTTGAACGAAGGCGATAACCGTTTCTTCAACGGTGCGATGGGAGTTTTCGTACTGGCTGCTTTGGCAGGGATCGTTGGCCTAGTGATCCAGCATCTGCCCTTTGGCGGGCTTCTGGAAATCATCTTGGCTGCGATCCTTCTGGCGCAGAAATCCTTGGCTCAGCACGTGCAGGCCGTGGCCGACGCGCTACGCCAATCGACGGAAGAAGGACGCAACGCGGTTGCCATGATCGTTGGCCGAGACACGCAGGATATGCGTGACGATGCCATCGCACGCGGTGCGATTGAAAGCGCGGCCGAGAACTTCTCGGACGGGGTGGTGGCGCCTGCCTTCTGGTTCCTGATTGCGGGGCTGCCGGGGCTGATGGTCTATAAGCTGGTGAACACGGCCGACAGCATGATCGGCTATCGCAACAAACGATACGAACAGTTCGGCAAATTCGCCGCCCGTTTGGATGACGTGTTGAACTGGGTGCCCGCGCGGCTGACCGCCGTGATTCTGATGCTGGCAAGTCGCAAATGGTCCGCGTGGTCGGTGATCCGTCGCGATGCCCCCTTGCACCGCTCGCCCAATGCGGGCTGGCCCGAAGCGGCCATGGCCTCGACCCTGAATGTGGCCCTCTCCGGACCCCGCGCCTATCACGGCGAGATGCGGGACTTCCCGTGGGTGAACGGCGAAGGCGCGCGCGACATCGGCGCGAAAGAGGTCGATCAGGCCGTGGATGCCCTGTGGTCGGCATGGTTGGTCCTGCTGGGCGTCGTGATCCTACTTGCGGTTGTCTCGTGATGCGAATCCGGTAATCTGCCGGGCGAGCAGAGAACCAAAGGTATTCACATGCAAAAAATTATCTCGGCCGTGGCGATTGCCATGTCCCTGGCCCTTCCCGCACAGGCGCAATCCGTGGCCTGTGGCGGAAGCTTCAAAGGCTTCGTGGGCGCGATGAAAAACGAGGCCATCGCCAAGGGTCATTCCAAAGCCAGCGTGAACAAGTTCTTCGCGTCCGTCCGTCAGGATCAGGCGACGCTGAAGGCAGATCGGTCGCAGGGGATCTTTCAACGGCCCTTCGTTGATTTCTCGCGCCGTCTGATCAGTCAGGACCGGATCAACCGGGGCCGCGCAATGCTGACCAAACATGCCGCGGTCTTTGATAGGATGGAGGCCGAATACGGCGTCAGTCGCGGCGTTCTGACCGCATTCTGGGCGTTCGAGACCGACTATGGCGCCTTCCAAGGGGACTTCAACACGCTGAACTCGCTGGTCACGCTATCGCATGACTGCCGCCGCCCCGAGCTGTTCCAGCCGCAGGTTTTTGCGGCGCTTGAACTGTACGAGGCCGGTGCCTTCAACCCGGCGACCTCGACAGGCGCATGGGCGGGCGAGATTGGCATGGTTCAGATGCTGCCCGGTGACATCATCGAGGCCGGTGTGGACGGCAATGGCGACGGCAAGATCGATCTGCGCAAAACACCAGCCGATGCGCTACTGTCTGGGGCCAACATGTTGCGGGGTCTGGGCTGGCGCGCGGGTGAGCCGTGGCTGCAAGAGGTCACCGTTCCTGCCGATCTGAATTGGGCCGAGACCGGGTTGGACACGACGAAAGCGGTGTCAGACTGGGCGGCGCTTGGCGTTTCGCCGCGGGCTGGAAAGCTGGGTGCGGGGAACCTGCCTGCCTCGATCATCTTGCCGCAGGGACGCAAGGGGCCAGCCTTCATCGCCTATCCCAACTTCCGTGTGTATTTCGAGTGGAACCAAAGCTTCGTCTATGTGACCACCGCAGCCTATTTCGCCACGCGCCTTGAGGGCGGACCGGTTTTCAATGCGGGCAATCCCGATCCGGCCTTCAGCGGTCAGCAGATGAAAGCGCTGCAAAAGAAACTGTCTGCGCGCGGGCATGATGTGGGCAAGATTGATGGTATTCTGGGCGCAAAAACCCGTGCCGCCATTCAGAAAGAGCAGGTTCGTCTTGGCCTGCCTGCGGACGCTTGGCCGACGGCACAGCTTCTGAACGCTCTGTAAGAAAAACGCCCCCAGCCTTCGGGGTGGGGGCGATGCGTATTAGGAAAGCGCGTCTTCGAAGCTTTCCACGACCTCGGTCCAGATATCGAAGACCTCGTCAAAGTCAGCCATGCTGACGCCGTCCTGACCGGTATAGATGTCATACTCCAACATTTTACGACCGTCCTCGGCGCGATAGGCTCGGCCATAGCGCTGCGCGGCGTTCCAGTCGTTCAGGCCCTCCAGCGTGATCTCGCTTTCCGCGGTGTAGGCTGCAAAGAACTGAAGAGAGTTGCAGTTCGTATTGTTGCGGCATCCATAGAAGAAAACGACCATGCTGGTGCCGTAATACTGCACCTCGACAGAGGGGTCGCCAACGCTGTCTTCGACCAGTTTTGCAGGGGCTCCGAGATCTTCAAAATAGGCCAAAACGCTTGCAGGTTCAGACGCTTTCACCTGCTGAGCAGTTGCGGCGTGACCACCCATCATTGACAGCGCCAGTGCACCAGAAAAAAGAAAGGATTTCATAAGCTTCTCCAAATCGAATTTTGAAACAAGCCTAGGGTCATGATCGCGGTGGGGCAAGGGCGTTGCCGGGTCAGGCGACCATTTGCTCGGCCTTTTTCAGGTCAACACTCACCAGCTGGCTGACACCCTGTTCAGCCATAGTTACACCAAACAACCGGTCCATCCGTGCCATCGTCACCGCGTGGTGGGTGATGATCAGGAAGCGCGTGTTCGTGCGGCGGGTCATCTCGTCCAGCAGGTCACAGAAGCGCGTGACGTTGGCGTCATCCAGCGGCGCGTCGACCTCGTCCAGCACACAGATCGGGGCGGGGTTGGCAAGGAAGACGGCAAAGATCAGGGCCAGCGCAGTCAAGGTCTGTTCGCCGCCCGACAGCAGGCTGAGTGTCGACAGCTTCTTGCCCGGCGGTTGGCACATGATTTCCAGCCCCGCATCCAGCGGATCGTCGCTTTCGACCAGCACCAGCTTGGCTTCGCCGCCACCAAACAGATGCTGGAACAGGGTGCCGAAGCTTTCGTTCACCTGCTCGAACGCGGTCAACAGACGCTCGCGTCCTTCCTTGTTCAGACTGGAAATACCCGAGCGCAGCTTCTTGATTGCTTCTTCCAGATCGGTCTTTTCAGACAGCAGATGATCGTGTTCTTCCTGAACTTCCTTGGCGTCTTCTTCGGCGCGCAGGTTGACCGCGCCCAAGGAATCTCGCTGGCGTTTCAAACGGTTCACATCGTGTTCGATCTGCTCGGACGAAGGCATCTTTTCGGGGTCCGCATCCAGCGTTTCCAAAAGAGCGTCCGGCGTGGTCTCCATCTCTTCCTGAATGCGCTCGGCAGCAAGGGTCACTGTCTCGCGGGCGGCGTCTGCACGGGCTTCGGCACGGGCGCGGGCCTCGCGGGCTTCGCCGGCGGCGCGTTCTGCGTCGCGTTCAGCATTAGCCGCTTCGCGCTCGGCGGTTTCGCCTTCGGCCAACTTGTCGCCGGCCGCCTTAAGCCGTGTTTCAGCTTCGCCAATAGCATCGGCCAACTCGTCTCGCTTGGCGGCCAGTTCGTCTGGCGCGGCCTGAGCGTCCTTCAGTTCGGCTTCGTTTTCCGTCTTGCGCTCTTCCAATTCGGCAATCCGTTTGCCAGCGGTTTCCAGACGGTGCTTCCAGCCCGAGATTTCCTTGGTGATTTCCTGAGAGCGGCGGATGCGTGCTTCGCCCTCGCGGCGCAGTTCATCATGGGCCGAGCGTTTGGACATCATGGTCATCCGTGCGGCTTCCACGGCCATTTTGACTTCTTCCACCTGTGTGCGGGCAGCATCCAAATCGCCCAGATCAGCAACACCGCGTTCGGCCTCGGCCAGACGCTGGCGCGCACCCATGGCTTCTTCCTCGTGGCGTTTCAGCGCCAGCCCAAGGTTTTCCAGTTTGCCTTCCGCGATATTGCGATCTGCTTCGGCACGCGACAGGGCGCGGTTGGCCTCGGTCACGGCGCGGTCGGCATCGCGACGCGCATCGCGGGCACGCTTGTCAGCCTCGGTCGTTTCGACCAAACGGGTTTTTAGTACGTCATGGGCTGCGCGGGCCCCATCGGCGCGGGCGGTGGCTTCTTCCAGATCCTGCTTGAGTTCTTGCAGGCGGTTCAGCTGCTCAAGCCGCAACGCGGCGGTCGAGGGTTGGTCTTCGGCGCCCGCCCGGAACCCGTCCCAACGCCACAGATCGCCTTCCATCGAGACCAGACGCTGCCCGGGTTTCAGGTCTGCCTGAAGGCGCGCTGCGTCTTCGGTGCTGACCAAACCAATCTGGCTCATGCGGCGGGCCAAAACTTCGGGCACCGAGACATAGTTGGACAGGGCATTCACGCCATCGGGCAAGGCCTGTGCTTGCGAATACCCCGGTAATAGTGCCCAACCAGACGGTGCTTCGCCATCAATTTCAGGGGCACGCAGATCATCGGCGAGCGCCGCACCCAAAGCTTTCTCGTACCCAGATTTGACACGCAGACTGTCCAGCACTTGCGTACCTTCAGCCGAGTCGCGTTCGACCAGACGGGACAGCGCCTGAACCTCGGCATGAAGGGCGTTCACTTCGCCTTCAGCGGACGATCGGGCGGCGCGGGCGTCGGCTTCGCGCGACTGCGCTTCGGAACGGGCTTCATCAGCTGCGACAAGTGCGGCTTCCGCATCCTCAGACGCTTTGGCGGCAGAGGTTTGCGCCACGCCAGCCGCGTTAAAATCCGTACCCGCCTTATCCACGGCCCCCTTGGCGTCGTCCATTGCGGAGCGTGCTCGCGTGGCCTCGGCTTCACTTTTCTCAAGCGTTTTACGGCTGTCATCCAACAGGCGGTGAGCGGATTGGTGGCGCGCGGCCAGCCGCGCGACGTCTTCCGTCAGTTGGGTCAGGTCAGCTTCACGTTCCTGCAAGATCGCGGCACTGTCGCGCGCATCGGCATTGGATGCTTCAAGCACGTCTCCATGACCTTCAGACGCCTTGGCAATTTGCGCCTGTTCCCATTCCAACCGCTCGATCGTTTCGCCGGCGTCTTTGTTCAGCCCACTTTCCCGATCAATATCGCGGGTCAGTTGGGTGATGCGGCTTGTCAGGGTCTCGATCCGTTCGCGGGCTTGGCTTTCCTGATCTGACAATTGGTCGCGCTGAACTTGCAGACGTTGCAGGATTGCGGCGGCGATGGCCTCTTCCTCGCGCAGGGGTGGCAGGCGGTCTTCGGCGTCCTGTCGGGCTTTGGTCGCTTGACGCGAAGCACCTTCAGCGGCGGCGGCGGCCTTTACACGGTCGGTCAACTGGGTCTGTGCATCGGCGCGGGCGGCGTCAGCTTCTTTCCAGCGGCGATACAGAAGCAGCCCTTCAGCCCGACGCAGGTCGTCACCGATGGTGCGATACCGCGCGGCTTGGCGGGCCTGTCGCGCCAACTGCCCCAGCTGAGAGGCCAGCTGTTCGATCACATCATCGATGCGCGCCAGATTGGTCTCGGTGCCTTTCAGTTTCAGCTCGGCTTCGTGCCGGCGCTGATACAGACCCGAGATCCCGGCGGCCTCTTCCAAAATGCGACGACGCGCTTTGGGTTTGGCGTTGATCAGCTCGGAAATCTGACCCTGCCGTACCAGCGCGGGCGAATGCGCCCCGGTTGAGGCATCGGCGAACAGCATTTGAACGTCACGCGCGCGGACGTCTTTGGTGTTGACCTTATAGGCGGATCCGGCGTCGCGGGTGATCCGGCGCACGATCTCAAGGTTGTCGCTTTCGTTGAACCCGGATGGCGCAAGCCGTTCGCTGTTGTCCAAAAGCAGGGATACTTCGGCAAAGTTGCGGGCAGGGCGGCTTGATGCCCCGGCGAAGATCACGTCCTCCATCCCGCCGCCGCGCATGGCAGTCGGGCGGTTCTCGCCCATGACCCAGCGCAGCGCTTCCAGAAGGTTGGATTTGCCGCAGCCATTCGGACCCACAACACCCGTCAGCCCGTCCGCGATCACCAGATCGGTCGGGTCTACAAAGCTTTTAAAGCCATTCAGACGGAGTTTTGAAAACCGCAAGCGGTCTGCCTCATAATTGATTCTTACTGTTGGATGATTGTTCGAAGGGATTGTGCAGGAGTCAACGGTGAGGAACGATATGTGGTCGAAATGGGTGAGTTATCCACAAGATATTGCTTTTGTGGCTGAAGGGGCGTGGTCGTCTTGCCGCCATTCCCGCTTGCGACGTCGGTTTCGATCTTGACCCTTTACCCGCTTGCACGGCAAAGAAGTTCGGCATGGTTCCCATTGGGACAAAAGGGAATGCACCGGGGACGACCCAATCCGGGGTCTGATGGTGCAGCCGCCCCCGCGACTGTAAGCGGAGAGCGCCCGCCAGCGCCACTGGCCCTAAGGGTCGGGAAGGCGGCGGCGCGCTTCGACCCGCAAAGCCAGGAGACCTGCCATGCGCACATGCAACCCACCCGTCGGGGAGACGGGCGAAGGAGGATAAGATGCAAGCAAAGATTCCTGCCACCGTGGTCACCGGTTTTCTGGGCGCGGGCAAGACGACCCTGATCCGCCACATGCTGGACAACGCCAAGGGCAAGCGCATCGCGCTGATCATCAACGAGTTTGGTGATCTGGGCGTGGATGGCGACATCCTGAAAGGTTGTGGGGACGAAACCTGCACCGAGGATGACATCATGGAGCTGTCGAACGGCTGCATCTGTTGCACCGTGGCCGAGGATTTCATTCCGACGCTTGAAAAGCTTCTGGACCGCGACACGCCCCCTGATCACATCGTGATTGAAACCTCGGGTCTGGCGCTGCCGCAACCCTTGGTGCGTGCTTTCCAATGGCCCGAGATCTCGACCCGCGTGACCGTGGATGGAGTTGTGACCGTGGTGGACGGCAAGGCCGTGTTTGACGGTCAGTTCGCGTCCAACCTGGATGCCGTCGAAGCCCAGCGCAAGCTGGACGAGAACCTAGATCACGAAACGCCTCTGTCAGAGCTGTTCAAGGATCAGGTCACTTGCGCCGACATGATCGTCGTCAACAAGTCCGATCTTCTTGCCGATGGCGAAGCGGATCAGTTGGTCTCGCGGCTGACCGGTGAAAGCCGCGATGGAGTTCAGGTGGTCCGCTCGACCATGGGTGCGCTGCCGGTCGAGGTTCTGCTGGGGCAGGGCATGGGCGCCGAGGATGACATGGATGCACGTCTATCGCTGCACGAGAAGGGGCATCATCACCACGATGATCACCACCATGACCATGACGACGACCATCACCATCATGATCACGATGATGACCACCATCATGACGACCATCACCACCACCACGATCACGACCATGATGCGTTTGAAAGCTTCGTGGTTACGCTGGGGGAAGTCTCAGACCCGAAAGCTTTTGCCGAAAAGGTCGCCGAGGTGATCCGCGCCAACAACATTCTGCGTCTGAAAGGCTTCGCGGCCGTTGAAGGCAAGCCGATGCGTCTGACGCTTCAAGCTGTTGGTCCGCGTGTGGACACGTATTTCGACCAACCCTTTGGCACCCAGGCCCGCGAAACGCGGCTGGTGGTCATCGGTCAGTCGGGTCTTGACCGCACAGCCATCGAACAGGCGCTAACCGCATGACGATTGAAGTTGTTCCCGGCGATCCGCGTGATCCTCAGGCTACGGCGCTGCTAAAGCAAAGCCATGCCCTGATGGAGAGCCTGTTTTCGTCCGAGGACAACTTTTTTCTGGATATCGATGACCTTTGCGTGCCCGATATCTCGTTCTTCGTGGCGCGCGAGGGCGACGTGGTGCTGGGCACCGGGGCGCTCGCCGATAAAGGCGACTATGGCGAGGTGAAGTCCATGTTCGTCTCGCCGGATGCGCGCGGGAAAGGCGTGGGCGAGGCCCTGCTTCAGCAGATCGAAGCCGCCTCTTGTGCGCAAGGCCACGCGGCGATGAAGCTGGAAACCGGCAATGTGCTCTATGCGGCGCACCGTCTGTACGAACGGGCCGGATTTACCAAGTGCGGTCCGTTCGGAGACTATCCCGAGGCCAACAGCTCTCTCTTCATGGAGAAAAAGCTGTGAGCGGGCCTCAGTCTTTTTTGGCCGCTGCGGCTTTCATCCGGGCCAGCAACGCAGCCTTGTCGTCTTTACGGTTCAGCGGATTTTTCGCTGTGCCGCGAGCATTATGTTCGGAATGGCGCGGGGTGCCTTTGGCGGGTTTCGGCGCGCCTGCTGCTTTGTAATCCATTGGGTCCACCTTGATCGGGTCACGTTTGCCCGGTCCATAACATCTTAACGCAAGGGACGCGACATGCATCTTCTGGCAGCCACTCCGGGCAGCATTGATGACGGAAAAGAACCGGTGGATCTGGGGCAGACGCCTTCGGATCTGGTGTTCATTTCGGCGGCAGACACGGAACTTGCCGGCCTTGCACAGGCGCGGGCCGAGATGGCGGACGCCCCCGGCCTGCGTCTTGCCAACATGATGCATCTGGCGCATCCGATGTCGGTTGATCTGCATATCGACAACTGCGCGACGAAGTCGCGGTTGGTCGTGGCGCGCGTGTTGGGCGGCGTCGGTTACTGGAAATATGGGGCCGAGCAATATGCGGCCCATCTGCGCGACGCGGGCGTGCCTTTGGCGCTGTTGCCGGGTGACGACAAGCCGGACGCCGAGCTTCGGGCGCTGTCGACGGTGCCGGACGAAGACTATGATGCGCTTTGGGCGTATCTGGTCGAAGGCGGGCCAGAGAACTCGGTTGGGTTCCTGAGTTATGCCAAGGCGATGCTGGACAGCGGCGAGCGCCCTGAAGCCGCACGCCCCTTGCTGCGCGCGGGCGTCTATTGGCCGGGTGCTGGCGTTGCGGATCTGTCCGCCGCGCAGGAGGCGTGGACCAACGGAGCGTCTGTTGTCCCCATCGTCTTCTATCGCGCGCTGGTGCAGGGCGCGGGGCTGAACCCGATCAATCGGCTGGTGAAGTCGTTGCTGCGCAAAGGGCTGAATCCGTTGCCGGTGTTCGTGGCGTCTTTGAAAGACCCGGTGTCTGTGGCTACGCTGGAGAGCCTATTTTCTGAGGCCAAGCCAGAGGTTATCCTGAATTGCACCTCCTTCGCCGTCGGCTCGCCGCACCAAGGCGACGCCCCCAGCCAGAACCCGTTCGAAGCCCCGTGGTGCAATGCGGCGCCCGTATTCCAAGTGGTGCTTGCCGGGTCCAGCGAAGAGGCATGGGCCGAGGGACTGACCGGACTGTCTGCGCGCGACATCGCCATGAACGTGGCCCTGCCAGAGGTGGACGGCCGCATCCTGTCCCGCGCGATCAGTTTCAAGGGCGAGGCTTTCTTTGACGAAGCCACCGAATGCCCCATTGCGACCTACATGGCGCTTGGGGATCGCGTTCAATTCGTGGCCGAGCTTGCCGCCAACTGGGCGCGTCTGCGTCGGGCCGAGGCCGGATCGCGCAAAGTCGCGCTGATCATGGCGAACTATCCCAACAAAGATGGGCGACTGGCCAACGGCGTAGGGCTGGATACGCCTGCCGCCGTAGTGCATGCGCTGGGGCTGCTGGCGGATCAGGGGTACAGAGTTGCCGACGCACCTGCGGACAGCGACGCCTTGATGCAGGCCGTGATGGCGGGGCCGACCAACTGGCTGACCGACCGGGCCGCACGTACGGGCGGAGTTACCATGCCGATGTCGGACTATCAGATCAACTATGGCCAACTGCCTTGGGAGATGCGTGAGGCGATTGAGAGCCGCTGGGGCAAGCCCGAAGAAGACCCGTTCTTCACGCCGGGTGACGTCGATTGTGGGTCATTTTCGCTGTCGGTTCTGGAGTTCGGAAACGTTGTCGTCGGCGTACAGCCCGCGCGTGGCTATAACATCGATCCGACCGAGACCTATCACTCGCCCGACCTTGTGCCGCCGCACAACTATCTCGCCTTCTATTTCTGGCTGCGTCACGTCTTTGGCGCACACGCGCTGGTGCACATGGGCAAGCACGGAAACCTTGAATGGTTGCCGGGTAAGGCCGTCGCCCTGTCCGAGACCTGCTGGCCCGAGGCCGTGATGGGCCCGATGCCCCACGTCTATCCCTTCATCGTGAACGATCCCGGCGAAGGGACGCAGGCCAAGCGTCGCGCACAGGCGGTGATCATCGACCACCTGACCCCGCCCCTGACGCGGGCCGAGACCTATGGTCCGCTGCGTGATCTGGAAGCTTTGGTGGATGAATACTATGAAGCCGCTGGTGTCGATCCCCGTCGGATCGTGCATCTTCGCCGTGAAATCCTGACGCTGACCCAAGCCACAGGTTTGGATGCCGATGTCGGCATGTCGGGCGAAGATGAAGACAGCGATCTGGCCAAGCTGGATGCCTATCTTTGCGAGTTGAAAGAGGCGCAGATCCGCGATGGATTGCATGTGTTCGGGCAGTCTCCGGTGGGTGATCTGGAGCGCGACCTTGGCATCGCGCTGGTCCGCGTGCCGCGCGGGCAAGGCGAGGGCGGGGATGCGTCTCTGATCCGGGCTTTGGCTGCCGATTGCAGAGTGGATATTGATCCGCTGGATTGCGACATGGCGGCCAAATATGACGGCCCGCGTCACGCTCGCCTTGAAGCCATCGAGGCGGGCAACTGGCGTAGCAATGGCGATACGGTTGAACGGTTGGAGCTGCTGGCGCAGGCGGCAGTCGCGTGGGATGAAGTGCCGGAAGAGTTCGCCGTAACTCGCCCGGTTCTTGACGCCTATCATGCGCAGGTTTTGCCCTCGGTGCGGGCCTGTGGGCCGGACGAGGGGGAGGGGCTTCTCACCGCCCTTGCCGGGCAATTCGTCGCCCCTGCGCCATCCGGCGCCCCCACCCGCGGACGTTTGGATGTTCTACCCACGGGGCGCAATTTCTTCTCGGTCGACAGCCGTGCTGTGCCGACGCCGACCGCGTGGGCGCTGGGCTGGAAATCAGCCAGCCTACTGATCGACAAACACCTACAGACCCATGGCGACTGGCCACGTTCGATGCTGGTGACGGCATGGGGTACCGCCAACATGCGCACCGGCGGCGATGACATTGCACAAGCCTTGGCGCTGATGGGGGTGAAGCCTAAATGGGATAGCGCCAATCGCCGCGTGACCGGG
Source organism: Aliiroseovarius pelagivivens (assembly GCF_900302485.1). Taxonomy (NCBI): domain Bacteria; kingdom Pseudomonadati; phylum Pseudomonadota; class Alphaproteobacteria; order Rhodobacterales; family Paracoccaceae; genus Aliiroseovarius; species Aliiroseovarius pelagivivens. The sequence continues at coordinate 120,677 of NZ_OMOI01000002.1, read as the reverse complement.
TTCGAAGTGATCCCGTCCTCGGCGCTTGGCCGTCCGCGCGTGGATGTGACCCTGCGTGTGTCAGGCTTCTTCCGCGATGCCTTTCCGCAGCTGATTTCGTTGGTCGATAGCGCCGCCCGCGCTGTGCAGGCGATGGATGAGCCCGATGATGTGAACCCCGCCGCCGCGCGTGTGCGGGCGGGCGAGGGCGCGTCGCGGGTCTATGGTTCGAAACCCGGCGCTTACGGCGCAGGGCTTCAGGCGATGATCGACGAACGGCTTTGGGCCGATAAGGCAGATCTGGCCGAAGCTTATCTGGAATGGGGTGGCTATGCGTATGGGGCGGGCAGCGAAGGCACCCGCGACCGCGAAGGGTTCGAGGCGCGACTGGGACAGGTCGAGGCCATCGTGCAGAACCAAGACAACCGCGAGCACGACCTTCTGGACAGCGACGACTACTATCAGTTCGAAGGTGGCGCAGCAGCGGCTGTGTCGACCCTTCAGGGTCGCGATCGACCGATCTATCACAACGACCACTCGCGCCCTGAACGCCCAGTGATCCGCACGCTGGAAGACGAGATTGGCCGCGTGGTCCGCTCGCGCGTTGTGAACCCAAAATGGATCGATGGGGTGAAACGCCACGGATATAAAGGCGCGTTCGAGATTGCGGCGACGGTCGACTATATGTTCGCCTTCGCAGCCACCACGGGCGCGGTGCGTAGCCATCACTTCGATCTGGTGTACAGCGCCTTCATCGAGGATGACGACACGCGCGAGTTCATCGAGGATCACAACGACCCGGCGCTGAAGGAAATCGCCGAACGTCTGCGCGAAGCGATTGAACGCGGGCTGTGGACGCCACGGTCAAACTCGGCCCGGGCGATGCTGGACCAGATCCGGTGATACCGCGACGGCTCAGGGCGGACGAAGATATGGCGCCGGTTCTGGCGCTGCTTCGCACTGCCTTCGCTGGGATGGAGGGGCGGATTGATCCGCCGAGTTCTTTGCATCAGTTGACCGAGGATGGGATCGCCGCACAGGTCCGGACAGGAGAGGTCTGGGTGATCGACGAACAGGCTTGCGTGTTTCTGACACCGCGCCCCGACGCAAATCCGCCCGAGCTTTATCTTGGTAAACTTGCGGTCCATCCAAACGCGCAGCGGCAGGGGCTGGCGCGGGCATTGATCCAGCTGGCTGAACAACGTGCGCGTGCTTTGCAACTGTCGGTTCTGCGTCTGAAAACGCGGGTCGAACTGGTCGAGAACCAACGTACGTTCGAGCGGCTGGGGTTCACCAAGACTGGCACACACCGCCATCCGGGCTTTGATCACCCAACGTCATTCGAGTTCTCCAAGACGGTGACGCCGAAGCCGGCCGACTAAGCCGCGTCGCAGTCAATCTCGGCCCTCTGAATGGCCTGATCGCCGCTGAGCGACCCTTTGACCACCTTACAGCCTGTGGCCTGTTCAATTGCGATCTTCGCGCGGGCCAGAATCACCGGAACGCGGGGCAGCGCCTCGAATCCGATGCGATAGACCTCGACCCAGTTCTCGCGCTGATGCACCGAAAAGGTAGAGCCCTCGACCTCGACCCGCGTGGTGGCGGTGTCGCGATGCATGAATTGCGGGCTGGGGCTGTCGCAGGAAGCGAGGGCTGAAAGGGCCAGAAAACAAAGGGAATGGGCAAGGCGCATAGTTGATGTCTCCTTCCCCTGCACATTGCGTTGTCTTGGTTAACAATCGGTAAATCCGTGCATTTTCGCCCCGCGACAACATGTGCAGTCTGACGACTTGCTAACAGTTGCATTTGCAATTATAAGATATTCAAGAAATAGAATATGAATGGAGAAATCCGATGCAAACCTCTCGTCCCGCGGATAAATATTCGCCGCTCTACTTCCTCGCCTCGGTCGGGGCCGGTGGCCTGTCGGTCACCTTCTTCATGTACCTGATGTTCTGGGTGAACCACCCGGGCAAGCCCGTACCCGTATTTGAGGACATCATGGCCGCATTCACCACCGGGTCGATGGGGATGCAAACCGCCATCGTCGTCGCGTGGGTCGGCATCGCCGCGATGGTCTTCCTGAACCTGAAATACCTGATCTGGAACCTGAAAAGCTTCTCGGCCTTCCGCAAAACCGAAGCTTACACTGCGCTGAAGAACTCGAACGCGGAAACCACCATCCTTGCCATGCCGCTGGCCTTGGCGATGAGCGTGAACGGCATGTTCGTGGCCGGTCTGGTCTTCGTGCCCGGCCTGTGGTCGATCGTAGAGTACCTGTTCCCCTTCGCCATGGCCGCCTTCCTGGCCATCGGCATTCTGGCGCTGAGCTATATCGGCGATTTCCTTGGTCGCGTTCTGTCCAAGGGTGGCGTCTTCGACGTGACTGCCCATAACAGCTTTGCACAGATGCTGCCTGCCTTCGCTCTGGCAATGACCGCCGTGGGGTTTGCCGCCCCCGCCGCGATGAGCACAAACACCATCGTTGTTGGCGTGTCGCTGGTGGGCTCGACCTTCTTCGGTGTGGGCTCGATCGTCTATGCCGCACTGGCCCTGTTCACGGCCTTCAACTCGATGCTGCATCACGGGACTGCCAAGGAAGCTGCCCCGACCCTGATGATCGTCATCCCGCTGATGACCATTCTTGGCATCATGTTCCTGCGTCAGGATCACGGTATGCACGTGACCTTTGATGTGCACGGCTCGGCTGCGGAAACCATGATCTTCCTTGCCCGTCTGATCGCTGTACAGGTGCTGTTCGGTCTCTTGGGTCTGGTTGTGCTGTCGCGCGTTGGCTATTGGAAAAGCTTTGTCTTCGGAAACGAGACCTCGCCCGGTTCCTATGCGCTGGTCTGCCCGGGCGTTGCCCTGTCGGTTCTGTTGCAGTTCTTCCTGAACTCCGGCTTGGTGAAAGCGGGCGTGATTGACAAGTTCTCGCTGATGTACTGGGTGATTTCCGCCATTGCGATTGCATTCCAAATGGCGATGATTGTTCTGGTTGTTCGCTTGAACAAACAGCATTTTGGCCGCGGACTCAGCTCGGCCGTACCAGCCGAGTAATATACCACTCACGGTGGCCAAAATAGACGGGCGTCCTGATTTTCAGGGCGCCCGCTCTTGCATCTGGAGGAGTGTGCTCTCACACTGGCATGACATTCCAAAGTGAGGCCAGAATGACCGTAGATCCCGATCGCCACGCCACAAAGATGGCAAAGAAGAAAGCCGCCCGTGACAAGATCATGGCGACGAAGACCGACAAGAAGGGTCTGATCATCGTGCATACGGGCAAGGGCAAGGGCAAAAGCTCGGCCGCGTTCGGGATGATCTTCCGCTGCATTGCGGCTGATATGAAATGCGCCGTGGTGCAGTTCATCAAGGGCGGGATGGATTGCGGCGAGCGTGATCTGATCAACGCCAAGTTCAGCGACATCTGCGAATTCTACACGATGGGTGAAGGCTTCACCTGGGAAACGCAGGACCGCACCCGTGACATCGAAATGGCACAGGCCGCGTGGGAGAAGTCGAAAGATCTGATCCGCGATCCGTCCAACAAGATGGTCCTGCTGGACGAGATCAACATCGCCATTCGTTACGACTATGTCGACGTGAACGAGGTCGTGAAGTTTTTGGTCGAAGAAAAACCCGACATGACCCATGTGGTCCTGACCGGGCGCAATGCGTCGGACGATCTGATCGAGATTGCCGATCTGGTGACCGAGATGGAATTGGTAAAACACCCGTTCCGGTCAGGCATCAAGGCGCAAATTGGGGTCGAATACTGATCCCAAATACGGGAGGAAAAACGATGCCGAAGTTTTACATGGCGTATCACGAGCCTACGGACGTGCCCGACGACAAGAAGGCCGAGATGCAGGCCGCGTATAAGGCGTGGATTGCCAAATACGCGGATGTGTTCGAGATGCCCGAGACGCCATTCAAGGCGCAATGGACCGTGGATGGCGATGGTCACCGCGAAGGGTTCAAGCAGCCGATGATGGGGTTTTGCGTGATCAACGCACCGGATGCGGACACGGCCTTGGCGATTGCCAGTGAAAACAGTTTCATCCAGATGGGCACGATCCATCTGGCCGAACTGATGGAGATGCCGAAGGGCTGAGCCTTAGCGACAGGGCGTGGCGGTTACCCCGCCTCGCCCTGTGCGCGCAACTGATCCAAAGTCAGGCCCGGCGTGGCGACTTGCGGGTCTACCTCCAAATCGATCACGGCCAGCTTTCCGGACGCTTTTGCGCGTTGGAAAGCAGCTTCGAAGTCTTCGCCCTTGGTGACGGTTTCGCCGTGGCCTCCATAGGCACGGGCCAGATCTGCGAATTCAGGATTCGCCATATCGGTGCCCGAGACGCGCGCCGGATAAGTGCGTTCTTGGTGCATCCTAATGGTGCCATAACGCCCGTTGTTCACAATGATCGCAATGGGTTTTGCCCCGTGCTGCACAGCGGTCGACATCTCGTTCAAGGTCATCTGAAACTCGCCATCCCCTAACCATGCAATCACGGTGCGATCGGGGTGCTGAAGGCTGGCTGCAACTGCTGCCGGGAAGCCATAGCCCATCGAGCCTGAGGTCGGGGCAAGCTGCGTGCCGTATTCCTTGAAACGGAAATAGCGGTGCAGCCATGTGGCGTAGTTTCCTGCTCCATTCGTCATGATAGTGTTGTCGGGCAGTGTGTCCGACAGCCAATGCATGATGCGTTCCAACTTGACCGGGCCGGGGGTTTCGATCGGGGCTTGGAAAGCGTCATAGGCGGCGCGGCCCTGTTGCGTCCAATCGGCCCAAGGGGTTGCGGACAGCGCGGGCGGTTCACTCAGCGCTGCAATCGCTGCCGGGCCAGTCGCTAGAACAGTCTGATCCGCATGATAGACACGCCCCAATTCCTCGGCGCAGGGATAGACATGCACGATGCGTTTTCCGGTGTGGATCGGATCCAGCATCTCGTAGCTGCCGGTCAGGATGTCGCCCAGACGGCTACCCAGAACGACCAGCGTGTCGGCCTCGTCGAACATGGTCTTCAGCGCCGGGTTGATGCCAAGGCCAAGATCTCCGACATAATTTGGATGGCGGTTGTCGACGTAATCCTGTCGGCGGAACGCGGTGGCGACGGGCAAGGCGTTTTGGGCGGCGAATGCCATGAGGTCCGCGCCTGCGTCAGCGGTCCAACCCGGTCCGCCTGCGATCAAAAGCGGACGCGCCGAGGTCTCGATTGCTGCCAGCATCGCACCCGCGTCCGCGCTGGAAACGCGGCCCTGTGTAGCAGGCACGGCGGGGCGATCCGGCACGTCGGCCACATCACTCAGCATATCCTCGGGCAGCGCCACGACGACGGGCCCCGGGCGCCCAGTGCGGGCCACGTGGAAGGCGCGGGCAAGGTATTCAGGCAGGCGTTCGGTCTGGTCGACCTCGCAGGACCATTTGGCCAGCGGGCCGAAGAAGGCGCGATAATCGACTTCTTGAAACGCGCCACGATCACGATGCGCGCGCGCGATTTGTCCGACGAAAACCACCATCGGTGTCGCGTCCTGCATCGCCACGTGAATGCCGGAAGACGCATTCGTCGCCCCCGGACCGCGCGTCACGAACAGAACACCCGGCGCGCCGGTCAGCTTGCCATGCGCCTCGGCCATCATGGCGGCCCCGCCTTCCTGCCGGCAGACGACGTTTTCAATCCCGCTGTCATATAGCCCGTCCAGTGCGGCCAGAAAGCTTTCGCCGGGTACGGAAAATACGCGGCTGACGCCTTCGGTTTTCAGGTGATCGACAAGGATTTGTCCGCCGTGGCGCATTGCTGTGTCTCGTCTCTTCTTGACCTCATACGTGCCGCGCCCCACATCTTTGTGACCCGACGAAGGAGGTTCTTGTGTCCAAACACCAATTGCTTGGCATGTCCGGTTCCCTGCGTAAAGACGCAACCAACCGGTTCTTGCTGCGAAATGCAGCGAGGCTTTACGGCGATGCAGTCTATACCGAGGCAGATCTGAACCTGCCGCTCTATGACGGCGACCTCGAGGTCGCGGACGGGATCCCCGACAGCGTCGCCCAGCTGGCAACTCAGATTGCGGAGGCGGATGCGGTGATTATCTCGACGCCAGAGTACAACAAGATGCTGACGGGTGTTCTGAAAAACGCGTTGGATTGGGTCAGTCGGGTGAAGCCCCAGCCGTGGGAGGGCAAACCCGTTGCGGTCATGTCCGCGGCTGGCGGGCGTGCGGGTGGAGAGCGAGCGCAGGCGTCTTTGGTCGCCGCGATGACCCCTTTTCAGCCCCGCCTTGTGATTGGACCAGAGATCGCCGTGGCGGGCAGTTCGAAAGAATTCGACGCGGATGGCGTGCTGACGAATGAACGCTACGAGGCCAATCTGACCAAGCTGATGGCTAAGCTGCGCGCGGCTGTCGTTTAAAGACTTGCTTCAACCCGGAAATCTTCGGGGATCTCGTCGCGGCCATCCAACACAAGGTCGGCCATCAGCTCGCCCACGCGCGGGCCCATGCCGAAGCCGATCTTGAAGCCGCCATTGGCGATGTAGGCCCCGGGGCGGCCGGGGTATTCCCCCAGCATCGGCGCGCGGGATTTGGCGCGGGGGCGTACCCCGGCCCAGCGTTCGATCACGGGCGCATCTGCAAGTGCAGGGCAGGCGGTGCGGGCCCGGGCGATAACCTCGTCCAGCGCCTCGTCACAGCTGGATGGATCGTCAAAGTCCCGTTCGCTGGTGGACCCGATGGCCACAGTACCGTCTGCGTGCGGGATGATGTGTACGGCGTCGGCAAACAGCTGCGGCATGTCCCGCGCGTCATAATCCAGAAGCGCGCTTTGGCCTTTGACACCGTTGCCGACGGATTTGTCCAGTTCCTCGGACAGTTTCACCATGCCTTGCCAACCGGTCGCCCAGACCTCGGTCCCTTCCGAGGGCCCCTCGGTCACGATTTTGCCGCCCTTGGCTTGGATTGCTACAACCAGTGCGGCACCTGCCCGGCGGGGGCTCATTCGGGCGGTCAGTGTGTCGTAGATCAGGAAACCCGTCGGGCTGTTCGGTGCCCAATCGGGGAAGTCCGAAGTGGGGCGCACCTGCCAAACAGCCTTGCCTTGCCACAGGGTTTCGGCCTCGGCCGCGCGGGACTTGGCAAGATCCAGCAGGCGGTCGTCCGCGATGGGTTGCAACCGACCCGAGCGCGCGTAGCCGGGGGATTTTCCTGACACCGCTTCGACCTCGGCCCAATAGGTTTCCGCCATGATCAGGCTGTCGAATTGAAAGGCTTTCTTGGCGTTCCAGCGTTCGGGCACATGCGGGGCCAGCGCGCCGACCAGACCTCCGGACGATCCCGCGCCCGGTCCGTACGGGTCGATCACCCGCACCTTTGCGCCGCGCCTGGCGCAGCTCCACGCGACCGATAGGCCAAAGATCCCTGCGCCATAGACCGTCACATCAGCCGTTGCCATCAGAGCTATCCTTCTTCATGTTCGCGCAGGTTTCAAAAGCGTTCTAGGGCAGATCATGACAAAGCGCCAGACAACGACCACCACGGCGACGATCACGTGGAAAGACAGCGGCGTGCCGGTGGCGGATCGGTTCGACGATCCCTATTTCTCACTCGAAGACGGGCTGGCCGAGACGCGGCATGTCTTCATCGACGGCAATGATCTGGCCGCGCGTCTAAGCCCCGGCTTCCAGATTGCCGAGCTGGGCTTTGGCACCGGTCTGAACATGCTGGCCGCGTTCATCGCGTGGCGCGCTTCGGGATCGCCCGAGGGGGCTGGGCTCACTTCGTTCGAGGCTTTCCCGATGAAGGCTGCCGACATCGACCGCGCCCTGCAAACTTTCCCCGAGGCGCATGCGGTGGCCGGGCCTTTCCTGACGGCGTGGGCTGAGGGCGCGCGACGCTTCGATCTGGACGGGTTCACCGTCGAAGTGATCGAGGGCGACGCCCGAGACACGCTGGCAAGTTGGGACGGCAAAGCGGACGCGTGGTTCCTTGACGGCTTCTCGCCCGCCAAGAACCCCGAGCTGTGGGGCGAGGATCTTATGGCGCAGGTTGGCATCCACACCGCGCCAAATGGCACGTTTGCGACATACACTGCCGCAGGTTTTGTCCGTCGTGCCCTAGACGCGGCGGGTTTCGATGTGGAACGTGTATCCGGATACGGGCGCAAACGGCATATGAGCCGTGGAACATTGCGGCCCTAGAAGGACGCAATGGATCGCAACAATCAAATCGGCATTTGGCTGATGGTCGCCACGACTTTCGTTTTTGCGATGCAGGACGGGATCTCGCGCCATTTGGGCGGGGAATACAACGTCTGGATGGTGGTGATGATCCGCTATTGGTTCTTCGCGGTCTTCGTTCTGTGGCTGACCCGCCGGAACGGAGGGCTGGCACAAGCCCTGCGCCCCGCCCGCCTTTGGCTGCAAATCTCTCGTGGGGCGCTTTTGGCGCTAGAGATCTGCGTGACCGTTCTGTCTTTCACACTGCTGGGCCTTGTGGAAAGCCATGCGATTTTCGCCGTGTATCCGCTGATGGTGGCAGCCCTATCCGGCCGGGTTCTGGGCGAGCATGTGGGCTGGCGTCGTTGGGCGGCCATTGGCATCGGTTTCATCGGGATCTTGATCATTCTGCAGCCGGGGACAGGCGTGTTTTCACCCTATGCCATCATTCCGCTGCTGGGGGCGGGAATGTTCGCGGTCTATGGGTTGATGACACGACTTGCAGCGAAGACCGACAGCACGCAGACCAGTTTTTTCTGGACGGGAATCATTGGCGCCGTGGTCATGACTGCGATTGGCGTCTGGTTCTGGCAGCCCATGTCGCAGGGCGATTGGGCGTGGATGGCGCTGCTGTGCTGCACGGGCGTTCTGGGCCACTGGCTGCTGATCAAATGCTATGAATTCGCCGAGGCCAGCACCGTCCAACCCTTTGCCTATCTGCAACTGGTCTTCGTCAGCTTCATCGGCGTCTTGGTCTTCAACGAGACCTTGCACACCAATGTTGTGATCGGCGCGGTGATCGTCGTGTCGGCAGGCATCTTCACCCTAATCCGCAGCCGCCGCTCTACTTCTTAAGCTCTTTCGACAGGCGCAGGGGTTCGGTTTTCCCGGTCAGCCGCGCACGATAGATCGGCAGGCTTTCAGTTACGCGCATCACATAGTTGCGGGTCTCGCGGAATGGGATGTGCTCGATCCAGTCGATGATATCCACCGACGAGGACCGCACATTGCCAAACCGTTCGCTCCAGTTCTGCGACCGTCGGGGACCGGCGTTATAGCCCACCGAAATCAGAACGGGGTTGCCATCGAAATCTTCGATCAGCTTCGCCAGGTATTCCGATCCCAGCCGCGTGTTATAGGCCGGGTCCTCGGTCAGACGGGCCTTGGAATAGGGCATGTCCAGACGCTTCGCCATGTCGGATGCCGTGCCGGGCATCAGCTGCATCAACCCACGCGCGCCAACACCCGAGATAACCGACGGATCAAATTCGCTTTCACGCCGGGCGATGGCAAGTTCCAATGCGCGGGGCACCGAGCGGTTGCCGCGCCCGATGTCGGGCGTCGGGAAATAGGGACGGGCGATCGTATGACCCTGACGTGCGGCCTGTTTGGCGATCATAACCTGCAGGTGCGGCTCATTCACGCTTTCCGCCCATGCGCCCAGCTGGCCCAGCTCTTCGCGGGTCAGGCTTTCGGCAAGATGGACCGAGAATCGCTCGGCCCAGTAAAGCTCTCCTGCGGCTTGTAACAAGCGGGCGGCTTCCATGACGGAACCACCCCAAAAGCTGGCTTGTCGATGATCGGGGAAGGGTTCTGATCCGGTCAGGCGGGGGTCCATCGGAACGCCTGCCTTCTCGGCGGCTAGAAGGCCGTAGAAACTTGTCTGAAACTCGGCCCCGAACTCATAGGACGCCTGCGCGGTGATCTTGTCACCTGCTGCTTCATAGGCACGTCCTTGCCAGTATCCGGCGCGCCCCAGACTGATCGGGGTTTCGACCCCCAGCTGAAAAGCTTGAAAATGTTCGATGGCGGTGGCCGGGTCGTTCAGTTTGCGCAGCGCTACATAGCCCGCCAACCATTCCAGATCGTTGCGATCAGATCCGCCGGGAATGTGATGTGAGGCGGCAAGGCGATAGGCTTGCTTGGGCTTGCCATCGCGCATGGACCAACGGGCCAGTACGCGGCGCCAGCTTCCCCAGCGCTCGGGCGCCCCAAGTGATTGGGCCGAGGTCGAGCGCTCGAGCAGAAGGTCCACAGCATCCTGATTGCGCCCTTTCGAGGCCCGCCACAGGAAGCGTTCATACGCCAGCCCCGGATCATCCGATAGGCTGGCAGGGATGGCTTTGATCAACGCATCCACGCCGTTTTTCTTGCCACGCAGAGCTATGCGGGCCTTGGCCAATGCCTGCTGCCCCGAAGACAGCAGCGGCAACATACGGCCGGCTTCGGTCGTGGACCCGCGCCACAACAGCATATCCGCGCGGTCCCGGTGGTGAGGCTTCAGCGTATCCCCATAACGCGACACGAATGCGTTGTGTTCATCTTCGTCCAAGGACAGCGAGATCCACGCGAGGATAATCTGCGCGTTCGCCTCGTCCCTGTTGCCGGTCGCCTTCAGCGCCTCGGCCAAACGCAATGCACCGCGCCCGGTCTGAGGCGGCTGTGTTTCGAAAAACGCCAGCACTTCGGATGGGGTGTGGTTATGCGGGATGGATTTCTCGGAACGTTTGCGCAGAAGCTTCAGGCCGGGCCAGTCGGGACGGCGGGCCAGAAAGGCGCGGGTATCCGCAAAGCTGCCTTCACCTTGCCGCAACAGGTGCCACTCGACGATGTCGGCAGACAGCGCCCCTCCGTCCGAGGCCTGACGACGGGCAGTGTCCCAATCCTTGGCGCGAGCGGTTTCAATGGCGGTTTTGAAGGCCGACACGGCCCCAGCATCCTGCGCGTAAGCGGCGTTGTTGGGTGCAAAACCCAAGCAAGCGGCCAGTGCAAGGGCCGGGATAAGGCGAGATTCTATCCTGTTCATGGGGAAAACCTAGCTTTGTGGCGCTAACACGCAACACACAAACTTGGCATTTCTGTCGAACCCGGCTAGTTTCCGCCGCGTTTGCGGGGCGATTCAGCAACTGCCCGCAGACGTGATTGGAAACACAGACAAAAATGGAGCGTGTCATGTTTAAAGGATCTCTTCCTGCCCTGGTTACGCCGTTCAAGGACGGTGCAGTGGATTTCGACGCGCTCAAACGCTTGGTCGAATGGCAGATCGAAGAAGGCTCGACTGGTTTGGTGCCGGTGGGCACGACTGGCGAAAGCCCGACCCTGACCCACGATGAACACGAAGCGGTCATCGAAGCCGTGGTTGAAGCCGCTGCAGGCCGCGTGCCGGTCATCGCAGGCGCCGGATCGAACAACACCGCCGAAGCTCTGCGCTTCATGGAATTCGCCAAACGCGTCGGTGCGGCCGCTGGTCTGGTCGTGACGCCGTACTATAACAAGCCGACCCAGCGCGGACTGGTTGCGCATTTCGAAACGATTGCGAATGCCGTCGACCTGCCCATCGTGATCTACAACATTCCCGGTCGTTCGGTCGTGGACATGACACCCGAGACCATGGGCGTTCTGGCCAAGCACAAGAACATCGTGGGCGTGAAAGACGCGACCGGTGATCTGGCGCGTGTCAGCTTTCAGCGCATGACCTGTGGTGCGGACTTTGTTCAGCTGTCGGGCGAAGACGCCACGGCGCACGGGTTCAACGCCCAAGGTGGTGTGGGATGTATTTCGGTCACGGCGAACGTGGCCCCGCGCCTGTGTGCAGATATGCAGGCCGCAACGCTGGCTGGTGATTTCGGTAAAGCGCTTGAGATTGCAGATAAGCTGATGCCGCTGCATCAGGCGATCTTCATGGAGCCGGGTCTTTGCGGGGCTAAATATGGTCTTTCCAAGCTCGGCCGTTGTGGCACCGAAGTGCGCAGCCCGCTGACTGAAATCACGGACGAGACCAAAGCCGCCATCGATGCCGCCATGCGTCACGCTGGGCTGATCAACTGATGAAAGAAGCGCGCGAAGGCGAGGAACGACTCGCCTTCGATCCTGCTGACAACGATGGACCGCGTGTGGCTTTCATCGGACGTATCCATACGCCGTGGAAACCGGGTGATGCACCGGGCAATGTGGCTGGTGCGCGTAAACGTGTGGCTAAAGAAGGTGGCGCGTTTCGCATTGAGTTGGCCGAAGGCTATCAGCCCGGCATCAAGGATCTCACGGTCGGGCAGCATATCATCGTGCTCTACTGGATGGATCAAGCGCGTCGTGATCTGATCGTACAGACGCCACGTCATGCGGATGCGCCGCGCGGGGTGTTCTCGCTCCGCTCGCCCAACCGTCCCAATCCGATTGCGATGAGCACGGTTGAAATCGTGTCCCTGGATGTCGAGGCCGGCGTCATCGGCATTGATGCGTTGGACTGTTTCGATGGAACCCCAGTGGTGGATTTGAAGCCATGGATCGCCACGATTGATGCGCCGGTTGCCTGAGCAGTCTGGACAGTTGGCGGTGCAAGCCCTACATCCGGCACATGGCTAAAGCGAAGACAAAAGAAGACACCAATTACAAAGTGATCGCCGACAATCGGCGCGCACGCTATGACTATGCGATCGAGGAAGACATCGAATGCGGCATCGTGTTGATGGGCTCCGAGGTGAAATCGCTGCGTCAGGGCGGGTCGAACATTGCCGAAAGCTATGTGGCCGTTGAAGATGGTGAGCTTTACCTAACTAACAGCTATATCGCGCCTTATAAGCAGGCCATCACTTGGGGTCATCTGGAGCGCCGCAAGCGTAAGCTGCTGGCGTCCAAGCGCGAGATCTCGAAGATGTGGAATGCGACCAGCCGTAAGGGCATGACCCTTGTGCCGCTGGTCATCTATTTCAACCACAAAGGTCTGGTGAAGGTGAAGGTGGGCATTGCCAAGGGTAAGAAGGCCCATGACAAGCGCGCGACCGAAGCCAAGCGGGATTGGGGCCGCCAGAAGCAGCGTTTGCTGCGTCATGGCGACTAAGCTTAGGTAATTCCAAGGCTATCGTAGGACAGGAAACGAACCGGTGTGCCGGGAGCGATGTCCATCGCCCCGTCCGGCAGTTCGACCAACCCTGTCGCCCATGACAGGCCCGAGATGCGGCCCGAGCCTTCGGACTTGAAAGCCTCCACCCGACCGTCTTCGTTCAGCCGCGCGCGCAGGTATTCGCGGCGGCCTGCTTTCTTGGATTTCGTGAAGGCGGCTGGAAGCATTGTACCGGCTGATGCCAGCCACGGACCGCCCGCGAGCACTGAAAAGGCCGGGCGCGCGAAGATCAACGTGGTGACAAGGGCCGCGACAGGGTTGCCGGGCAAGCCAAAGACGGGCGTGCCGTTCCACTGCGCCAACGCCAGAGGTCGCCCCGGTTTGATCGCGATGCGCCAGTGGTGCAACGATCCGGTTTCCTTCAGCAGAGCCGAAACGTGATCTTCATCCCCCGCAGACGCACCACCTGAGGTCAGGATAACGTCTGCCTGTGTTGCGGCTGTGTCAAAGGCAGCGCGCAGGGCGTCGCGGTCGTCGGCCACATGGCCCAGATCGATGGGCGTGTATCCCCAGCCCTCGGCCAGCGACAGAAGCATCGGGCGGTTGGCATCATAGGTGCGGGCGGTGTCGGTGGTAGTTCCGGGCTCGGCCAGTTCATCGCCGGTGGACAGGACGCCGACACGCAGCGGCTTGAAGGCTTGGACATCAGGCAGGCCCAGTGCGGACAAGAGCGCGACATCGGGTGCGCGCATCTTGTGGCCCGCAGGCAAGGCCAGCTTGCCGGCCTCGACGTCTTCTCCGGCGGCGCGGGCATTGGCGCCCGGTTTGACGCCCGCGGGGAAGCGCAGGGTTTGCCCGTCGACTTGGACGTCCTCTTGCAACACCACCGTGTCCACGCCGTCGGGCAGAAGTGCGCCGGTCAGGATGCGGATGGCGTGACCCATCGGGACGGTGCCAGTGAAGGGGCCCCCGGCAGCGGCGCGTTCAGCCATCAGTGGCATCTCAGTCACATCACCAGCGGGCAATCCGGCATAAGCGAAGGCGTATCCATCGACGGCAGAGTTCGCGCCGGGCGGGTTGGAGCGGGCTGCCATATGGTCGGCGGCCAGGATGCGGCCACGGGAGTTCGCGGTCGGTACGGTTTCGGTCCCAACCACGGGGGACAGGCGGTCGCGGAGCGTGTCCAGTGCCTCGTCCACGGGGGTCCAGTGGACGCCGGGCGGCAGGGCGAAGCAGTCGTTTTTCAATCCCTTCGGCTTGCGCGGCGCAAGGCCCGTAACATCCGCGATGAACGCGGCAATGGCGGCGGTGTCGTCCAGATCGAAGACGGGCAGGTCCAGATCGGGCAGGGCTTCATTGCTGGCCACGGCGCGGATCGTGTCATTGCTTGGGGCCAACAGGTCTTCGCCCGTTTCTACACGGTGCGCTTCGATCTTGGGATGCGATGCTCCCTTGAAACCTTCTACCAGCACAAGGTCACACGGGGTCAGGCCCGCGATCAGCTCGGCCAGACGCGGTGCGGGGTCGTCGCGAAGCTCGTGCAGGGTGGTGATGCGGGCGGAGGACGCCAGCACGACCTCTTGCGCACCCGCGACGCGGTGGCGGTGGGTGTCGGTGCCGGGCTTTTCCAGATCCACGCCGTGATGGGTGTGTTTCAGGGTCGAAACGCGCAACCCCTGTGCGGTGAAATGTGCGATCAGCCGCTCCATCAACCCGGTTTTGCCCGAGTTCTTCCAGCCGGTGACACCGAAGATTTTCATGGGGCGGTCTCCAAAAACTGTTCGGCCTGGGCAAGGTCTTCTGGGGTGTTCACGTTGAAAAACGGATCGAAAGGAGTGGGCGCGAAGCTGGCGACGGCAGCACCGTGCTTGTCGGTCCAGAGGACGACTTTTCGCAGGCCGTCTTCTAGGGCTGCACGTAGGTCATCACGCAGCGCGACCGGCCAAAGGCCAAAGGTGGGTTGGCGCATGGCCCCGCGTTGCGGATCCAGCGTGGCGGCCAAAGCAATGTCAGTGCCGTCGCGCTGCGCAGCAATCAGAAGCCGATCCACAAGGTCGCGCGGGAAAAACGGCGTGTCGGCAGCGGCGGATACGACATGGGTCGCGCCCTGTTCAGAAGCCCAATCCAGCCCGGCCAAGACGCCTGCCAAGGGACCCGCATAGCCGTCGATGCTGTCGGGCAGAACGGGCAGGCCGGTGTCGGCAAAACGCACGGGGTCTCCGTTCGCGTTCAAGGCCATGCCGTCGACCTGAGGGGCCAGTCGGTCGATCACGTGGGACAAAAGTGTGCTGTCGCCCAAGGGAAGGCGCCCTTTGTCTCCACCGCCCATACGGGTGGCAAGACCACCGGCCAGAATGATGCCAAGGGGACGGGTCATGTGTCGGCCCCTTTGCGGCGGTGTTTGCTGTCTTCTCGGGTTACATGGGCTGGGTCCACATCGCGGATCAGACGCTCTTCCCCGGCCAGACAGGTGAATCGTTGACCGCGCATCCGACCGATCAGGGTCAAGCCGATCTCGTTCGCGATCTCGACGCCCCACGCGGTAAAGCCCGAGCGCGAGACCAGTGCTGGGATGCCCATCTGCGCGGTTTTGATCACCATCTCAGACGTCAGTCGCCCGGTGGTGTAGAGGATCTTGTCTGCGCCCGAGACACCCTGATCCAGCATCCAGCCCGCCACTTTGTCGACGGCATTGTGGCGGCCGACGTCCTCCATATAGACCAGCGGGCGGTCACCTTCGCACAGCACGGTTCCATGGATTGCACCAGCTTCAAGGTATAGCGAGGGCGTGCGGTTGATCTTCTGCGACAGCGCGTAAAGCCACGAGGTTTTCACGGGGGTTGAGGGCAAGGTCAGCCCTTCAAGACCCTCCATCATGTCGCCAAACACTGTGCCCACGGCACAACCCGAGGTGCGGGTCTTGCGGGAGAGTTTGTCTTCATAATCCGTTTCAGTCGCCGTGCGCACGACGACCGTTTCGATGTCGTCATCATAGTCGACGCCGATGATCTGGTCGTCCTCGGACAGCATCCCCTGATTGCGCAGAAATCCCAGCGCCAGATATTCGGGATAGTCGCCGATGGTCATGGCGGTCACGATCTCGCGCCGGTTCAGGAAAATGGTCAAAGGACGTTCTTCCACCACGTTGATGGTCACCGGTGCGCCGGTTTCGTCATGACCTGCGACAGCGCGCGTCAAACGCGCCGCGCCGGGATCGGGGGCGATCAGATAATCGGATAGATGTAATTCGGTGGACAATTGCAACTCCTGCGCGGACGCCGTAAGCGTTAGGGGTAATCTAGGAATTCCCAATGACGACGTCCAACCCGAAACGACAATTCCTGCGCGGAACGCGCGATGCGCTACCGTTTCTTCTGGTTGTCGTCCCTTTTGCGGCGCTTTTCGGAGTCGTCGCCACCGAAGCGGGCCTGAATCTGGCCGAGACGATGGGCTTTTCCGTCATGGTGATCGCTGGGGCTGCTCAGTTCACAGCGGTGCAACTGATGACGGAAAACGCACCCACGTTGATCGTGATCCTGACCGCGTTGGCGGTGAACTTGCGTATGGCAATGTATAGCGCGTCTTTGACGCCGTATCTGGGAAGTGCACCCATATGGCAGCGCGCATTGGTGGCCTATATGATGGTGGATCAGGCCTATGCTCTGTCTCAGATCAAGTTCGAGATGGAACGAGATCTGACGGTATCCGAACGCTTTGCCTATTACATGGGCACGGTCGTTCCGCTGGTGCCGTTTTGGTACGGGGCATCTTATCTAGGTGCCGTCGCAGGTGCGCAGATCCCCCCTGAATTCGCGTTGGACTTTGCGCTTCCGATTACCTTTCTGGCGATGATCGCTCCGGCGTTGCGCAGCATTGCGCATATCGCATCTGCCGGTACGTCTGTGGCGTTGGCGCTGCTCATGGCGTGGATGCCATATGGCTCGGGACTGTTGGTGGCTGCGATCGGCGCAATGATCGTTGGCGCTCAGATCGAGCTTTACATGGAGCGGAGAGCAGCGTGATTGAAGACCTGAACCATACCACCGTCTGGTTTGTTATCTTCGTGATGGCGATTGGCAGCTTTTTGATCCGCTTCAGCTTTTTGGGTCTGATCGGGGATCGCCCGATGCCCGAATGGGTGCTGCGCCATCTGCGCTATACACCCGTCGCAGTGCTGCCCGGGCTTGTGGCCCCGCTGGTCTTTTGGCCCGACGCGACAGGGGGAAACCCCGACCCGGCGCGATTGGGGGCTGCTCTTGTGACCTTGGCTGTGGGGTATTTCAGCAAAAACGTTCTGGCCGCGATCCTGTCAGGAGCCGCCACGCTTTACGGGTTGCTGTATCTGCTTGGATGACGCGCGGGTCAGATGCCCTGCGTTCTGATCTCACCACCCTTATGCGGATCGGTGTCGCTGAAGCTTTGCGTGCGGACTCCGGGAAGCTCTCCGAATCCGTCCATGATCTTTTTCGGATAGTAGCTTTGCGGAATAGACTCGAAGCCCGGAAGGCTGCGCAGGATGGCGCTGACTGACTGGCCGCAATGTGCCTTGGGCACCGCGCCATATTGCTCGACCGCGCGCTTGGCCATCTCAGCCACCTGCGGCGACACGGTAATGTCCTGGCGCACCACGTCATAGGTGATGCGGGCGTGGTAATCGATATAGAAGTCAACCGCCCGATCGGTCATGCCGTAAATCACGTCATGGCGTTCGGGCAGCTTGGGATGGTTGAAAGTGCCGGCCGGATCAAAGATCAGGCGCTGTGATCCGTTGATCAAAAGCGCCGAATGCGCCCCGGCACCAGAGCCCGTGGACACCACAGTAAACAAGGTGATGGTCGGAGGGGCGTCATGTCGATAAACGGCATCCGCCACGGTCTGATCGCTGGCCCAGATGTTGTCTGCGCCACCGCATCCGGCAAGCGAGACGATCAACGACAGCACTGCAAGCAATCGTACCATAGGATCCTCGAACCTGAACTGTGACGGGGGTGCCGGAGTTACGCGCCGACGATGGCCAAGAAGACCAAAATGGCCAGAATAGCGATAACCGACCATTTGGTTGCAGCGACAAAGCCCGCATAGGTCTTTTCCTGCGCGCCGGTATCCATGGTGCCATGTACGTGATCAGCCATAGTTCAATTCCTGTTCTAAGTTTGCGTTTTGCACCGAATAACGGATTTCCGGGCCTCTGTCACGGCCCGGATTCCATTCATAATGCAGTTTGCATTTAATCTTCTTCCAGCTGGGCGGCCAAACGAAAGCCGATGCGGTTCGGTTCGGCGCTTTCGACCTGTTTAGGCAGGGCGCGCAGCATCACCGACAATTGGCTGACATGCTGTACCAATTGGGTTTTTGTGCCTTCACCATCTGATCCGTAATAGGTGATGATGTCTGGGTCGAAAAAGCCGATCCCCTCGATCCGCAACACACCCGCATCGCCTCCGGCAAAGCCCATGGCGACCTCGTGTTCGTTGTCCAACTGCTCTTCGAAGTTTTTGATATAGAGAATCAGGCGCTCATAGGCCCATTCCGCGGGGCTTTTTTCCTCGACCGGTGTCTTGGCGACCTTTGCGGGCAGTGGTTGGTCTTCAACCACCACAGGCCCGGATTCGCTGCAATCAACAGTATGCGAACGGGGTTGGCGGGCTTTAGGTTTGGGGGTGTCGTCGGACATAAGGCACCGTTTTCTCGAATTACACTTCGGCAAGATTGGCACAGCCAAGCCCCGGCGTCACGTCACGATATAATGATCCAGCCAAATCTTGGGGAATGTCGGTTTCAGGACAGAAAGGCGCGACTTCCGCTGAAAGCCTGACCGAAAGTCAGGGAGAATGTGTATGAAAATCGGATTTGTGGGGCTTGGCAATGTCGGTGGAAAACTGGCGGGCAGTCTGTTGCGCAATGGTAAGGATTTGACGGTCTTGGATCTGAATCCGGAACTTGTCGAAGATTTTGTATCGCGTGGAGCTGAAGCCGCAGACAGCCCAGCAGCCCTGATGCGGGACTGTGACGTGGTGATCACCTGCCTTCCCTCGCCCGCCGCGTGCAACGCCGTTGTCAGCGAGATGCTGGACGAGGTCTGCGAGGGCAAGATCTGGCTTGAGATGTCCACCACCGACGAGGCCGAGGTAAAGCGGTTGGGCTCTGAGGTCATTGCGCGTGGCGGTGCGGCGGTGGATTGCCCGGTTTCGGGCGGGTGCCATCGGGCGGATACGGGCAATATCTCGATCTTTGCGGGCTGTGATCGGGCGACGTTTGAACGCGTTCTGCCCATTCTGACCGTGCTGGGGCGGCGCGTGTTGCATACGGGCGAACTGGGATCGGCCTCGGTCTTGAAGGTGATGACCAACTATCTGGCGACCGCCAACCTGCTGACCTGCTGCGAAGCCTTGGTGACGATGAAAGCTGCGGGCTTGGATCTGGCCACAACTTATGAGGCCATCAAGATTTCGTCCGGCACATCCTTTGTGCACGAGACTGAAAGCCAGGTTATCCTGAACGGATCGCGTGACATTTCCTTCACTATGGACCTTGTGAAAAAGGACATTGGACTGTTTCAGGACATCGCGGATCGGGCCAATGTCCCGCTGGAAATCTCGCCCTTGATGATCGAGATTTTCAAGGACGGGATTGCGCGCTTTGGCGAGCGGGCGCAGTCAGACGACATCATTCGTCGGCTCGAGGAAGCCACCGGGTTGGACATCACCGCGCCCGGCTTCCCAGCCGAGATGACGGATGATGAACCCGAAGAGCCGGGATACGAGGTGGTGCCAGCGCGCGGTTAGATTGCGCGCCACACCCACGCGCCATCCTCGCGCATTGTGCGGGTGGCGCGGCCTTCGTGCAGAAGGTGGTTCAGATGGCCGACGGCCTCGACCAGCGCCAGCCCGTATTCACCGCCCTTGATTTCGCGTTTAAACAGTGGCGGGAAACATTCGCCAGCGGTGTGAGGCTCTGACAGGAACTCTTCCAGTCGACGCAAAGCGCTGTGGTGGTTGTCAATCAACTGGCGCATCCGCGTGGGCAGGCCTGTGAAGGGCAGCTTATGGCCGGGCAGGACCAGTTGGTTGGGGGTCGCGTATTGCCTCAGCCGCTCGTTCGCTTCCAGCCAGTCGCCCACAGGGTCGGCATCGGGCTCGGTGGCATAGACGCCAAGGTTCGGGCTGATTGTCGCCAAAAGCTGATCGCCGCCGATCACCAGTTCTCCATCCGTCGACCAGAGCGTCGCGTGTTCTGGCGCGTGACCATTGCCAATCCGTACGTCCCAATCGCGGCCGCCAAAGCGAATGCGGCTGCCTTCCTTGATGCGTTTGAAGCCAAGGGGCATGTCGGCGACGATGTCGGCATAGTTGAAGGGGCGTTCGGTCAGGCGTTTCTCGTAAACCTCGCGATCCATCCCCGCCGCGCGCCAATAGGCGAGCGTCTCGTCCACGGGTTCTATTTGCTCGTCCAGCAGCAACATCCGGGCGAACAGCCAAGCTGTGCGGGTCGTCACAAGCTCTGCGCCATGATCGCGCTGGAACCAGCCCGCCAGCCCGACGTGGTCGGGGTGATGATGCGTAACGATCACGCGCACCACGGGTTTGCCGCCCATAGGTCCGGCCAGAAGCTTTTCCCAAATGCGGCGCGTCTTCCCGGTGTCAAAACCAGTGTCGACGATGGTCCAGCCCTCGGGATCTTCAAACGCGAAGACGTTCACATGATCCAGCGCCATTGGCAGCGGAAGTCGCGCCCAAAGCACACCTTTTGCAACCTCGATGGCCTCGCCTTCAGCCGGAGCGTCAGGAAAGGGAAAGTCCAGCTTTCCGGTCGATACGTCGCTCACGATGCCAGATCTTCGGGGCTGAGTGCATAGAGGCCAGCAGCCCCGGCACGGGCCTGGGCAAACTGTGCAGTATGTTCGGGCAGCAGGCGGTTGATGTGGAAGCGGGCCAGTTCGGTGCGCGGGCCTTTGCCGCCTTCCGCAATCGCCGCTTTCAGATGCATATGCGCGCCCAGCACGCGGGCAAAGCCCATCAGGAACGGCACGGCACCGGCGAAACGGTCCTGCATGTCGCCCTGTTCAACCATCCATTCGACAGTTTCGCGCAGGTCTTCGGCAGCCGACCAGACGGCTTCGGACATGTTGGGGAACATGGCGCGGGCACTTTCGGCCTGTGCTTCGATCTCTTCCAGCAGGCGGAAGGCAGCGTCGCCACCATCCATCATCTTGCGGCCAACAAGGTCCATGGCCTGAATGCCGTTGGTGCCTTCGTAGATCGCGGTCACGCGCACATCGCGGCAATACTGCGCGGCGCCTGTTTCTTCGATGAAGCCCATGCCGCCATGGACCTGCACGCCCAGATGGCTGACCAGAATGCCGGTCTCGGTGCCATATGCTTTCACGATCGGGGTCAGTAGCGCCGCACGGGCTTTCCAGCTTTCGTCACCCGTTGCGGTGGCCATGTCGATGGCCTTGGACAGCGACAGCGCCATGGCACGTGCCGCGAACAGCTCGCAGCGCATTTGGGTCAGCATCCGGCGCACATCGGCAAAATCAACGATCATGCCGGTGCCATCTTCACCCAGCGGGGTGCGGCCCTGCTTGCGCTCCAATGCGTATTCCAGCGCTTTCTGATACGCGCCTTCACCGGCACCCAGACCCTGCACGCCCACACCCAGACGGGCGTTGTTCATCATGGTGAACATGGCGGCCATGCCTTTGTGCGGCTCGCCGATCATCCAGCCTTTTGCGCCCTCGAAGGACATCACAGCCGTCGGGCTGCCGTGCAGACCCATTTTGTGCTCAAGGCTAACCACACGTAGGTCGTTCTTTTCGCCCGGGTTGCCATCAGCATCGGGAATGAATTTCGGCACAAGGAACAGCGAGATGCCTTTGGTGCCAGCTGCACCATCGGGCAGGCGTGCCAGAACAAGGTGGCAGACGTTTTCGGTGATGTCGTTGTCACCCCAGCTGATGAAGATCTTCTGGCCCGAGACCGCATAGGTGCCGTCGCCATTGTCACTTGCTTTCGAGCTCAGCGCGCCCACGTCCGACCCGGCCTGGGCCTCGGTCAGGTTCATGGTGCCCGCCCATTCGCCCGAAATCAGCTTGGGCAGATAAAGCGCCTTCAACTCGTCCGTGGCATGATGTTCCAGCGCTTCGATCTGGCCTTGGGTCATCAGCGGGCAAAGCTGCAAAGACAGGTTCGCGGCCGACATCATGTCATTCACAGCCGTTTGCAGCGTCAGGGGCAGGCCCATGCCGCCATATTCGGGATCTGCGGCCATACCGATCCAGCCACCTTCGGCAATCGCGGCATAACTGTCAGCAAAACCGGGCGAGGTGCGCACAACACCGTTTTCTAGAACCGCCGGGGTCAAGTCGCCGTCACGATGCGATGGCGCCAGCTTGTCTTCGCACATCTTGCCGGCTTCGGTCAGAACAGCGGTCGCCATGTCGCCGGCGGCTTCGGCGAAAAGCTCGGTTTCGGCGATGTCGCTATAGCCGATGATATGATCGAACAGGAATTGAAAGTCATCAGTTGTGGCGCGATAAGTCATGTTCGATCCTTGGCTTCATGGGCATTGACCCTTAACAGGGCTTTGATGATCCCTTACCGAAGGTCATTTGAAGGGCAAAGGAAAACGCAGCGTCATGGCCGAGCGCGAATTGAAAACCGAGCATTTGCAGGACGACGCAGGGGGAATTTCCCGCGCGGCAGATCTGTTGCGCTCGGGGGCTTTGGTGTCCTTCCCGACCGAGACTGTCTATGGCCTTGGAGCGAACGCGACGGATGATCGGGCAGTTGCACGGATATTCGAAGCCAAGGGCCGACCGCATTTTAATCCTTTGATCGTGCATTTGCCCTCGGTCGATGCGGTGGCAGAATATGCCGAGCTGTCTGGCGTCGCGCGTGATCTGGCGCTGGCGTTCTGGCCGGGGCCGCTGACACTCGTCTTACCGCTGAAGCCGGATGGACCTTTGTCTGCACTGGTGTCTGCTGGGTTGCCCACGGTGGCAATCCGCGTGCCCGCGCATCCGCTGGCGCAACAGCTTTTGGAGGCTGCTGGCGTACCCGTCGCCGCACCATCGGCCAATCCCTCGGGACGGATCAGCCCCTCGACCGCGCAGCATGTGCTGGACGGGTTGTCGGGCCGGATCGAAGCCGTGCTGGACGGCGGTCCCTGTGGTGTCGGGCTGGAAAGCACCATTGTCGGGCTGGATCCTGAACCTACATTGCTGCGCCCCGGAGGTCTGCCGGTCGAAGCGCTCGAGGCTGCATTGGGCGGCCCTATGGCCACGCGCGGTCAGGATGCGGCGATCAACGCGCCGGGTCAGTTGACCTCGCACTATGCGCCGAATGCACGGATGCGGCTGAATGCGGACACTGTTGCCCCCGGCGAACGTCTTTTGGGCTTCGGAGCGGTCGAGGCCACGCTGAACTTGTCGCCGTCTGGTGATCTGGTCGAAGCCGCGGCGAACCTGTTTGGCTATCTGCATAAGCTGGATGCTGACGGGGAGGCGCCGATTGCGGTGTCACCCATTCCGGATCATGGGCTTGGTCGCGCGATCAATGATCGATTGCGCCGTGCGGCGGCTCCGCGCGATTAAGCGTGGCCACCCTCGGCTGACAAAAGCAGTGGATCCACGCCAAGTTTGGCCAGCGCAGCAGTCCATTTGCTGTCATCATCGGCAGCAAAGACAATCGCTTTCTCGGCGTCGCAGGTCAGCCACGCGTTTTGCTGAATCTCGTCTTCGATCTGCCCCGGTGACCATCCGGCATAACCCAATGCGGCCAACGCCTCTTCCGGGCCTTCGCCATGGGCCATCGCTTCAAGAATGTCGCGGGTGGCAGTCATCGAGAACACTTCATCCACGCGCAAGGTCGAATCGTCGTTGTTGTATTCGCCCGAGTGCAGAACAAACCCACGTCCACCCTCCACCGGCCCACCGAAAAACACTTTGCCCGCCTTGGTGATCGAGCTTGCGTCTATATCCAGCTGTGCCAGCACATCGCCCAATGACAGCTCGGCTGACGGCTTGTTCACGATCAGACCCATCGCGCCTTCCGGAGAATGGGCGCACATGAAAACCACGGATTTTTCGAACCGCGGATCCCCCATGCCTGGCATGGCAATCAACAGCTTACCGCTGAGGTTCATTTCGGTGTTATTCGTGTCGCTCATACTTAATAGAAAAGCGGTCTGACCGACGCATTGCAAGGGCTGGTCACAACTTATCCGGAATTTGTGATTTTACATGTGCGATTTGCCGCTTATGTATTTGGGCATGAAGATGAAACACGCCTTCCTTGCCGTCTGCCTTGGGGCCATGTCGCTGGTGTCTCCGGCATCGGCTCAATCGGACCTCCCGCCGTCGCTCGAGGATGTGGCGCAGATCGACGTTCTGCCGGGATGGCGCGACGCGTCTGGCAACCATATGGCGGCGCTTCGGGTGCGGCTGGCGGATGGGTGGAAAACCTATTGGCGCAGCCCCGGAGAGGCCGGTATCCCCCCAAGTCTTGACTGGCGCGGATCGGGCAATCTGACGGGTGTGACCTTCCATTGGCCTGTGCCCGAGGTGTTCGAGACGTCCGGGATGCAGACCATTGGCTATTCGCAGGAACTGGTTCTGCCGATGAGCCTGACGCCCAGCCAAGCGGGTGAACCCATTACCTTGACCGGCAAGGTGAACCTTGGGGTGTGCAAGGATGTGTGCATGCCGATGGACGCCGAGATCTCGGTCACGCTGCCCGTCGAGGCCACCAAAGCCGCACGGCCGATCAAGCGGGCGCTGAAGGCGCGTCCCGACACGGCTGCCGAGGCCGGACTGCGCAAAGCCATCTGTCAGGTCGAGCCGATCGCGGATGGGCTGCGTCTGACCGCGACAATCGACATGCCACGCGTTGGTCGGGGCGAGGTCGTGGTGGTGGAAACCGCAGACCCGTCACTGTGGGTGAACACCTTGTCGACACAGCGCAACGGCAGGGTTTTGACCACCGTGGCCGAGCTTGTTCCGACCTCGGGAAAACCGTTCTTGCTGAACCGTTCGGATGTGCGCCTGACCGTTCTGGCGGCCGGGCGTGGCGTGGACATTCGCGGCTGCACGGGCGGCTAGCGCCCCCTTGATCCGTAAAACCTGCCCCTGAATGTCGCCAATCGGCCCTTCCGTGCCGTCTTTCCCATTGCGCCCATCCCATACGCTTTCTATAGAAAACCCAACGAAGCCCATAGGGCCAGAGAGGTTGGCTGTTGACGATCGACCCAGATAGGGGATCAGACGCAGCGTCGTAGAACGAAAGAGGCAACCTCTTTGCGCCCGCTTTATGCGTGAAAGGATGCCGCATGACCCGTTTTGCTCTTGTAGTTCTTGGCCTTCTGGCCGGTCCGGCCATTGCCCACCCCAGTCATATCGGAGACGTCGCAGGACACGACCATATCGGGGCAATCATCCTGATTGGTCTGGCAGCTGGCATTGGCCTTTGGGCGGCACTGAAGGGCCAAAAGGGGAAAGATGCTGACGCTGAAGAGCTTGAGGCAGAAGGCGTAAACGAAGAGCCGCAGGAGGCGTGAACGTGTCGAAAATTGGTGTGATGATCTGCGGGCATGGCTCGCGTAGCCAGGATGCCGTGGACCAGTTCGCGGTCCTAGCGGAAAAGCTTCCGGCGTATTTCCCGGACGACTGGATGACCGACTATGGCTATCTGGAGTTTGCCAACCCGGTTATCCGCGACGGTCTGGACCGACTGCGCGAAGCTGGCTGTGACCGCATTCTGGCCGTACCCGGCATGCTGTTCGCCGCGATGCACACCAAGAACGACATCCCAACGGTTCTGAATTCCTATGCTGAAAAGCATGGGATCGACGTGACCTATGGGCGCGAGCTGGGCGTGGATCCCAAGATGATCGCCGCCGCGGGTGCACGCATTCAGGAAGCTGTCGAAGCTGCTAACGCCGAAAAGGGCGAGGTGCCGCTGGAAGAAACCTGCCTAGTTGTGATTGGACGAGGTGCGTCCGACCCCGATGCCAACGGCAACGTCGCCAAAGTGGCGCGTCTGTTGCAAGAAGGCATGGGCTTTGGCTGGCTGGAAGTGGGCTATTCCGGCGTGACATTCCCTCTGGTGGAACCCTGCCTGAACCACGTGACCAAGCTGGGCTATAAGCGCGTCATCGTGTTCCCGTATTTCCTGTTCAGCGGCATCTTGATCGACCGGATCTATGGCTTCACTGATAAGGTGGCTGCCGAAAACCCGGACATTCATTTTGTCAAAGCGGGCTATCTGAACGATCACCCGAAAGTCCTGGAAACCTTCGCCGAGCGCGTGACCGAGCAGCTGGGCGACGTGCGTCCGCCAAACTGTGGCACTTGTGGCTATCGCACGCAGGTTCTGGCGATGGATGGCGGTGAAGAGAAAACCATTTCGGTCGAGGATCGCGAGAAGCACCCCGCTTTCGCAGATGTCCCGCCGCCCACTTGCGTGATGTGCAAATACCGCGTGGAAGTTCTGGGCTTTGAAGCCGAGGTCGGCGCCGTTCAGGAAAGCCACCACCACCACGTCGAAGGGCAGGGGGCATCCGCGCCCGGCTCGAACGTGGCGGATTGCAAACTGTGTGACACCTTCTGCACAGGCGAATGCCGTCTGCACATGGGGCACCACCACCACGATCACAGCCATGACCACGGCCACGATCACGATCATGGGCACCACCATCATCACCATGATCATGACCACGATCATGTGCACGCGGAATACCCCCATGCGAAACACCCGCATGGCCCGGAATCGGCGCGCTCGAAATGAGCACGGGCCGACCTCCTCTGCGCTATGAACGCGACCCAATGGCGATCTATGCCGAAAGCTTCGCGACCCTGCGCCGCGAAGCACGGTTGGAGCGGTTCCCCGGTGGCATGGCTGCCCTTGCCACCCGCGTGATCCACGCCTGCGGCATGGTCGAGGTTGCGGATCGTCTGGCGTTCTCGGAAAACGCCTATCAGGTCGGACATGCAGCGTTGAAATCCGGCGCACCCGTCTTTTGCGACTGCGAGATGGTGGGCGCGGGGATCATCCGCCGCTATCTGCCTGCCGAGAACGAGGTGATCGTCACCCTGAACGACCCCCGCACGTCCCCGCTGGCGAAAGAGATCGGCAACACACGGTCTGCCGCTGCGGTCGAGCTGTGGGCGGACAAGCTGGACGGCGCAGTGGTCGCCGTTGGCAATGCGCCCACCGCGCTTTTTCACCTGCTCGAACTGATCGACGCGGGCGGGCCGAAACCAGCGGTGATCCTCGGCTTCCCAGTGGGCTTCGTGGGGGCTGCCGAAAGCAAAGCGGAACTGGCAAACAACCCGCGCGGCTGCGAGTTCGTCGCCCTTCGCGGACGGCGTGGTGGCTCGGCCATTGCCTCGGCCGCTGTGAACGCTTTGGCAGCGGGGCTACCGGAGGAAAACGCATGACCCAACCTTGGCTGCATATCATTGGCATCGGCGAAGACGGTGTGGACGGGCTGGCCCCGGCAACCCGCGCGGTTCTGGATGCGGCCGAGGTCATCGTGGGCGGGAAGCGCCATCACGAGATGCTGGACACGCAGGCTGAACGCCTTGCGTGGCCCTCGCCCTTTGACAACTTGATCTCGGAACTGGAAACCCGGCGCGGCAAGCGTGTGGCGGTTCTGGCGACGGGGGATCCATTGTGGTTCTCGGTCGGGGCCAAAATTGGCCGTCATTTCGATGCGTCCCAGATTGTTTTCCATCCGCAAGTCGGCGCGTTCCAACTGGCCGCGGCCCGGATGGGGTGGTCGATGGCGGACCTTGAAACGCTGACTGTACATGGCCGCCCGGTCGAGCAGATGATTGCCTTCATCCAGCCCGACGCGCGGCTTTTGGTGCTGACCACCGGGGCCGAGACCCCCGGCCAGATCGCGACTTTCCTGACCGAGCGTGGCTTTGGCAAATCCCCTATGACTGTGCTGGCACATATGGGTGGCGACAAAGAAGCGCGCTTTGACGGGCTGGCGGAAAGCTGGGACCATGAAGTGCCAGAATTCAACACGCTGGCGGTGGACTGTGTTGCCGCGCCCGACGCCGCGCTTCTGCCGCGCGTGCCGGGTCTGGCGGACGAGCTGTTCCAATCCGACGGCACCATGACCAAGCAAGAGGTCCGGGCGATCACTTTGGCAAAACTTATGCCGATGCGCGGCGCTTTGCTGTGGGATATTGGGACCGGCTGTGGCTCGGTCGCCGTCGAATGGATGCGTGGCGCGCGCTATGCCCGCGCTATTGGGATCGAACCCAAGCCTGAACGCCGCGCTATGGCGGCTGCGAATGCGCTGGCGCTGGGCGTGCCGCGTCTGGAGCTTGTCGACGGCATGGTCCCTGCTGCGCTCGACGGGTTGGACGCCC
Organism: Aliiroseovarius pelagivivens; assembly: GCF_900302485.1. Lineage (NCBI taxonomy): Bacteria > Pseudomonadati > Pseudomonadota > Alphaproteobacteria > Rhodobacterales > Paracoccaceae > Aliiroseovarius > Aliiroseovarius pelagivivens. Next base: position 92,266 of record NZ_OMOI01000002.1, on the reverse strand, counting down.
CCGATGCTGTTTTCATTGGCGGTGGTCTGACCGAAGAAACCTTCGACGCCGCATGGGCCGCCCTGCGCCCGCTGGGTCGATTGGTCGCCAACGCGGTCACCATCGAAAGCGAAATGTGCCTGACCGCGCTGCACAAGAAACACGGCGGCCAGTTGGTGAAACTGTCCGTGGAACGCGCTGAAGCGCTGGGGTCGCTGTCCGGCTGGAAGCCGCTGCGCCCTGTCACCCAATGGAGCCTGATCAAAAGATGAACGGAACCCTCTATGGGATCGGCCTTGGCCCGGGAGACCCCGAGCTGATGACGCTGAAGGCTGCGCGCCTGATCGCGGCGGCCAAGGTCGTGGCCTATCCGGCGCTGGAGCGGGGCGACAGCTTTGCGCGTTCAATCGCCGCCGACCTAATTTCGGAAGACGCGGACGAGATCCGCATCCCCGTTCCGATGAGCGTCGAACGTGCCCCGGCGCAAGCCGCATATGACGCAGGTGCCGCGCAGATTGCCGAACGTTTGGCCGCTGGCGACGATGTCGTGGTGCTGTGCGAGGGCGACCCGTTCTTCTATGGCTCGTTCATGTATCTCTTTGCCCGCCTGTCTGATCGCTTCGACTGCGATATCATCCCCGGCGTGACCTCGATCACCACGGTGGCGGCACGTGCGCAGAAGCCTTTGGTCGCGCGTAACGAACGCCTGACTGTGCTGCCCGGCCCGCTGGACGAGGTCGAGCTTCGGTCGCGTATCGAAGGCGCAGAGTCGGTGGCGATCATGAAAGTCGGTCGCCACCTGCCCAAGATCCGCAGCGTGATTGACGACCTTGGCCTGACCGCGAAAGCCACCTATGTGGAACGCGCCAGCCTGCCGGAAGAAGTCGTGCTGCCCCTGTCCGAGGCCCCTGAAAAGGCCCCCTATTTCTCGATGATCCTGCTTGCGAAAGGAACCGACCCATGGCTGTAACGCCTGTTGTAATTTGCCTGAACTCTTCGGGTGAAGCTCTGGCCCATAAGGTCGCTGCCCTGTTGGGCGCGCAGGTCCATGGCCGCGAGGGCCGTGTGGAGAAGGCCGATGCGTTCTTCCCCAACGCGCTGGATCACGTGCGGATGTTGTTCGCTGCGGGCACGCCGATCGTTGGTGTTTGTGCTGCGGGCATCCTGATCCGCGCCGTGGCTCCGATCCTTGCCAACAAACTGGCCGAGCCTCCCGTTGTTGCCGTGGCCGATGATGGATCCGCTGTGCTGCCGCTTCTGGGCGGACATCGCGGGGCGAACCGTCTGGCCACGCAGATCGCATCCGGAATCAACGCCACCGCTGCCGTGACCACGGCCGGTGATGTGTCGATGGGCGTGGCTCTGGATGAGCCGCCCGTGGGCTATCGGCTGGCAAATCAGAGCGACGCCAAAGAAGCGATGGCAGAATTGCTGTCGGGCGCGGGCGTGTCCATCGCTGGCGAGAACATCTTTGAGATCGAAGACGCAGGCGGCTCGGTCGAGTTGGTCGTGTCGGAAGCACCGGTCGAGACCGGCCCAACCCGTCTGGCTTACCACCCGCAGCGTTTCGCGCTGGGCGTCGGCTGTGCGCGCAATGCGGACCCGGAAGAGCTGTGGCAGAACGTGTCCGAACAACTGGCCGCTGCGAACATCGCACCCGAGGCCATCGCTTGTGTGACCTCTCTGGACCTGAAAGCGGACGAGCGCGCAATGAATGATCTGGCGCGTCGTCTGGACGTGCCGTTCCGCGTGTTCACGGCGGAGGAACTGGAAGCCGAAACCGGGCGTCTGGCGAACCCTTCGGACGTCGTGTTCGAGGAAGTTGGCTGTCATGGCGTGTCCGAAGGCGCGGCGCTGGCCGTCGCTGGTCCTGACGCCGAACTGGTGGTCGAGAAGGTCAAAACCGCCAACACCACTTGCGCCATCGCGCGTGCACCCGAGCCCATTACCGAGATGCGCGGTCGCACCCGTGGCAAGCTGTCCATCGTGTCGATCGGGCCGGGCCAACACACATGGCGCACGCCGGAAGCCAGCCACCTTCTGCAAGAGGCAGAAGAGCTGGTTGGCTATGGCCTCTATATCGATCTGATCGGCCCGCTGGCCGCTGGCAAAACGCGATCCGACTTCCCGCTGGGCGGCGAGGAAGATCGCTGCCGCTATGCGCTGGAACAGGCGGGCAAGGGCAAGAACGTCGCGCTGGTTTGTTCGGGCGACGCGGGCATCTATGCGATGGGCGCGTTGGTCTATGAACTTCTGGACCGCACAACCGAAGAAAAAGGCGTGACCGATGCAGCGCGTCGGGTCGAGGTTGTGTCCACACCCGGTGTGTCCGCGCTGCAGGGTGCAGCCGCCCGTGCAGGCGCGCCGTTGGGCCACGACTTCTGCGCCATTTCTCTGTCGGACCTGCTGACCCACCGCGAGGATATCGTGAAGCGTCTGCATGCCGCCGCTGAGGGTGACTTTGTGATCGCCTTCTACAACCCGGTGTCGATGAAACGCCGCACCCTGTTGGCCGAGGCGCGCGACATCCTGCTGAAGCACCGCCCGGCGGATACGCCCGTCATGCTGGCCTCGAACCTGGGCCGTCCGACCGAGAACATCCGCTATCGCCGTCTGGACGAATTGCAGGTGGATGAAGTCGACATGCTGACCGTGGTGCTGGTGGGCTCGTCGAACTCTCGCCTTGCTCAACTGGGAGAAGGCCCCCGTATGTTTACCCCGCGCGGCTATGCCCGTCGCATTGATGGAGATCTGTCATGACCGTCTATTTCATTGGTGCCGGCCCCGGCGATCCCGAACTTCTGACCCTGAAAGCGCAGCGCATCATCGGTGAGTGTCCGGTGTGCCTCTACGCGGGGTCTCTGGTCCCGCCGCAGGTTGTTTCCTGTGCCCCTGACGATGCGAAAGTCATGGACACCGCTGCAATGACGCTGGACGACACGCATGCCGAAATCAAAGCCGCCCATGCGCGCGGCGAAGACGTGGCCCGTGTGCATTCCGGAGACCCGTCTCTTTACGGTGCGATTGCTGAACAAATTCGCCGTTTGAATGCGGACGGCATCGACTATCAGGTCATCCCCGGCGTGCCTGCCTATGCGGCTGCGGCTGCGGCTTTGGGACAGGAACTGACCATCCCCGAGATTGCGCAGTCCATCGTGCTGACGCGGATGTCGATGCAGTCGACCTCGATGCCCGAAGGGGAAACGCTGGAAAACTTCGCCAAGACCGGCGCAACGCTGGCCATTCACCTTGCTGTACGCAACATGCGCGAGATCGAACGCGTGCTGACCCCGTACTATGGCGAGGATTGCCCGGTGGTCGTCGCCTATCGCGTCGGCTGGCCGGACGAGATGTTCATCCGCGGCACGATCAAGGACATCCGCAAGAAAGTCCGCGCCGAAAAGATCACCCGCACCGCGTTGATTCTGGTCGGTCCCGCGCTGGATCGCGGCCGGGATTTCAAGGATTCGGCACTGTATGATCCCGAGAAGCCCCACGTGCTGCGCCCAGTGGTAGGGGTCAATCTGGTGGAAGACCACAACACCTGAACAAGAACGCATTGTTCTTAACTGGTTAACTTGACGCCAACCATTTCCCTGCCATGATGTTGGCAGGGAGGGGACCCATGCTTGAATTTCTGCCAAAAGAGGTGCGCGAGGGGCTGGAAGCCGCGCGCAAAAAAGACCTTAAGAAGAAAAGCCGCCTACGCATTCTTGTGAATGAAGAGGTGTTTCCAGTGCTGAAGTTCTGGGAGACGGGATTCGCGCTGGATGCCGAACGCGCTCCGCATTTGCGCGGGCTTGTGGACCTCTATGACGGGTCGCGGCATTTGTATCAGTGCCTGATCATTGCCTCGGAAGAGGAAGACGGTCAGATGAAATACGAATTCAAGCGCAAGGCCGAAGCACATGATCAAGTGCCGCTTGATTTTGCCCGCGAAGAAAACGCGCCGGTTGCGCTGATCGAGGGCAAGTGAAGCCTGAATGATCCCTGCGCGATGTTGTTTCGCACCGCGCAGACTTTAGTTCCTGAGTTTACTGCAGATCGGCGAAGGCACGTTGCATGCGGTCGATGGCCTCTTCGACCCGTGCGCCTTGCGTGGCCAGATTGAAGCGTTGGAACCCTTCTCCGCCGATGCCGAAGGACGGACCCGGGCTGACGGCGATTTTGGCGTCGTCACGGATGCGGGTGATGACCTCGTCATCGGTCATGCCAGTTCCCGAGAAATCGACCCATGCCAGATAAGTCGCCTCGAGTGGCATGGAGTTCAGGCCGGGGATGGCGTTGATCGCCTCGTCGAACATTTTGCGGTTGCGATCCAGATGCTGGATCTGGGCGTCCGCCCATTCCGCACCCTCGGGCGAGTACGCTGCTGTGATCATCGACACGGCCAACATGCCGGGCGCATAGTCCATCTGATACAACTTCGCGCGCATGGCGTTGCGCAGATCATTGTCAGGGATGATCATGTTGCCAGTGCGCTGGCCCGCAATATTGAAGGTCTTCGAAGCAGCGGTCAGCGTGACCAGACGCGAAAGCGATTCTGGTGCGGCAACGGCAGTCGGAACGAATTTGTAATCCGGATAGACCAGATCCTGATGGATCTCGTCCGAGATTAGCATCAGGTCGTTCTTCTCAGCAAACGCAGCGACCGCCTTCAGCTCGGCTTCGTTCCAGACCCGGCCCGACGGGTTCTGCGGCGAGCACCACAGGATCATCTTCTCGTTTCCAGTTAGGCGCGACTGTGCGTCCTCCAGATCCAGCTCATAGCGATCGCCCACACGCTTCAAGGGGCATTCGACCACCTTGCGGCCGTTCTTGCCGATCTTCAGGGCGAACTCGTGGTAGACGGGGGTGAAGATCACAACGCCATCGCCGGGCTCGGTCCATGTCTGCAGGCACAGAGCAATCGCGTTGCCAAGACCTTGGCTGGACAGAACCCAATCCGGGTTCACTTCCCAATTGTGACGGGTGCGCATCCACCACGCGACGGCCTCTTTGTAGGCGTCATATTCCCACGAATAACCGAAGACGCCATGCTCGACAGCTTTGCGGGCCGCTTCGATCACGCAGGGCGCGGTTTCATAGTCGCTGTCCGCTGTCCACATCGCCAGCCCGTCTTCCTGCGATACGCCAAACAGCTGCTCCATCTTGTCCCATTTTGAGGAGTGCGTGCCGCGGCGCTCGGTCATCTTGTCGAAATTCATGGTGTCTCCTTCGGGATGGCGTTTGGGGCAAGTTAGCGGCTTTGGCGGTAGGCGCAAGCCAGCCATTGCACCAACGAAGCGCATGGCCTAAATGCAGCATATGACCATTATACCGATCCTTATCCACCCCGACCCGCGCCTGAAAAAGGTGGCCGACGCCGTGCCGGACCTGTCCGATGACTTGCGGACGTTGGCCGACGACATGCTGGAAACAATGTATGACGCGCCGGGCATTGGTTTGGCAGCGCCGCAAATCGGCATTTTGAAGCGTCTGATCGTTCTGGATTGCGTGCGCGACGAAGACGCGCCGCACGAGCCGCTGGTCATGTTCAACCCCGAAGTCCTTCAATCCTCGGACGAGTTGAACGTCTATGAGGAAGGCTGCCTGTCGATCCCGGATCAGTTCGCAGAAGTCACCCGCCCGAAAGAAGTTCGTGTGCAGTGGCTGGACCGCGACGGCAACCTGCAAGAGCGTGATTTCGATGGGCTGTGGGCGACTTGTGTGCAGCACGAGATTGACCACCTGAACGGCAAGCTGTTCATTGATTATCTGAAGCCGCTGAAGCGCCAGATGATAACCCGCAAGATGCAAAAGCTGAAGCGAGAGCTGGCCCGGTCGTGACCCATCGCCCGTATGTGAAATACCCGCATAAATGCCTGCGCACGGTGGCCGATCCGGTCGAGGCCGTGACGGACGATACTCGCGCCATCTGGGACGAGATGATTTTTGCGATGGACTCGATGCCCGGTGTTGGGCTGGCGGCGCCTCAGCTTGGGATCATGCTGCGCTTGGCTGTCGTAGATGCATCCGATGAACGCGGACAGGCAGTGCGCATGGCGAATCCGGAAATCCTGCACGCCTCGACCCAGTATCGCGAGCATGAAGAAGCCAGTCCGAACCTGCCCGGCGTTTCCGCTGTGATCAGCCGTCCGCGCGCGGTGACCGTACGCTTTCTGAACGAAGCGGGCGAGGTCGAGGAACGGGATTTTGTGAACATCTGGGCCACATCCGTGCAGCATCAGATTGATCACCTAAACGGCAAAGTGTTCGTTGATCACCTGTCGAAGGTGAAGCGCGACATGCTGGTGAAAAAGGCAAGGAAACTGGCGCGATGAGACTGGTCTTCATGGGCTCGCCCGACTTTTCCGTTCCGGTGCTTGAGGCTCTGGTCGAGGCCGGGCATGATATTGCTGCCGTCTATTGCCAGCCGCCCCGCCCAGCGGGTCGTGGGAAGAAAGACCGTCCCGGCCCGGTCCATGCGCGGGCTTTGGAGCTGGGGCTCGAGGTTCGTCACCCGGTGTCCCTGAAGGGCGCGGACGAGCAAGCCGCTTTTGCTGATCTGAACGCCGATACCGCTGTCGTGGTGGCCTATGGTCTGATCCTGCCGCAAGCGGTTCTGGATGCGCCGGTACATGGCTGCCTGAACATCCAAGCCTCGCTTCTGCCGCGCTGGCGTGGAGCCGCGCCGATCCATCGCGCGATCATGGCGGGCGACGCCGAGACAGGCATTTGCATAATGCAGATGGAGGCCGGTCTGGACACTGGCCCCGTTCTGCTGCGCGAAGCCACGCCCATCGGCGCCGAAGAAACCACCGCGCTTCTGCATGACCGTCTGGCGGCCATGGGATCACGCATGATCGTTGACGCTCTGGCGCGATTGGATGATCTGACCCCCGAGGTGCAGCCTGAAGATGGCGTGACCTATGCCAGCAAGATCGACAAGGCCGAAGCGCGGGTGGATTGGACACGCCCAGCCGTCGAAGTGGATCGCCTGATCCGTGGCTTGTCCCCGTTTCCCGGCGCGAAGTGCGATGTGGCCGGCGAACAGGTGAAGCTTCTGGCATCGCGTCTGGCTGGCGGGCAGGGTACTCCGGGGCAGGTGTTGGATGGGCTGACGATTGCTTGCGGCGATGGTGCGGTCGAGGTGCTGCGCGCCCAGCGTCCCGGCAAACGCGCGATGGAGGCCGAAGACTTCCTGCGCGGTTTTGACATGCCCGGTCACGTCGGTTGAGCCTTTCAATCCGCACACTCTGACCCCATATTGGTTTCATGTCGGTTATATTTTTGATCATCGTTGGTGCTGCTGCGGGTTTTCTGGCCACGCGCATCATGGATGTACGCACTGATGTCCCCACGACCATCGCCATTGGTGTCGGGGGTGCGCTGATCAGCGGTCTGTTGATGCGCTTTCTGTTGGCCATCGGCAGCATTGCCTTTGGCGCAATCGGGGCCGTGTTGGGGGCCATTCTGTTGATCTGGCTGTGGCAGAGGTATTCGGGCCGCAGTTAAGACCCGGTTAACCATCCTGCCCCACAGTGAACCCATGTTGGTTCGTTTGCTCATCCTGCTCTGTTTTGCTCTGACTGCGACGGTGTATCAGGCCAGCGCTGGATCGTGGCCGCGCGAACAGGGCGAGGTGTTCCTGTCTGTGTCAGCCAAGCAGGATACCGATCGTCTGCAGGACTATCCGCTTGGCACGGCATATGTTGAATACGGTTTGCGGAACAACATCACAGTATCGGGCAAAGTCAGCTATGATTTCGCGATACTGGAGGCCACAGAATATGAGCTGTCCGTGCGCTGGCATTTTCCCGAGACTGACCAGCCGCTGAGAACGGCACTAAGCCTGACCCTGGCCGGCCCGTCCGAGGATCCTCGGGTCACGCCAGCCGTCCATTTTGGGCGTGGGTTTGACACCGCCTTCGGGTCGGGTTGGGCGGATCTAGAGCTTTACGCCAGCCTTTCCGTGGAAGGTCGAGAGACCGAGTACGGCGGCTTTGGGATGTTGGGATTGAAACCCCGTGATCGGTTGATGATGATGCTTGGCGTAGATGTGATGATGACCCCGGATCAGACTTTCTTGAAAGCCATCCCATCTGTCGCATGGGAGTTGCGTGAGGGGCGTCACCTGACCGCGCAATACATGAAAGGATTGCACGGGACGAACGAAAGCGAACTGGGGTTAGGGTTGTGGCTTCAGTTCTAGGGACAAGAGCCTAGCCCTTGAAAGGCGCCATGCCCGCGCGTGCCAGTTCATCGGCGCGTTCGTTTTCCGGATGGCCTGCGTGGCCTTTGACCCATTCCCATGTCACGTGGTGGCGCGCTTGGGCTTCGTCCAGACGTTGCCAAAGCTCGGCATTTTTGACGGGTTTCTTGGCGGCAGTCTTCCAGCCGTTGCGTTTCCAACCGTGAATCCAGCCGGTGACGCCATTCTTCACATATTGGCTGTCGGTGATAACCGTGATCGCGCAGGGCTTGCCCAGAGTCTCAAGCGCCATGATGGCGGCCATAAGCTCCATCTGGTTGTTGGTAGTCAGCTCCTCGCCACCTTTCAGCTCGCGCTCTTTGACGACAGTGCCGCCTTCCTTGGCCTGCAAAAGTGTGCCCCAGCCGCCGGGGCCGGGATTGCCGGAACAGGCGCCATCGGTATAGGCGAAAAACTCGGCCATGATTGTGTTCCTTTCGCCTTAGCTGCGCGCGTGCAGGACAATCCAATCGGATGACCGACCATCCAGCCCGGTGCCCTTGCCCAGAATGCGGGTGATGATTGCAAAGCCCGCCAAGGTCAACAGCTCTTCCAGTTCATCCTGTTGGTAGTAGGTGTAAAAGCGCCCCAGATCATCGCGCGCGTCGCCTGCGCCAAGTTTCACCCCGATGTGAAGCACGCCCCGTGATTTCAGCAGCCTATGCAGTCGGGTCAGCATCGCGGGCATCTCGGTCCGGGGCAGGTGGAGCAGGCTGAAATTCGCAAAGACCCCATCATAGAGAGACCGACCGTCGATCTGGTGAAACAGAGCCCGTCGCGCGGGAACACCGTGATCGCGGGCACGTTGCACCATCGCGTCAGACCCGTCCGTGGCGTCCACCGTCAGGCCGTGATCCATCATCTGTTTTGCGGTCAGGCCGGGGCCGCACCCCAAGTCCAGAACATGCGCGTGTCGGGGCAAGGCCGCGATGAAACCGTCCAGCCCCGGTGTGTCCTTGGTCGCGACCCGCGCCTCGTATTCGGCGGCTTGGGCGTCATAGACGTCAAGGGTCTGGCGATCCTCGGACATGCCGGCTCAGGCAGGCACACGCAGCACGCGCGGGACTTTGAACTCGATGTTTTCTTGTGCTGTCTCGACCAGCTCAACCGTCACGTCATAGCGGTCGCGGAAGGCGTCGATGACCTCGTCCACCAACACTTGCGGCGCAGACGCGCCTGCGGTCAGACCGACGGTGCGGATCCCTTCAAGCGAGCGCCAATCGATCTCGGATGCGCGCTGCACCAGCATGGAATAGTTGCAGCCATTGGCGCGCGCGACCTCGACCAAGCGGCGCGAGTTCGAGCTGTTGGGCGCACCGATCACCATAACCGCATCCGATTGCGGCGCGATGGCTTTGACCGCGTGCTGACGGTTGGTGGTGGCGTAGCAGATGTCTTCTTTGTGCGGGCCAACAATGGCGGGGAAACGCTCGCGCAGGGCGGCGACAATACCGGCGGTGTCGTCCACTGACAGGGTGGTCTGGGTGATATAGGCCAGCTGTTCTGGATCGCGCGGTTCCAGCGTCGCCACATCCTCGGCGGTTTCGACCAACAGGACTTCTCCGTCGGGCAGTTGGCCCATCGTGCCGACCGTTTCCGGGTGACCTTCGTGGCCGATCATGACCATCTGAAGTCCGTTATCGTGGTGCCGTTCGGCCTCGATGTGCACTTTCGAGACCAGCGGACAGGTGGCATCGACATAGACCATTTCGCGGCGCGAGGCTTCGGCCGGGACGGATTTCGCAACGCCATGTGCCGAGAAGATGACCGGGCGATCATCAGGGCATTCGTTCAGTTCCTCAACGAATACCGCACCCTTCGCGCGCAGCCCGTCCACAACGAATTTGTTGTGCACGATTTCATGGCGGACATAGATCGGCGCGCCCCATTTCTCGATCGCCATTTCGACGATCTTGATGGCGCGATCCACGCCTGCGCAAAAGCCGTTGGGGGCTGCAAGATATAGGGTCAGGGCGGGTTTGGTCATGGCGTCCTCCGATCTGGGTCAGAGGTAAGGGTTTTCACGCCGGGCGTCCAGAGCCGCCCCCCAAAGGAAACAGGCCAGAGCGTTTGCTCCGGCCTGTCTGTTCAGATCAATCTCGGTCTTCCGGCGCGTCAAATTCACGCGGAGGGCGGCCGATCACGTCTTTTAGCTCTTCCAGTTCGATGAAGTTATCGGCCTGACGGCGCAGTTCATCCGCAATCATCGGCGGCTGGCTGCGGATCGTTGATACGACCGATACACGTACGCCTTTACGCTGAAGCGCGGCCACGAGCGGGCGGAAATCGCCGTCGCCCGAGAACAGAACAGCGTGGTCGATATGGTCAGCCAGCTCAAGCGCATCGACGGTCAGTTCGATGTCCATGTTGCCTTTGACTTTCCGGCGCCCCATGGAATCGGTGTATTCCTTGGCGGGCTTCGTCACCATCGAGAAACCGTTATAGTGTAGCCAGTCCACCAACGGACGAATGGGTGAGTATTCGTCGTTTTCCAGAAGGGCTGTATAGTAGAATGCGCGCAGCAGTTTGCCACGACGCATGAACTCTTGCCTAAGCAGCTTATAGTCAATGTCGAACCCCAGCGACTTCGCCGCTGCATAAAGGTTCGAGCCATCGATGAAGAGTGCGAGTCGCTCATCGCGATAGAACATAATTATTCCTTTCCAATTGTCTTCGCCGAGCAATTCCGTGAGTGGTAGGATTGAAATTACTTTTCGAAGAAAACACCCGACGCAATCTAGGGAACATGCGCCGTGCCGCAAGCTAAAAATCACCAAAAAGCCTATTCAAAGGCCTTAGTTCTACTGGGAAGCAACGTTACCTACGCGCTAGAGGAATCATCTAAACTTGTGCGCGATGCGCTAAATTGTCTTTCAGAACGCGGATTAAGAATCACTTCCACTAGTCATTATTATAGCACAGCTTGTTTTCCGGCGGGCGCCGGGCCAGATTTTATCAATGTCGCTGCGCAATTGATGGTGGATGAGCCCCCTGAAAGCCTCTTGATAAAGTTGCATGAAGTCGAAGATGTCTTCGGTCGTGAACGGCCCTCGCGTTGGGCGCAGCGCACGTTGGATATCGATCTGATCGCGTATGATGATCTCGTAATGCCAGATCGCGAGACCTTCCAGCATTGGATGAACTTGCCGCTGGAAGAGCAGATGAAGCAGGCACCGGATCAATTGATCTTGCCTCATCCACGGGTTCAGGATCGCGCGTTTGCGCTGATTCCTCTGTCTGATGTGGCGCCCGACTGGCGTCACCCGGTTTTAGGCAAATCCATCAAAGAGATGGTGGAGGCCTTGTCAGAGGATGAAAAAAGCGAAGTTTCGCCCTTTGAAATGGGCTGAATTGGGGGGATTGTGCTTGTCAACGCCAACCCAGACGCATAAATAGGCCTTTCACATCCCCTTGCAAGGAATGGAACTGACATGGCCCGTGTGACGGTTGAAGATTGCGTTGATAAAGTGCCGAACCGGTTTGATCTGGTTATGCTGGCATCGCATCGTGCGCGTGAAATTTCGGCAGGTGATCAGATCACTGTTGACCGCGACAATGACAAAAACCCCGTTGTGGCTCTGCGCGAGATTGCAGACGAAACCCAGACGGCGGACGAGCTGCGCGAGCGCATGATCGAAGACCACCAGACTCAGATCGAGGTGGACGAGCCCGAAGAAGACAGCATGGCGCTGCTTATGGGGGCCGAAGCTGCTGACAAGCCGGCTGACGACGATATGTCGGAAGAAAAGCTGCTGCGTGCGCTGATGGAAGCGCAGGGTCAGGGCTGAGCGAAAGCGAACGGGGGCGTCACGAGTGACGAGCTGGAAAGAAGAGCTTGTTGATCTCGATATCGACGGTCTGATCGAACGCATTTCGACGTACAATCCCAAGTCCAGTTCGGACCTGCTTATGGCCGCCTTTGAATATGGCGGCCAAATGCATTTTGGGCAGTACCGCCATTCGGGCGACCCTTACTATATGCATCCCTTCGCCGTGGCCGAGATCCTGGCGGATATGCAGCTGGACGATGCCACCATCGTCACCGCGTTTCTGCACGATACGATCGAGGACACCGGGTCCACATACAGCGAAGTTGCCGAGCTGTTTGGCAAAGAGATTGCCGAGCTGGTGGATGGTGTTACCAAGCTGACCAACCTTCAGCTTTCGTCGTCCGAGACAAAGCAGGCCGAAAACTTCCGCAAGCTTTTCATGGCGATGTCCAAGGACATGCGCGTCATTTTGGTCAAGCTTGCCGACCGTCTGCACAACATGCGTACGATCCGGGCAATGCGTCCGGACAAGCAGATCCAGAAATCGCGCGAGACGATGGATATCTACGCCCCATTGGCTGGCCGCATGGGGATGCAGTGGATGCGGGAAGAGCTGGAAGATCTGGCTTTCCACGTTCTGAACCCCGAGGGGCGCAGCTCGATCATGCGGCGGTTCCTGCGTCTTCAGAAGGAAAGTGGCGATGTGATCGAAAAGATCACCGGCGACATCCGTTTGGAGCTGGATAAGGCGGGCATCGACGCCAAGGTATTCGGGCGCGCGAAAAAGCCCTATTCCATCTGGCGCAAGATGGAAGAAAAAGGGCAGAGCTTCTCGCGCCTGTCAGACACTTACGGCTTCCGGGTGATCACGGATAGTGACACGGATTGCTATCGGGTGTTGGGCGCGATCCACCAGCGTTGGCGCGCGGTGCCCGGTCGTTTCAAAGATTATATCAGCCAACCTAAATCGAACGGCTATCGCTCGATCCACACAACAGTATCCGGTCGTGACGGCAAGCGCGTCGAGGTTCAGATCCGCTCGCGCGAGATGCATGAAGTGGCGGAAACCGGTGTGGCGGCGCATTGGTCCTATCGTGATGGGATTCGGGTGGAAAACCCGTTTGCGGTCGATCCCGCCAAGTGGATCGCCTCGCTTACCGAGCGGTTCGAAACGGCGGATGATCACGACGAGTTCCTCGAGCACGTGAAGCTTGAGATGTATCAGGACCAAGTGTTCTGTTTCACCCCGAAAGGCGAAGTGGTCAAACTGCCGCGAGGTGCCACGCCTCTGGATTTCGCCTATGCCATCCACACCCGAATTGGGGACAGCTGCGTGGGTGCAAAGGTTGATGGCATCCGCGTGCCGCTGTGGACGCGCGTCAAAAACGGCCAGTCGGTCGAGATCATGACCGCAGAAGGCCAAAGCCCGCAGGCCACGTGGATCGACATTGTTGTGACAGGCCGCGCCAAGGCCGCCATTCGCAAGAAGTTGCGCAATGACGACCGCGAACGCTATGTCCGCTTGGGACGCGAGCTTGCACGCCTCGCGTTCGAGCATGTCGGACGGAAAGTCAGTGACAAAGCGCTGGCGACAGCCGCCAAGCAGCTTCGACTGAAGGACACGGACGAGCTTTTGGCCCGTCTCGGGTCGGCCGAGCTTCAGGCGCGTGATGTGGTGGGAATTCTGTATCCCGAAGCTGATCCGCACGGAGATGAGGTCGATCTCGATGCCTCGGTGATCGGACTGGAAGCCGGGCAGGACTTCGCGCCCGCTCAATGCTGTCAGCCGGTGCCTGGCGAACGGATCGTCGGGATTTCCTATCGCGGCAAGGGCGTGATGGTGCACACGATTGACTGCGATGCACTGGCTGAACTGGACGACGACAGCTCGCGTTGGGTTGACCTGCATTGGCACTCGGGCAAACACCCAGCCATCCATGTGGTCAGTATCGAATTGACGATTTCCAATGATGCTGGTGTGTTAGGGCGCATCTGCACCTTGATCGGGGAGCAGAAGGCCAATATCTCGGATCTAAGGTTCGTCGACCGGAAGCCGGATTTTTACCGTTTGATCGCCGATGTTCAACTTAGGGATGTCGAACATCTGCATGCCATCATGCTGGCGCTCGAGGCAGACAGTGACGTGGCGGCGGTGCATCGGCATCGGGATTTGAGCCGCAAACCATAACCCACCCGACCGGGCAGGCGGAAGGAAGCGTACGTGTTTAAACGAAATCCGCGATCGTATCTGCGAATCGTAGCGGAATTCTTTTACCCGCGTGGCGGCTGGTACCGCGCGGCACAATACGTAGGGCATCGTTTGCGGCGCCTGCCGGATCCGGCGCACCGGATCTCGCGCGGGATTGCGGTGGGCGTGTTTGCGTCGTTTACCCCCTTTTACGGGCTGCATTTCTTGACCGCGGCCATTTTGTCGTGGCTCTTGCGTGGGAACGTGTTGGCCTCGCTTCTGGCGACTTTTGTGGGCAACCCACTGACCTTCCCCTTGATCGCCGAGCTCTCGGTCAATCTGGGTCACGCCATGCTGGGGCAGGATGTAACGGTCCACCTTCCTGAAATTGTTGCCAGTTTTGCCTCGGCCACCAACGATATTTGGTCGAACCTCAAGTCGATCTTCACCGATGACGTTGCGGACTGGTCGAAGATCAGCCGGTTCTATGACCGGGTGTTCCTGCCGTATCTGGTGGGCTGCCTGATCCCGGGCATGATTGCGGGCATTGCGGCCTATGTGTTGGCCAACCCGGTGATCCACGCTTATCAGCGCCGACGGATCAATAAGCTGAAGTCGCGGTACGAGAAACGGATTGCGGAACGGTTTTCTGAGGGTGGCGGCCCCGACAAAAACAAGTAACACTTTCCAAAACGGAACCGGTGCAGGAGCGCGAACATGACACAGACCGCAGGCAAGCTTCGGCTTGGCGTGAACATTGACCACGTGGCAACCGTGCGCAACGCGCGTGGGTCGGCCTATCCTGATCCGGTGCGGGCTGCGAAACTGGCGGAAGTGGCCGGGGCCGATGGCATCACCGCGCATCTGCGCGAAGACCGTCGCCATATCCGGGATGAAGACATTGATGGCTTGATGGCTGCTTTGACCACTCCCTTGAACTTCGAGTGCGCGGCGACCGAGGAAATGCAGGCGATTGCCCTTCGCCACAAACCCCACGCGGTCTGTCTGGTGCCCGAGAAGCGCGAGGAACTGACGACCGAGGGCGGTTTGGACGTGGCGCGCAATGACAACCGTCTGGGTGACTACATCCTGCCGCTACGTGATGCGGGATGCAGGGTGTCGATGTTCATCGACGCGGATGCCGAGCAGATCAAAGCTTCGGCGCGGATTGGCGCGGCGGTGGTCGAGCTGCACACTGGTGCCTATTGCGATTTCCACGCGGAAGGGGAATTCGACAAACGCGATGCCGAGCTGGAACGCCTGCGCGAGGGCGCGGCGTTTGCCCATTCGCTGGGGCTTGAGGTGCACGCCGGTCATGGCCTGACCTATGACACCGTCGCCCCAATTGCCGCTATGTCCGAGGTGGTCGAGCTGAACATCGGCCATTTCCTGATCGGCGAGTCGATCTTCCGCGGTATGCCCGACGCCATCGCCGAGATGCGCCGCCTGATGGACGAGGCCCGGGGATGATGCGTGCTCTGATCGCCTGCCTACCGTTGCTGTTTGGAACCCCCGCATTGGCGCAGTCTGTTTCAGAATGCGACTGGCGGGCAGGAGCCGCCGTCATCGCCGAGCCGTGGCCGGACAACACGCGGACTTACAGCAATGGGAAGGTGCGGTTGGCAGTCCTCGACACGATCGAGCCCGCCGCCGCTGCATTTCACCTTCTGGTCTTGTCGCCACCTTATTCCGAGGTTGGGGACCGACAATGCCGTGTCGTGTCTCTGGACGGCGCGTTGGGCTTCTCGGGAATGGATATCTCGAAGATCGAGTCCGACTATGATCCCGCGCGCGGATTGATGTTTACCCTTCCCGCGGGGCTCTACAATCCAGAGACCGGCGGAAGCAATTGGCGCCAATTGTCGATCACGCTGAACCAAGCGACGGGCCAAATCATTACGACCTTGGGGGATCTGGCACGTTGATCCTTGGCATCGGCACGGACCTTGCGAATATCGAACGCATTCAGGGCACGTTGGATCGGTTCGGCGACCGGTTCCGCAGCCGTGTCTTCACGGACCGCGAGATGGCCAAAGCCGCCCGTCGCAGGGATGAAGCGGGTACGTTGGCCAAACGATGGGCCGCGAAAGAGGCGTGTTCCAAAGCGCTGGGGACCGGGCTTGCCATGGGGATCAGCTGGCGCGACATGGCGGTATCGAACTTGCGGACAGGCCAGCCGGTGATGGAGGTCACGGGCTGGGCCAAGGACCGTTTAGACGAAATGACTCCTGCCGGGCACGAGGCCGTGATCCACGTCACCTTGACCGATGACCACCCTTGGGCGCAGGCATTTGTGGTGATTGAGGCGCGTCCCGTCTAAATCCCCAACCAAAGCCGCCGAAACCCGGTGTGAAACTTGACTCCTGCCCCCCATCCGCCCATATCGCCCCAATAGATTTTGGCCCCTGCGGCCTGACAAACAAAAGGCAGCTACATGACCGAGAAGCAGAAAGATGGCCTGTGGGAGAACGTCAAAACGATCTTCTGGGCGCTGATCATCGCCGGGATCTTCCGCACCCTGTTCTTTCAGCCCTTCTGGATCCCTACCGGGTCGATGAAAGACACGCTGTTGATCGGTGACTTTCTGTTCGTGAACAAGATGGCCTATGGCTATTCCAAGTACTCGTGCCCGTTCTCAAGCTGCCCGATCTCGGGGCGTATCCTTGGATCCGAGCCCGAACGTGGTGACGTTGTTGTGTTCCGTCATCCGACCCTTGGCACCGACTATGTGAAACGTCTGGTTGGCCTGCCGGGTGACAAAATTCAGGTTAAGAGCAGTGTCCTTTGGATTAACGGCGAAGAGGCCAAGCAGGTATCTGCCGGGATGTTCTCGGAAACCAAGCTGCCGCAGGGCCGCTTCCGCACCATCCCGCAATGTATCAACCGTCCGGTTGGCGAAGGTGGCGAGTGCCTGAAAGAAAAGTTCGTCGAAACTTTGCCGGGGGGCGTGTCCCACTCGATCCTGAATTTCGCCAACCGCAGCGTGGACAACACCAATGTGTTTACCGTGCCTGAAGGCCACTATTTCTTCATGGGCGACAACCGTGACAACTCGATCGACAGCCGTGTCAGCCCGAACGCTGGCGGCGTGGGTTTCGTACCCGCCGAGTACCTTCTGGGGCGTGCGGACCGCATCATGTTCTCGGCTGCTGGCAAGCGCCTGTTCTACTTCTGGACTTGGCGCTCTGATCGTTTCTTCAAGGAAATCGAGTGAAGCTGTCCTCTGATCTCATCGCCTTCACGGCACGCATTGGGTACGAGTTCTCGAAACCCGAACTGCTGATCCGCGCGCTGACGCATGGGTCGCTTTCTTCAGAAACGCGCCCTGACAACCAGCGGCTTGAGTTTCTGGGCGACCGCGTGCTTGGGCTGGTGATGTCCGAAAAGCTTCTGGCCGACGACCCAGACGCGCCCGAAGGCACCCTGGCGCCGCGCTATAACGCTTTGGTGCGCAAGGAAACCTGCGCCGATGTAGCCAAGCAGATTGAACTGGGCGAAGTCCTGAAACTGGGCCGGTCCGAGATGAAGACCGGCGGTCGGCGTAAGCTGGCGCTTTTGGGTGACGCGATGGAGGCCGTTATTGCGGCCGTCTATCTGGACGGCGGGTTGGACCCGGCGCGGGATATGATCATCCGCTTGTGGGGCGAACGCATCCACAAGGTCGAGGCCGACGCCCGCGACGCAAAAACAGCCCTGCAAGAATGGGCGCAGGCGCGTAAGATGACCGTGCCGAAATATGTCGAGACAAGCCGCGAAGGCCCGGATCACGCCCCGGTCTTCACCATCGAAGTGCAGTTGCCCGATGGTCGTGCAGCGCAGGCGAAAGCCAACTCAAAACGGGCCGCCGAACAAGCTGCGGCCAAAGCGCTTTTGGCGCAGGTTGAAGGATAAAAGATGTCGGATGCGAAAACACGCGCGGGCTTTGTCGCCCTGATTGGCGAACCCAATGCGGGCAAGTCGACGCTGACGAACCATATGGTTGGGGCGAAGGTCTCGATCGTGACGCACAAAGTGCAAACCACCCGCGCGCGCATTCGCGGCGTGGCCATCGAAGGCGACGCTCAGATTGTTTTTGTGGACACGCCCGGCCTGTTCCAACCGCGCCGCCGTCTGGACCGTGCAATGGTGGCAGCCGCTTGGGGCGGCGCATCGGACGCGGACGTGATCGTTCTACTGGTCGAGGCGCATCGCGGTGTCACCGAAGGCGTGCAGCGCATTCTGGAAGGTCTGGAAGAGATCGGGAAGGGCCGTACGGTTGCGCTGGCCATCAACAAGATCGACCGCGTGCAATCCGAAGTGCTTCTGGCCCTGACCAAAGATCTGAACGAACGCTATAATTTTGCCGAAACCTTCATGATCTCGGCCGAGAAAGGCCACGGCGTGAAGGATCTGCGCAAGTGGCTGGCGGATCGCCTGCCAGAAGGTCCGTGGCTGTACCCCGAAGACCAGATCGCTGATTTGCCCATGCGCATGATCGCGGCCGAGATGACGCGCGAAAAGCTGACCCTGCGCCTGCATCAGGAATTGCCCTATCAGCTGACGGTCGAGACCGAAAACTGGGAAGAGCGCAAAGATGGGTCCGCGCGTGTGGATCAGATCATCTATGTCGCGCGTGACGGTCACAAAGGTATCATTCTGGGCAAACGCGGCGAGACGATCAAAGCCGTCAGCCAGTCAGCCCGCGCCGAACTGGAAGAGTTCATGGGCCGCAAGATCCACCTGTTTTTGCAGGTAAAAGTTCGCCCCAACTGGCTTGAGGAAAAAGAGCGCTACTCGGAAATGGGGCTCGATTTCCGCGACGGGAATAAGTGATGCGCCTGACGGCCGATGTCTGGGTCTCGGCCTATCTGACGCGGCTGCGCCTGTCTGACATTCCAGCCTTCGTGACCCAGAAGGGCGACGCGACCGCTGGTGCTGTGTTGGTAAAGATGAACACGCTGGACGGGCAGGCGGTGGCCTATCAACGCAGCTTTGATCTGATGACAGGTGATCGCTGCTGGGTGGTGCTGACGGAAGGCGTCGAAGCCGACGTGGATGCAGCGCTTCAGCGCCAGAAGGGCTTTGATCCGGACCTGTGGGTGATCGAGGTCGAAGACAAGCAAGGCCGCCACCTTCTGGACGAACCGGGGCTTTCAGACTGACGCGTGCCCGGCTAGGCTGCGTGCAGGAGGGTCGCAATGGATTGGCGGGATCAAGGGGCGTTGTTGTCCGTGCGCAAGCATGGCGAAACCTCTGTCATCATTGATGTTTTCACAGCAGAACACGGACGTCATGCGGGCGTCGTGCGCGGAGGTGTCAGCCGTAAGATTGCGCCCACTCTGCAACCCGGCGCACAGCTCGACGTTACATGGCGCGCACGGTTGGAAGAGCATATCGGTAGCTATACGGTTGAGCCTTTACGCTCGCGTGCGCTGGTCCTGTCAGATCGCACCGCCTTGGCTGGTCTGAATGCAATTACCGCGATGTTGGCCTATGCCCTTCCTGAACGCGAACCCCATCCTGTTTTGTATGATCGCACGCAGTCCATGCTGGACCTACTTGGTGTCAACGAGGCGTGGCCTACGGCCTATCTGAAATGGGAACTCGCATTGCTAGAGGAGCTGGGCTTTGGCCTGGATCTGGCCGAATGTGCCGTCACGGGGGCACGAGACGATCTGGCCTATGTCTCGCCCAAAACGGGGCGGGCGGTGTCCGCCGAAGGGGCAGGGGAGTGGGCGGATCGTTTGCTGCCTCTGCCACCCGAGCTTCTGGGCGTTGGCGATGGGGCGCTCGCAAATGTCTTGGACGGGCTGGTGACCACGGGGCACTTCCTGACCCATGGCATCGCGCATGCGCTTGGCGACAAACCTCTGCCCGAGGCGCGGGCGCGGCTTGTGGACCGGCTCAAACGCGATGCGGCTAACGCGGAAGACTCGTAAACACCATCTCGCGCCCATCTTCATTGGACAGGATCAACGTATCGCCTGACACTTCTGCGAGGCGCATCTGGCCAAGGGCCTCGAAGAATTCAGCCTCGGCCGTCAGGTCCGGACAGGCGCGTTTCGTGGCGGCAATTGGGCCGGTTTCAAACCACGGGTATGGCGCAGATTGGGTGCCGGAATAGCTGTTGCACGGGGCTTGTCCGGCAATTCGGCCCTTTTCAGGAAAGCTGATCGTGGCCTTCGCAGGGAATGAGGCACCGTCCAGCTCGACCAACTTCCAACTTGTATTGGTGTTGGCATAGCCTGAAATGGTTTCGTCTTTGCAGCCAGATGACATCACGGCGGCCCCTATTGCGATCCATAGAAGTTGTTTCATTTGATCTATGTGGTGATTGCCGCGCGAATTTCCAGCCTAGGCATCCCGCAGAGCCAGAAGGGCTGCTAACAGCGTGCTTATGGCATCTTGGTCGGCCGAGCGGTTGTTGGTCGAAAGTGTTCCAAATCCGATCAGCGCGCTGTGCACGATGTGGATAAAGTCAGGGTTGGGCAGGTCGAGGTCGCGCAAGATCCCGGACAGAAACTGCTCGCGTGCTTGATCGACGGTTGCCACAGCATTCGCTGCCGTATGGTTTTCGTGTGCCCATGCGCGTACGGGCGCATCGATACCGGCAGGCAGCGGGTCTTGGGGGTGTGATAGATTTTCTGCAAAAAGCGTCAGGCGTCCAACGGGGGTTGCTTCTGACCGCGATTGATCTTCTAGGGCAGACAATGACAGCTCTTCCCATCGTGTAAGAACTGATGTGTGAAAGTCCTGCAGATCTTTGAAATGCCAGTAAAAAGACCCCTTTGTCGTCTTCATGTGACGTGACAGGGGTTCGGCCTTCAGGCTTGTGTGTCCATGAAGCGAAAGGGTGTTCAGCCCTTCAATTATCCAATCATCTTTGCGAAGTCGTTGTCGATGATTTGTCATTCGCGGATCTCCATACGCAACCGTATGTTGTCTCTAGCCCGAATGAGACCATACGCAATCGTATGGGGCGACTTGGTGTCCCTCAACGCCCCATACGTGTTATTTGTATCAACCCAGAAGACGGCGGGCGATGACCTGTGCCTGGATCTCGGCGGCACCTTCAAAGATGTTCAGGATACGCGCGTCGCACAGTACGCGGCTGATTTGGTATTCCAGCGCGAAGCCGTTGCCGCCGTGGATCTGCAGCGCGTTGTCCGCACAGGCCCATGCGATACGCGCACCCAGAAGCTTGGCCATACCAGCTTCAAGATCACAGCGATGGCCGTGGTCCTTTTCCCAAGCCGAGAAATAGGTCAGCTGACGCGCGACCATGATCTCAACCGCCATCATGGCCAGCTTGTTGGCCACGCGGGGGAAGTTGATCAGCGACTTGCCGAACTGCTTGCGATCCTCTGCATACTGCATGCCGATTTCCAGCGCGTTCTGAGCCACGCCGATCGCACGGGCTGCGGTTTGAATGCGAGCAGCCTCGAAGGTTTTCATCAGCTGTTTGAAGCCCTGACCTTCAACGCCTCCCAGCAGGTTTTCACCCTTCACTTTGAAACCGTCAAAGCCCAGCTCGAATTCTTTCATACCGCGATAGCCCAGCACCTCGATCTCGCCGCCGGTCATTCCTTCGGTCGGGAACGGGTTTTCGTCGTCGCCGGGGGTCTTCTCGGCCAGGAACATCGACAGACCGCGGTGGTCTTTGCTGTCCGGGTCAGTGCGTGCCAGCAGCGTCATCACGTGGGTCCGCGCGGCGTGGGTGATCCAGGTCTTGTTGCCGGTCACTTCATAGTCGCCGTCAGCGTTCTTCACCGCACGGGTACGCAGCGATCCCAGGTCCGAGCCGGTGTTGGGTTCGGTGAACACGGCGGTCGGCAGGATTTCTGCGCTGGCCAGCTTGGGCAGCCAGTGTTGCTTTTGTTCCTCGGTGCCGCCGGCCTCGACCAATTCGGCCGCGATTTCCGAGCGGGTGCCCAACGATCCCACACCAATATAACCACGCGACAGTTCTTCCGAGACAACAACCATCGACGCTTTCGACAAGCCCAGTCCGCCATATTCTTCCGGAATGGTCAGGCCAAAGACGCCCATCTCGGCGAGCTCTTCCAGAATTTCCAGCGGGATGTAATCGTCTTTCAGGTGCCATTCGTGGGCGTTCGGGACGACGCGTTCATCCGCATAGCGGCGGAACTGTTCGCGGATCATCTCAAGCTCGTCATCCAGACCGGTGGCGCCGAAGGTGGCATGGCCTGCGTTATCTTGCATCAACTCGACCAGACGGGTGCGGGCGGCTTGGCTGTTGCCGTTGGCGATCAGCGCGTTGATTGCGTCGGTGTCCAGAGCGGCGCCATCAACACCCATATCGGCCAGACGCGCCATTTCGTTCTGGCTCATCATCATGCCGCCCTTCATTTGGGCGAGGTATTCTCCGAATGCGATCTGAAGGATCAGCTTTTCCATCTCGCCGAATCGACCTTCGCCGGTCAGGCGCGTGGCCCAGGCGTTCATCTGGCGCAGGCTTTCGGCATAAGTGGCCAGCCACGACAAGGCGTGCGCGGCGGCTTGATGCTCTTCCAGTTTTGCGCCCGAAACGCGGTCGCCATCCGTGACCCGCGCGCGGACATTTTCCTTGGCGGCGTCAAAGGTTGCTTCGACCGGGGCAAGAGCCGCGCCGGTCAGGTCAAGAAGGTTGTCGATCAGGGCGCTGGTCATGGGGAACTCCTGTCACATATGGCCGGGATTCGGCGGCTTATTTTGCGTCTGCAGAGAGATAATCCTTTTGCAGGTGCAGCGCAATAAAAATACGCCAGAAACCTTAGTTGTGAACATATATAACGCGAGGGGGTTTTTGGTGCCGTGTATGTTTTATTCCGCTAGAAGGGTCGTGAACTGGAGGATGCGCATGGGAATTCTGGCCGACCTGACCTTGTCGACGCTGTGTTTCGCCGTCGCAATCACGGTATTCGCGGGCTTGGTAAAAGGCGTGGTTGGGTTCGGGCTGCCGTTGATCATGATCTCGGGGCTTGCGACCTTTTTGCCGGCTGAGGTCGCCTTGGCAGCGTTGATACTGCCAACCGCCAGCACCAACGTTCGGCAAGCATTGCGGCAGGGACCGCACACTGCGTGGCAGGTAGTGCGAAAGTTTCGCGTCTTCTTGCTGGGCCTGTTCGTCACCCTAATTATCAGCGCGCAGATGGTGCTGTTTCTGCCTCAGCGCCTGTTCTTCATCCTGATCGGTGTTCCCATTGTGTTGTTCTGTTTGATGCAGTTGCGCGGCTGGGTGCCGACCCTTCGTCCAGAAAACCGAGTACGGGATGAAAGCATCATCTCGTCGATCTCTGGACTGGTTGGTGGGATCTCGGGCGTTTGGGGGCCACCGTTCGTGGCCTATCTAACCGCAACAAACACTCCGAAATCCGAGCAGATGCTGGCGCAGGGTGTTGTCTACGGGTTCGGGGCAATGGTCCTTGTGGGCGCGCATATGCAATCGGGTGTGTTCAATGCATACACCGCACCTTTGTCCGCGGCGATGTTGATCCCGGCGTTTCTGGGAATGGCCCTGGGCTATCGCCTGCATGATCGGATGCCGCAGAAGACCTTCAAGCGCGCGACGCTGGTCGTATTGACTGTTGCCGGGTTGAACCTGATCCGGCGCGGTCTGATGGGCTAGGCAATCAGGGCGGGCCACAGCGCTGCATTCTGGCGGCGGAACGTATCTGTGTGGCCGACCTTGGCTAGACCAAAGTCGCGCGGGTGAAGTGTCAGATGCTCAGTTTGAGTGCCGGGATAGAGCTCGGCCAATCGGGCTACGGCATTAGGCGGAACCGAAAGATCATCGGACAGAGACACCATGCGAAAGTCGCAGGTCAGCGCTGCCTCTTTGGCGGCAGGAACAATCGGATCTGCGGCGGTAAACCCGCGCGTCGTGCACCAATGCTTCCACTGTGTGAATACGGGCCCCGGAATATCGGTGCCAAGGCCGGACAGTT
Organism: Aliiroseovarius pelagivivens; assembly: GCF_900302485.1. Lineage (NCBI taxonomy): Bacteria > Pseudomonadati > Pseudomonadota > Alphaproteobacteria > Rhodobacterales > Paracoccaceae > Aliiroseovarius > Aliiroseovarius pelagivivens. The sequence goes on along the minus strand of NZ_OMOI01000002.1, from coordinate 68,170 downwards.
GTTTCGGGACATATCCAAGCATCGCGACCGATGCGGGTCCAACACCGAACCAAAGCGCACGCACCATGGCTTGAAACGGCCAAGGATGGTCCGTTGTGTGCACCGGACCAGAGCAGACGGTGATTACGCGGGCGATTTCTTCCGTACGTTCCTGCCGGGCCAGAAGCAGTCCGCCCAGCGAATGCCCCATCACCCAGATTGGCAAACCACCCGCGCGGGCAGACAGCCAATCGCGCGCGGCTTGGGTGTCGTGCAGGCCCCAATCCAACAGAGTTGCAGTGACATCTTTCACGTGACCTCGGGCAGAGGTTGCGAAATCGCGGTAATCATAGATCAGACATGAAACGTTCTGGGTCTCGGCCAGCCACGCGGCGAAATGGCGATAGAAGCGGTGCGGAACGCCTGTCGCACCATTCAGAACGGCAACCGCGCGTGGGGTGTCGGCGGCGAAGAAGGTGCCGGTCAGCGGGGCAGGGCCATCTATGGTGACAGTCTGGGTCATGGGCTTATGCAAATGCAAAGTTTACGTTTGCGTAAAGCATGACTGCGCGTCAGCGCAAAAGAAAACGCCCCGGTGATGGACCGGGGCGTTTGTCTAATTCTGATGTTCGGCTTACCCGATGGCGACGGCTTTCACGTCATCATCAATGTCGCCTTCATACTGAACGAAGTTGTCCGAGAACATCTTGACCAGCTTGGCAGCCTGCGCGTCATAGGCAGCAGCGTCCTGCCATGTGCGGCGCGGATCCAGAAGCAGATCGGCAACGCCTTCCACTTTGACCGGAACCTCGAAGCCAAAGTTTGCGTCCTTGCGGAACTTGGCTTCAGCCAGCGACCCGTCCAAAGCGGCGGTCAGCAGGGCGCGGGTGGCGCGGATCGGCATACGCGAGCCGGTGCCGTAAGCACCACCGGTCCAGCCGGTGTTTACCAGCCAGCAGGTTGCGCCGTGCTTGGCGATCTTGTCACGCAGCAGTGCGCCATACTCGGCCGGGCGGCGCGGCATGAAGGGTGCGCCGAAGCAGGTCGAGAAGGTCGGCTCGGGCTCGGTCACACCTTTTTCGGTGCCAGCCACTTTCGAGGTGAAGCCCGACAGGAAGTGATACATAGCCTGTGCCGGCGTCAGACGCGCGATCGGAGGCAGAACACCAAACGCATCACAGGTCAGCATGATGATGTTCTTCGGGTGACCACCGATAGCGGTGTCCGAAGCGTTGGCAATGTAGTGCAGCGGGTAGGCGCAACGCATGTTGGCCGTCAGGCTGTCATCTTCAAAGTCCAGTTCCTTGGTCTCTTCGTCATAGACCATGTTCTCGATCACAGTCGCGAACTTCTGGGTCGTGGCGTAGATTTCAGGCTCGGCTTCAGCCGACAGGTTGATGGTCTTGGCATAGCAGCCACCTTCGAAGTTGAAGGTGCCGGTGTCCGACCAGCCGTGCTCGTCATCGCCGATCAGCGTGCGCTCGGGATCTGCCGACAGGGTGGTTTTGCCGGTGCCCGACAGGCCAAAGAAGATGGCGGTGTCGACCGGGTTGCCAGTGGCGTGGTTGGCCGAGCAGTGCATCGGCATGATGCCTTTCTCAGGCAGCATGTAGTTCAGCAGCGTGAAGACCGACTTCTTGTTCTCGCCTGCGTATTCGGTGCCGCCGATCAGGATCAGCTTGCGGTCGAAGTTCAGCGCGATCACCGTTTCCGAGCGACAGCCGTGACGCTGGGCGTCGGCCAGGAAGGTCGGGCAGTTGATGATAGTGAATTGGGGGTCGAACTCGTCCAGCTCGTCACGGTCGGGGCGACGCAGCAGGTGACGGATGAACAGGTTGTGCCAAGCCAGTTCCGAAACCACGCGCACATCCAAACGGTGTGCCGGGTCGGCGCCACCGAAAAGGTCCTGAACATAATAGTCCTTGCCCTTCATGTGCTCCAGCATGTCCTCGTACAGGACGTCGAATTTGGCCGGATCCATCGGCGGGTTGTTTTCCCACCAGATGTGCGGCTCGACGCTGGGAGTCTTGACGACAAATTTATCCTTGGGAGAACGGCCCGTGTGCTTGCCGGTCTCGACCAGGAAGGTCCCGCCTTGTCCAAGCTTGCCCTCGCCGCGGCCCAGTGCGGCTTCGATCAGAGCTGGCTCCATCAGGTTGTAATAGACATTTCCCAGCCCGGAGATGCCTTGATCTTCCAAGCGGCGCGCTGGGTTTACCCGTCCAGTGGTCATTTATTTGCTCCTGTCGCCGGTCCGTCTGTTGTCCCCGGCGTATCTGTTTCACATGAGAGCGCAGAGAAACCCCTACACGCCAACCCTCATGTGAACGAGGGCCGGTGACCGGCCTATAGCACGACTGCTTTCTGATGGAACAGTACGCATTGTCGCGTTAGCGCAAGCAAGCCTGTGTTTGCGCAATCAAAAAGTTTCGTATGCGAAATAAACACCAGATACATTCGCGTTGATTTCCGAGTGGCGACGTAAGAAAGCTGCGTAGCTCGGTCCCGAATCGTAATTCTCAGTTGATTCGGCACTTAGAACGCGAGAAGATATACGCTAGAGTTCAAGAACAAACGTAGCTCGAGCAGTGCGAGGAAGCCCAATGTCCAGGATTGCCTTGGTCGACGATGACAGAAATATTCTGACTTCAGTATCTATTACGCTTGAAGCCGAAGGGTTCGAAGTCGAGACCTATAACGACGGTCAAAGCGCGTTGGACGCCTTTGCCAAGCGCCTTCCAGACCTTGCGGTCTTTGACATCAAAATGCCCCGCATGGACGGGATGGATCTGTTGCAACGTGTGCGGCAGAAGACCTCGACCCTGCCGGTGATTTTCCTGACGTCGAAAGATGACGAAATTGACGAAGTGCTGGGCCTTCGAATGGGTGCAGACGACTATGTTACCAAGCCCTTCAGCCAGCGCCTTCTGGTCGAACGCATCCGCGCGCTTTTGCGCCGGCAAGAAGTGATCGCAAGCGACGACGCCGGAGAAGTCGAAGATGGGCGTGTCATGGAACGCGGCGAACTGCGTATGGACCCCCTTCGGCATGCCGTGACTTGGAAAGGGCAGGATGTATCCCTGACCGTCACCGAATTTCTGTTGCTACAGGCCTTGGCCCAGCGGCCCGGTTTCGTGAAAAGCCGCGATCAGCTGATGGATGTGGCCTATGATGATCAGGTCTACGTAGATGACCGAACCATCGACAGTCACATCAAGCGCCTTCGCAAGAAGATGCGCTCGGCTGATTCAGATTTCTCGGCCATCGAGACGCTTTATGGCATCGGATACCGTTACAACGAAGAATGACGCGCATGCTGTTTGCATCTGGCCGGAAGCGTAAGCGCTCGAAGGCCCGAAAGACCCCGTCTGAAAGTCATGTTGAACTGGGAGAAGACTGGATGTCTCCTCAGGATGATGACTATGACGAGATGTTTCAGGACGTGAAGGTCGAACGCGGGCTGATCTCGATCAACCGGTCACCGCTTGCGCGCAAGATCATCACCTTCAATCTGCTGGGGCTGGTGATTCTGGTTGCGGGCGTTCTGTACCTCAATCCGTTTCGTGACAGTCTTTTGTTCCAGCGCGAACGCGGTCTGGTGGTCGAAGCCGAACTGATTGCCGATGTGTTCGAGGCCCAATTGGCACAGGTCGAGGAAACCACGCGGATTGTCGAAGAAACACTGTCTGAAGCTGCGGACGGAGACACCGGCGAAAGTGAGGTCGAACAGAAGACGATCGAGACACTGGAAACCGATCTTAACGACACAGCGCCTTCTGATTTCGCGAAGACCTTGTCGAACTTGCACTTGCCTGTTGGGCTTGAAGTGTTCGTCTTTGATGACACTGAAACGCTTCTGGCGACTTCGGTTGGACGAGATCGGGGGGAAGCCACCCCAGTTGATGGACTTCAACGCGATATCGGGTCGACGGTGATCACGGACCTGCTGAACACGGTTTGGGAGGCCACTTCGGGTTTCGCAGATACCGGGCGCGGGCTTGAGCAGCCGTTGGATACGGAAAGCATGGCGCGCAGCCTGTATTTCCGCGCGATGCTGGGGGCCACACAGGTGGCAAACGGCGTTGATCGCAACGGGGGCACCGTCTTTTCCGTGGCAACACCCATTCTGCTGGACGGGTCTCCCACAGGGGTGGTTGCGATCACCAGTGCAGCTGGCGAGCTTGATTTGCTTGTCCGTGCCGAGCGTGAACAGCTTTTACAGATGTTCGTCATCGCCATATTGGTGTCGATCGGCCTGAGCCTTGTGCTGGCGTCGACCATCGCCAACCCGCTGTCGGATCTGGCGACAGCTGCCGAGCTAAGCGGCGAAAACGATCCGCGTAACGTCAAGACGCGCCGCGTTCGCATTCCTGATATGACTGGTCGCCCTGACGAGATCGGGCGCCTGTCTGGTGCGCTGCGCGGCATGGTGACGGCGCTTTATGATCGCATCGATGCAAACGAGCAGTTCGCCGCGGATGTTGCGCACGAGATCAAGAACCCGCTGGCCAGTTTGCGGTCGGCCGTGGGTACGCTGCGTCTGGCAAATAAGGAAGAGCAGCGAGAGCGGCTTTTGGATGTCATTGAACATGACACACGACGCCTGGACCGTCTGGTCAGCGACATCTCGAACGCATCGCGTCTGGACAGCGAGCTGGTCCGCGAAGAAGAGGAAGAGTTCGATCTTTTGCGGATGTTGCGCAGCCTGTCGGACTATCTGGGTGGCGAGGCGCAGAACAAGGGCGTCGATTTCATCACCGACCTGCCCAAGAATCCGATCATGACCAGCGGGCTTGAAGCACGTCTGGCGCAGGTGTTCGTCAATCTGATCACCAACGCGCTGAGCTTCTGCGAAAGCGGAGACGCCATTCGCGTCTGGACCCGTCGCCGTGAAAACCGCGTGCTGGTGGTGGTTGAAGACACCGGCCCGGGGATTCCTGATCAGGCGCTGGGCAAGATCTTTGACCGGTTCTATTCCGAGCGTCCACAGAACCAATTCGGCAACAATTCCGGTCTGGGGCTAGCGATCTCGAAACAGATTGTCGAGGCGCATGGCGGGGTGATCTGGGCTGAAAACATCCGGCCCACCGATGCCGATCTGACGTCTGATCCACTGGGTGCCCGGTTTGTGGTTGGGCTGCCCGTATGAGCGACGCCTCCGTCATCGCCCGCTATCACGCGACAACGGTGGCAGTTGGTGATGCGGCGGTGATGATCACCGGCCCGTCAGGATCAGGGAAATCCGCATTGGCGTTGGAACTGATCGGGCTGGGGGCTCAGCTTGTGGCCGATGACCTGAGCCAGATCGTAATGCAGGAAGGGGCTCCTTTCGTGATTGCCCCTCCAGAGATGCCCGGCGTGATCGAGGCGCGCGGCGTGGGCTTGATCAACGTACCGCATTGCACCAAGGCCCAACTGCAGCTTGTGGTGGATATGGGGCAGATCGAAATGTCTCGTTTACCCTCTTCGCAGGCGGTCACAAATGTTAACGGTTGCGAGATCGAATGCCTATTTCGCGTCGACGCACCTTATTTCGCAATTGCTGTCTTCAACCTGTTGCGTCACGGTCGCCACGCGGCCGCACAATAAGATGGCCGGACTTTGGTCCGCTTCTGAATTGCGTTATATGCGTCGCACGCTTAGCGAGACGCCAGTTCTAAAGGAATGGCAATGACGGATGGTAAGACAAAAACTGAACAGAAGATTGTGCTGGTTACCGGTCCGTCGGGGGCTGGTCGCACCACCGCGATCCGCGTTCTGGAAGACATCGGATACGAGGTCATCGACAATCTGCCACTGTCCCTGATTGATCGTATGCTGTCCGGCCCTGCGCTGACGCGCCCTTTGGCGCTGGGTGTGGATGTGCGCAACCGCGACTTCTCGACCGAGATGCTGTTGCAGGTGATCGAAGACCTGCGCGAAGATGACGGCTTCGAGGTCGAAGTCCTGTATATGGATTGCTCGCAGGATGTGCTGGTGCGCCGGTATTCGGAAACACGCCGCCGCCACCCGCTGGCCCCTGATGAAACACCCGAGCTGGGCATCACCCGCGAGATCGAGCTGCTGGTCCCGATCAGGGGGCGCGCGGACGTGTTGATCGATACGTCCGACCTGTCGCCCCATGATCTGAAAGACGAAATCATGCGCTGGCTGTCGGTGTCCGGCGCGGAAGAGCTGGCCGTATCGGTCCACTCGTTTTCCTATAAGCGCGGAGTGCCGCAGGGGTTGGACATCGTGCTCGACGCACGCTTCCTTCGTAATCCCCATTGGGAGCCCGCCCTGCGCGCGTTGGATGGGCGCAGCAGTGAAGTTGCGGGCTATGTCGCCCAGGATCCGCGCTTTAATCAGTTCTTCGATCAGGTGCAGAATCTGGTCGAATTTTTGATCCCGGCCTTCGGTGAGGAAGGCAAAGCACACCTTTCGATTGGGTTTGGCTGCACCGGTGGTCAACATCGCTCTGTTGCCCTAGCGGAAAACTTAGCAAAGTCGCTTGCAACTAAGGGGTGGCAGGTGTCAATTAGACACCGGGAATTGGAACGCCGCGCCGGGACAGCAGCGGCATCAACATCGAGGGTTTAGCGTGATCGGTATAGTGATCGTCGCGCATGGCGGGCTTGCAAACGAATATCTGGCAGCGGTCGAACATGTGGTCGGCAAGCAGCCGGGTATGCGTGCTATTTCAACAGCCGCAGAATGTGATCGCGATGACAAGCGGGCCGAGATCTCGGCCGCCGCGGACAATGTAGATCAGGGCGATGGTGTAGTGATCGTGGTGGACATGTTCGGCGGGTCACCCGCCAATCTGTCGCTTCCTGCCTGCTGCAAATCTGACCGCAAGATCCTGTATGGCGCGAACCTTCCCATGTTGCTGAAACTGGCAAAAACCCGCCATCTGTCGGTCGAAGCCTCGACGCAGAAAGCACTGGCCGCAGGTCGAAAGTATATTGACTGCATTGATGTGAGCGAGGATTGACACGCGATGAGTACGAACCGAGAGCTTGAGATTATCAATGTGAAAGGTCTGCATGCGCGGGCCTCGGCTAAATTTGTCGACACAGTTGAAAATCATGATGCCCGTGCGCGTGTGTCCAAGGATGGACTAGACGCGGATGGAGATTCGATTATGGGTCTGCTGATGCTGGCGGCCTCGCAAGGGACAAGCATTCAGGTCGAAACATCTGGACCGCAAGCGGTCGAGCTGATGAACGCGCTTGAGGCGCTGGTGGCTGACAAGTTCGGCGAAGGCATGTAAGCCCGACCAAAGGGCAAAGGTGAACGAACGTGACGCATGAAGCGGAGACCCATACGGCGCAGGCCGATCCGACTGCTTCGGTCGCTCAGCAATACGACCGGCGGAGCCTGACCTATTCCAATTCGTTCAACAATCCTCTGCAGGGATTGATCATTCGTACGATTGAATGGGTGACCGGAAAACTCACAATCCTGCGCATGGTGCGCAAGCTGGAACGCCGTGGCGCGCCCAAGGGTCAGGCTTTCTGGGGGGCGTGTCTGGATGTGATGGGGGTGCAGGTGCAGACCCCGGACGACCAGCTTGCCAATATTCCCGCCGAAGGCCCGGTCGTAGTGGTGGCCAATCACCCGCACGGCCTGACCGATGGAATGGTGCTGGCCGAGATGATTGGCCGTCGTCGGAATGATTATCGCATTTTGTCGCGCTCGGTTCTGGATGGGTTGGACGAGGTTGCCTCGTCCTACATGATCCCGGTACCTTTCCCGCATGACCCCGATGCGCAAAAGAAAATGGTCGAGATGCGAGCCGAGGCCATGGCCTTTTTGAAGCAGGGCGGGCTGATCACCCTGTTTCCGTCAGGTGTGGTTGCATCGTCCGATACCCTGATGGGACCCGCGATCGAGCGGGAGTGGAGCGTTTTCACAGCGCAGCTGATCCGCCGGTCAGGTGCACGCGTTGTGCCGATCTTTTTCCCCGGCGCCAACACGCGCTGGTACCAGATGGCCAACCGCCTGTCCGCTACGATGCGTCAGGCACTTTTGCTGCACGAGATTGTCAAAAGCTGCAATCGCCCGATTGCCCCTGTGGTGGGTGAGGCACTTACGGACGAGGAAATGGCCACGCTGCAATCGGACCCGCGCGGGTTCATGACATGGCTTCGGGCGCATACGCTGGCACTGGCAAACAAGTGACATGAAAAAAGGCCCCAGTGGGGCCTTTTGATTTTGGGACTGACGGTTGTTTATCTCGTCGGGACTGGCGCCTCGCCGCGATAGTCATAGAACCCGCGTCCGGCCTTGCGCCCGACCCATCCGGCCTCGACATACTTCACAAGCAGCGGGCAGGGGCGGTATTTGGTGTCCGCCAGCCCGTCATGCAGCACGTTCATGATCGCCAAGCAGGTGTCCAATCCGATGAAGTCACCCAGCTCCAGCGGGCCCATCGGGTGGTTGGCACCCAGTTTCATCGATGCGTCAATCGACGAGACCGAACCGACGCCCTCGTAAAGTGCATAGCAGGCTTCGTTGATCATCGGAATCAGGATGCGGTTCACAATAAAGGCCGGATAATCCTCGGCGCTGGCGGCGGTCTTGCCCAGCTTTTCCACCACGGCCAAACAGGACTGATAGGTGGGTTCGTCGGTCGCGATCCCGCGGATCAGCTCGACCAGTTTCATCAGGGGCACCGGGTTCATGAAATGGAACCCCATGAAGCGTTCCGGGCGGTCAGTGCCACTGGCCAGACGTGTGATCGAAATTGAAGAGGTGTTCGAGGTCAGGATCGTGTCGGGCGACAGATGCGGCAAAAGCGTATCAAAGATCTGCTTTTTGAGGGATTCGTTCTCCGATGCCGCTTCGATGACCAGATCGCTCGGGCCAAGATCGGGCAGCGACAACGTGGTGCTGATCCGCCGCATCGCGTCATCCATTTCTTGCGCCGTGATTTGCTCGCGCGAGACCTGACGATCCATGTTCTTGGAGATACGAGAGATGGCGGCATCCAGACTGTCTTGGCTGATGTCGTTCAGGCGAACCTCGTATCCGGCAAGGGCCAGAACATGCGCGATGCCGTTACCCATTTGCCCGGCGCCAACAACGCCCACTGTCTCGATGCTCATATGTCATTCCTTCTGGTCACGCCGCATAGGCATGACCCTGCGTTACGTCTGGTTATGAACAGACTATGCGCCGCGCGGATGCAGGTGCAAGGGTTAAGCGGGTTTGAAGGAAACATCGCGCATTTTAGGATTAGCAAATTGACAAGACTTTGGGCCGACACTGCTTTTCGGGTGAATAAAAAGGAGTGGGTGGCATGGCATATGACATTCTTGGCAAAGGGGCGTTGGACTATTTTCCATGCCGCTACAAAACGTCGAAAATTCTGTTCCGGGGTCCAAAACGCGATCTGAGTGGGCCCTATGTGGCGGTCTTAGGTGGAACCGAAACCTATGGCCGGTTCATGGAACATCCCTATCCCGAATTGCTTGAGGCTGATCTGGGGCGTGTGGTGGTGAATTTCGGCTGCCCGAATGCAGGGCTGGACGTGTTTTTGCATGATCCGATGCTGTTGAAGCTATGTAATAGTGCCACAGACATCGTGATTCAGCTGCCGGGTGCTCAGAACCTTTCCAATCGGTTCTACGCGGTCCACCCGCGCCGGAACGACCGTTTTCTTCGCGCTTCAAGCATGTTGAAATACCTTTATCCCGAGCTGGATTTCACGGATTACCACTTTACGCGACATCTTCTGGGCGCGCTGCAATCCACCTGCGGGCAACGGTTTGACGTGGTGCGGAAAGAACTGAAGCAGGCATGGGTTGGGCGCATGAAAGGTTTGCTGTCGCGGCTGGACAAGCGCGCGACGCTGGTCTGGATGTCGGACCATTCGATCGGGGATCAGGCAAATGATGCATTGGGGTCGGACCCTCTGTTCGTGGATCGTGACATGGTCGAGGATGTGCGCCCCTTTGTGCGTGATCTGGTCGAAGTCGTGCTGACACCTGACGAGATTGCAGTCGGGCAACAGGGGCTTGTGCATTCCGAGATGGACGTCGCTGCCGCCCATATGATGCTGGGCACGCTGGCACATGAACGGGCGGCGAGGAAGCTGTTGGACAGCCTATCGAACCACAGGCTTTAAAAAGAAAAGGCCCGCCAAACAGGCGGGCCTTTCGTGTCTCATGCGATGTCCGATTAGACAGCGTCGGTCAGGGCCGGCACAGCTTCGAACAGGTCGGCAACAAGGCCGAAATCGGCAACCTGGAAGATCGGCGCTTCTTCGTCTTTGTTGATCGCAACGATGATCTTCGAGTCCTTCATACCAGCCAAGTGCTGGATGGCGCCCGAGATACCCACGGCGATGTACAGTTCCGGAGCAACAACCTTACCGGTCTGACCAACTTGCAGGTCGTTCGGGGCATAGCCCGAGTCAACTGCTGCACGCGATGCACCAACAGCGGCGCCCAGCTTGTCAGCCAGTTTCTCGATCAGAGCGAAGTCGTCTTCCGAGCCAACGCCACGGCCACCCGAAACAACAACGCCAGCCGAGGTCAGCTCGGGGCGGTCGCTTGCGGCAACTTTGTCTTCAACCCATTCCGACAGGCCGGGGTTGTCTGCAGCGCTGATGGCCTCAACGGCAGCTGAACCACCTTCGCCAGCGACGTCAAAGGTCGACGTCCGGAAGGTGATGACCTTCTTGGCGTCCGACGACTTGACGGTTTGCATGGCGTTGCCAGCATAGATCGGGCGCTCAAAGGTCGCGCCGTCTACAACAGCGGTCACGTCCGACAGAACCATCACGTCCAGCAGCGCGGCAACGCGCGGCATAACGTTTTTGGCGTCGGTAGTGGCCGGAGCAACAATGTGTTCGTAATCGCCAGCCAGCGATACGATCAGGGCTGCGGTCGGTTCGGCCAGGCGGTGACCCAGCGATGCGTCTTCAGCAACCAGAACCTTGGCCACGCCGTCGATCTTGGCAGCGGCTTCACCGGCAGCGGCGGCAGATGCGCCAGCGGCCAGAACGGTTACGTCACCCAGAGCTTTCGCAGCGGTAACAGCCTTGGCGGTGGCGTCCAGCGCCAGTTCACCATTGGTAACTTCAGCAAGAAGTAGAACAGCCATTATACAGCCCCCGCTTCCTTGAGTTTCGATACAAGCTCGTCAACCGAGCCAACGATGATGCCAGCGGCGCGTTCTGCCGGCTCCGAGGTCTTCACGATCTCGAGGCGCGGGGTCACGTCAACGCCGTAATCAGCCGGGGTCTTTTCGTCCAGCGGCTTCTTCTTGGCTTTCATGATGTTCGGCAGCGACGCATAGCGCGGCTCGTTCAGGCGCAGGTCAACGGTAATGATGGTGGGCATCGAAACCTTGATGGTCTGCAGACCGCCGTCTACTTCGCGGGTCACAACGGCGTTGTCGCCATCGATGTCCAGCTCGGACGCAAAGGTGCCTTGCGACCAGCCCAGCAGGGCCGACAGCATCTGGCCGGTAGCGTTCATGTCGTTGTCGATGGCTTGCTTGCCCGCCAGAACGATGCCCGGCTGCTCTTCTTCAACAACTTTGGCCAGGATCTTGGCAACGGCCAGCGGCTCGATGTCTTGGTGCACATCTTCAGCGGCGTTCACCAGAATGGCGCGGTCTGCACCCATGGCCAAAGCCGTGCGCAGCGTTTCCTGAGCCTGCTTCACGCCGATGGACACGACGACGATCTCGTCAGCTTTGCCGGCTTCTTTCAGGCGGATGGCCTCTTCGACGGCGATCTCGTCAAAGGGGTTCATCGACATTTTTACGTTGGCAAGATCGACACCGGATCCGTCCGCTTTCACACGAACCTTCACGTTGTAGTCGATCACGCGCTTCACAGGCACAAGCACCTTCATCAGCGGTATCTCCCAGTTATGCCCACAAGGGGCGGTAATGCTCTCGCGACACGTTTAACGAAATGCTGCAAATGAAAACAGAGCAAAATCGTCACGTCCGGGTCCGCAGACGTCGCGTTCTTTCGTTTTGACGGGGATTCTTTGCAAGAATGTTGCCGGGTCAAGGAGTTTGCCATGGCGCTTAGGGAAAGGCATCCTGAATGGGGAATCACAGGAGGTCCGCAATGGCACAGTCTGAAATCATCGAACTTGTTCACGCGCCATCCCGTATCATCGCAGGGCGATCGGGCAGGTATTCGATGGAAACGCGCAACCAGATCCCGGGTCTTTGGCAGCAATTCTTTTCCGACCCGCCCGAGATCGAGAACGTGATTGAAGGTGCATTTTATGGGGTATCGTATGGGATGACCCCAACTGGGGAGTTCGACTATGCCGTGGGGCTTGAGGTGCCATCAACCGTGGAAGCTCTGCCAGCTGGTTGTTGTCATGTCACCCTGTCCGAAGGTGATTATCTGGTCCTGCGCACCTTTGGGCCCGTCTCAGACCTGCCGCGTCAGTTTGATCGTGTGTTCAGTGAGCTGATGCCAGCAAAGGCGATGGCCCCACGCGAAGGCGCGGTGTTCGAGCGTTATCCTCATGATGACCGCAATACACCCGAGGCTATGGCCTACGAAATCTGGGCACCTGTACAGGCAAACGACTAACGATTCGCCCTTTCGGTCAGCACAATGCCCATTGGGCATTGCACTGCTTTCAGCGGTTCGCGCCTGGAACCCACAGCACATCGGCTTTGCCGCCGTCGTTCGAGACGCGGGCGGCGACGAAGCACCAGTCGGACAGGCGGTTCAGGTATTTGACCGCGACCGGGTTCACGTCTTCTTGGGTGGCCAGATCGGTCGCCAGACGTTCAGCGCGGCGAGACACCGTGCGCGACAGATGCAGGTGGGCGGCGAGGGCCGAGCCTCCGGGCAGGATGAAGCTTCGCAGCGGTTCCAGCGCCTTGTTCATCACGTCGATTTCGGCTTCCAGACGGTCCACCTGTTCTTGCGCCATACGCAGCGGTGGGTATTCGGACTCGGCGTCTTTCGCCATGTCAGGGCGGCAGAGGTCTGCGCCCAGATCAAACAGGTCGTTCTGAATGCGGGCTAGTGCGGCGTCCATGTCGCCATCGGCGTGCAGTCGTGCCATCCCGATGGTCGCGTTGGTTTCGTCCACGGTGCCATAGGCTTCCACCCGCGCGTCATGCTTCGGACGGCGCGAGCCATCACCCAAGGCGGTTTCGCCCTTGTCGCCGGTCCGCGTGTAAATCTTGTTCAGAACTACCATCAGTTTCCTCCACGCAGCCAGACGAACAGCAAGATCAACGCAATGGCCACAGCCTGTGCCCCGATCCGCCAACGCATCAATCGGTTCGAATGTTTGTGGGCCACTTTGCCCCCGACGCCAAACGACCCGATGCCCAGCATCAGGATGACCAGAACGGCAGCGCAGGACAGCACTACGAGTATGAACAGGGGATCGTCGGCCATGATCTTTCTTTCCTTGGTTTCGGGTGTCAGATAGCCCTATTTCCCCCGCTTTGCGAGGGGCATTTGGGCGCACTTAGCCGTTAGGCGTCAGCCGATCCCCCACACGCGTGGACAGGATGCGCTTGGCAACGCCCGCGATGTAGGTGGCCGTGGTGACGTAATAACGCGGTTTGGGCTTAGGGTGCTCTAGCGCGTGGATCAGCTTCTTCGTCACTGCAGACGGGGGCAGTTCGAACGTGTCCAGATCGCCGCTGTCGTCATACAGACGTTCGCGCAGTTTGGCATAGAGGTTCCGGCGCGGGCTGTTTTCCCAGTCGATCCAACGCTCGAAATGCGGTTGGGCGTTTTCGCGGATCTTTGTCGTGACGGGGCCGGGTTCGATCAGGATGATGTCAATCGGCATGCCGCGCATCTCAAGGCGCAACGTATCCATCAGTCCTTCCAGTGCGAACTTGGTCGAGACATAAGCCCCGCGCCATGGCAGCGCGGCAAAGCCCAGAACGGACGAGTTGTGGATCACCCGTCCGTGCCCCTGCTTGCGCATCACGGGCAGGAGCAGTCGGGTCAGGTGGTGATAGCCGAAGAAATTGGTCTCAAAAATGGTGCGTAGGGCGTCGGTGGGCAGATCCTCGACCGCGCCGGGGATGGCATAGGCACCGTTGTTGAACAGCGCGTCCAGCGTGCCACCGGTGCGCGACAGGATCTCGGCGACGGCGGCATCCATGCTGGCCTCGTCCGCGTGGTCCAGACGAAGGCTTTCCAGCCCCTCGCCGCGCAGCTGTTCGCAATCTTCTTCCTTGCGGCAGGTGGCAAAGACGCGCCAACCACGGTTGGCCAGCGTGTGCGCCGCGTCATAGCCAATACCGGAGGAACATCCGGTGATTAGGATGGATTTCTGGGTCATGTGTGTCTCCTGGCTCGCCCGGAATGGGTACGGGTTGGCCACTGCGGGGGTCAACAAAAAAAGAGGCGCCACAAAGGGCGCCTAGTGGAACTCATGAGGAAGGGACCGCTTATCAGAGTTGCGGCTTCAGGAATCTCGATGCAATGAACCCGCGCTTGCCGGTGTCGACCACTTTGATCTGGCTCCAGCCATCGTCGGTCTGGCCGGTTTCAATCACCTCGGTGCCGCGGGTTAGTTTGCTGACCACACCATGCCCGGTCGAGGGACCGCCACGCATGTTCACCGTGCTGCCGCTGACAAAAAGGGTGGGGAACCCGGTGTTGTCTGCAGTCGCTTCAGGTTCAGGAATGATCGGGGCTGGCGCGCTGGCCGCCATTAGGCGCGCGGCCGCCTCTGCCTGCGCGGCAGGGCTGGACGGATCGCCAGTAACAGCAGCGGCTTTGATCACCATGCCAGTGGCGGAATTTGATGTGTCAGGCACGGTAGCACTTGGTGCGGTGGCCAAAACAGGAACCACAGCAGTTTCAGGAGTTTCGGCAAGCTTGGCAGACACGGCAATGATGCTGTCTTGCGGAACGCTTGGTTCGCGGCCGATCCGATCGGTTGGCAGACCGGTGTCTCGACCGTAATGCATCATGGCAGCGCCCATCACGCCAGCCGTTAATAACGACATTCGAATAATACCCATAGTATCCCCCTTAAATCGTCACCAGTTAACATCTCGTAATCAAAAATATCGCGGGGAATGTAATATGAATTTCCCCCGGAAACCCGCTTGGCAGCTTTACGCGAGTCGTCCTCAAGGATACACCAAACGCATGAATGATGTAACTGACAATCCCGAGAGCAATGGCAACGAGCTGGCCGAACCGCTGCGCCGTGCCATTGGTGATCGTTATCTGACCTATGCGCTGTCGACGATCATGCACCGTGCTTTGCCCGATGCACGCGATGGTTTGAAACCGGTGCACCGTCGTATCCTTTATGCGATGAGCCGTCTGAAGCTGGTATCGAACGGTAAGTTCCTGAAATCGGCAAAAATTTCTGGCGATACGATGGGCGACTTCCACCCGCATGGGGACGCCGCGATCTATGACGCGATGGCGCGTTTGGCACAGGATTTTGCGGTGCGTTATCCGCTGGTCGACGGGCAGGGGAACTTCGGGAATATCGACGGAGATAACCCAGCTGCCAGCCGCTATACAGAAGCGCGTATGACCTTTGTCGCCGAGGCGATGTTGCAAGGGTTGGACGAGAATGCCGTCGACTATCGCGATAACTATGATGGTCGCCTGACCGAGCCGGTTGTTTTACCGGCAGAGTTTCCGAATCTGTTGGCCAACGGTTCATCGGGCATTGCCGTGGGGATGGCGACCAACATCCCGCCGCATAACATCTCGGAACTGATCGACGCCTGCCTGCATCTGATCAAGACGCCGGACGCGCGGGACGACACGCTTCTGAACTATGTGCCCGGCCCGGATTTTCCGACGGGCGGCGTGATTGTCGAACCCAAGGATAGCATCGCCAACGCCTATCGCACGGGCCGTGGCTCGTTCCGTCTGCGCTGCAAGCACGAGATCGAGGATCTGGGCCGTGGCCAATGGCAGATCATCGTGACCGAGATTCCCTATCAGGTTCAGAAATCCAAACTGATCGAGAAGATTGCCGAGCTGATCCAGACCAAGAAGGTTCCGATTCTGGGTGATATTCGCGATGAAAGCGCCGATGATGTGCGCATCGTCTTGGAGCCCAAATCCAAGAATGTCGATCCCGAGCTGCTGATGGGGCTGATGTATCGCAACTCGGACCTAGAAACGCGGTTCAGTTTGAACATGAACGTGCTGATCGACGGGGTGACGCCGAAGGTCTGTTCTATGAAGGAAGTGCTGCGCGCCTTCCTTGATCACCGCCGTGATGTGCTGGGGCGCCGCTCGCGTCACCGTATGGACAAGATTGACCACCGTCTTGAGGTGCTGGAAGGTTTCATCGTTGCTTTCCTGAACCTTGACCGCGTGATCGACATTATCCGCTATGATGACGACCCCAAAGCCGCCCTGATGCGCGAGGACTGGGGCATCGAACATGTCCGTGCCATGTCGGAAGATGACTATGTCAGCCCCGCACCGGGGGATGGCGAGCTGTCCGAGGTGCAGGCCGATGCGATCCTGAACATGCGCCTGCGCAGCTTGCGCCGCCTTGAAGAAATCGAGCTGGTGCGCGAGCGGGACAAGCTGATGGAAGAGCGTGCATCGCTTGAGGATCTTCTGGACAGCGAAGACCTGCAATGGAGCAAGATTTCCGAGCAGCTGAAAGAATCGAAAAAGCTGTTTGGCAAGGACTTCGAAGGGGGCGCACGTCGCACCCAGTTCGCCGAAGCAGGCGAGGTCGAAGAGGTGCCGCTGGAAGCCATGATCGAGCGCGAGCCGATCACCGTGGTCTGCTCGCAGATGGGCTGGATTCGCGCCATGTCGGGCCATATCGACCTGACCCGCGAGTTGAAATTCCGCGATGGCGACGGTCCGCGTTTCGTGTTCCACGCTGAAACCACCGATCGTCTGTTGGCTTTCGATTCAAACGGCAAGTTCTTCACCATTTCCTGTGCCAACCTACCGGGTGGGCGCGGCATGGGCGAACCTCTGCGCTTGATGGTCGACCTGCCGAACGAGGCCGAGATCGTGGATCTGTTCATCCATCAACCAGACCGCAAGCTGTTGGTCGCCTCGAACGAGGGCAACGGGTTCATCGTCAATGAAAGCGATGTTCTGGCCCAGACCAAGAACGGCAAGCAGGTGCTAAACGTAGGTGACGCGACCGCAAAAATCTGTGCGCCCGTCACGGGGGATCACTTGGCGATTATCTCGGAAAACCGGCGCCTGCTGGTCTTCCCGATTGCCGAGATCAACGAGATGACGCGCGGCAAGGGTGTTCGGTTGCAGAAGTACAACTCGGCCCGTGGCAAGCAAGGGATCCTGGAGCTGGATGGCGGTCTGTCGGATGTGAAGACCTTCAATCTGGAAGAGGGCCTGTCCTGGCCCGCCACTGGGGACCGCACCCGCACCGAAAGCGATATGTCGCCGTGGTTGGGTAAACGCGCCGGCGTTGGTAAAGCACCGCCGCACGGCTTCCCGCGCAACAACAAGTTCGAGTGATCCGGTGTGCCTCCCAGTTCTCTGACGATTTCATATGCGGGTGAAAAGGGGCCAGTCTTCTGGCTGGCCCTGCGCACCAGCATCCTGACGGTTCTGACCCTTGGGTTCTATCGTTTCTGGGCCAAGACCCGATTGCGCCGGTATTACTGGAGCGCCATTCGACCCGGTGGCGCGCCGCTGGAATATGTGGGCGATCCGCTAGAAAAGCTGCTGGGCTTTCTGGTCGCGGTGGTCTTCATGGCCTTTTACATCGGGGTCGTGAACCTGATCCTGATGTATTTCAGCTTTGCGCTGCTCAATGCCAACTTCGCCGCCTATGCGCTTAGCTTTTTGGGTCTGACCCCGATCATCTTTTTCGCCCAGTATCGCGCGCGTCGCTATATTCTGGCCCGCACCCGTTGGCGCGGCATCCGCTTTGGGCTAGAGCCCGGGGCGTGGGGGTATAGCTGGCGGTCGATGATCCACTGGGCCCTGACGATCTGCACGCTGGGCCTAACGTGGCCGCTGACCACGCTTTGGCTGGAAAAATACCGGGTCTCGCGCACGTTCTACGGCGATCAGCGCTTTGTTCAGGGTGGCTCAAAAGGGCTGCTGTTTGGCGCGATGCGGCATGTATACTATGCCATCGGTTTGGGCGCGATCGCCGGGCTGATGCTTTATCTCTACGAAAACCCAGCTTGGATAGTGCTGTTTGTGTTGTCCGGGTCGTGGCTTATCTATGGGCTGGCCTATTGGCGGGCTGAAAGCTTCAAGCGCATGACCGATGCCAAGCAACTGGGCGAGATGCAGTTCACGGCCAAGCCGCGCCCTTTGCGGATCATCGGGATCTATGCGCTGGGCGGGCTGGTGTTGAACATTGTCCTGTTTGGCCTGTTTTTTGCCCTGCTCATGGTGTTCGCGTTTATAGCCGGGACCGCGGATATCGAGAACATTAACCTAGACCTGCTGGAAAGTGGCGGTACGGCCTTTCTGCCGGTCGCACTAATGGCCTATTTCCTGCTTCTCACGCTGACTCGCGCCATAACCCACGCATGGATCACTTTGCCCTTGGCGGAACACTTTGCCGAAGTGACCGAAATCGTGAACACGCAGAACGTCGCGCAGATCATCCAACGCGACCGAGATGAGTTTGCCGAGGCTGAAGGCTTTGCCGACGCTCTGGATGTGGGGGCTGCGATATGACGGGGCAGGACGTGGATTGGGTCTTTGCTGATCTGGCACAAGGCGAACGCGCCCATCTGACCCGCGTGCAGGTCGCCTTTCACCCAGAGGCGCTGGTTTTGGGGATGCCCAGCGGTGAACAGGTCACTTGGAACTGGAACAATCTGCGTCGATTGCCCGATCAGGCTGACCGGCGCGTCATGGTGTTGTCGCGCAAAGGTGACCCACTTACACGCCTCTATTTGACGGATCAGGCGGCACAGAAATTCGTGACGCAACACGCCAGATCGCTGCGCAAGCGCGACCGTGCAACACCCCTGTCCAAAGTGGCGCTGTGGGCAGGTGGGGCCGTGGCGTCGGTCGCCGCGATCATCTTCCTTCTGGTCCCGCTTATGGCGACCCAGCTGGCCGAGATCCTGCCGCCCGAGGGCGAAAAGGCACTGGGCGACACCACATTTGAACAGATCCGAACCGCGCTTTCCCAGACCGGGTTCGAGGATCGACTTAGGATTTGTGATGACCCGGTGGGTTCAGCCGCGATGCAAGCCATGTACACGCGGCTGAACCCGGATGCGGACCTGCCCTATGATGTTCAGATTCACATTCTGGACCACCCGATGGTCAACGCCTTTGCCTTACCCGGCGGGCGACTTGTCTTCTTCCGGGGGCTTTTGGAAGAGGCGAATGGCCCCGACGAGGTTGCCGCCGTTCTTGCGCACGAGATCGGGCATGTAGTCTATCGCGACCCAACCCGCGATGCGCTGCGATCAGCCGGGTCGCTTGGGGTGCTGGGGCTTCTGTTCGGGGATTTCGCGGGCGGCACCGTCGCCCTGTTCATTGCCAATCAGCTGATCAATGCGTCCTACAGTCAGGCGGCCGAGGCACGGGCCGATGACTATGCCCACGAGCTGCTTGAAAAGGCGAATATCTCGCCCGTGGCGCTGGGCACGTTCTTTGAGCGTTTGTACGAAGAACACGGGGATGCCGAGGGGATCGTGGCTCATCTTGCCTCGCATCCGCAGATGGCAGATCGTATTTCAGCCGCGCAGGCAGCGGTCGATCCGAACCGCGATTATGATACGATTCTGGATGCGCAAACGTGGCGGGATCTACAGACGGCTTGTGGTGGCCAGGGTAACCATTCGTCCAGCATAGTTGCGCCTGATAAAAAGCCATGGTCGCGGACAGAGTAGGCACTTCTCGGTGTGGATGGCCAAGTCATTGGCAATCCGACGAAAAAACAGATGACGCGTTTTGTTGTCGCGGGATTGTAACATTTCCTTGCCCCGGAACGCACGCAAGCCTTGATTTTCTTTCGCCAAAGCTTTAGCTAGCGCGCGATATTGAACCACGGGGTCAGTGACCCCCCCAGACACGAGGCGTAGTGCTCATGGCTAAGGAAAAGTTTGAACGCGGTAAACCGCACGTTAACATCGGCACGATCGGTCACGTTGACCACGGCAAGACGACGCTGACGGCTGCTATCACCAAATTCTTTGGTGACTTCAAAGCATACGACGAGATCGACGGTGCGCCGGAAGAGAAAGCTCGCGGCATCACCATCTCGACTGCTCACGTTGAGTACGAGACCGAGAACCGTCACTATGCGCACGTTGACTGCCCCGGCCACGCCGACTACGTCAAGAACATGATCACCGGTGCGGCCCAGATGGACGGCGGCATTCTGGTTGTGAACGCAGCTGATGGCCCCATGCCTCAGACCCGCGAGCACATCCTGCTGGCACGTCAGGTTGGCGTTCCTGCACTGGTTGTTTTCATGAACAAAGTTGACCAGGTAGACGACGAAGAGCTGCTCGAGCTGGTTGAGATGGAAGTTCGTGAACTGATGAACGAATACGACTTCCCGGGCGACGACATGCCGATCATCGCGGGTTCCGCGCTGGCCGCCATGGAAGGCCGTGACAACGCAATCGGTGAAGACAAAATCCGCGAGCTGATGGCTGCTGTGGACGAGTACATCCCGACCCCGGATCGTCCGGTTGACGGCGACTTCCTGCTGCCGATCGAAGACGTGTTCTCGATCTCGGGCCGCGGTACTGTTGTGACCGGCCGTGTTGAGCGTGGCGTAGTGAATGTTGGCGACACCATCGAGATCGTTGGTATCAAAGACACTCAGACCACCACCTGTACCGGTGTTGAAATGTTCCGCAAGCTGCTTGATCGCGGTGAAGCAGGCGACAACGTTGGCGTTCTGCTGCGCGGTATCGACCGTGAAGCTGTTGAGCGTGGCCAGGTTCTGTGTAAGCCGGGTTCGGTTAACCCGCACACCAAGTTCGAAGCCGAGGTCTATATCCTGACCAAGGAAGAGGGCGGCCGTCACACGCCGTTCTTCGCGAACTACCGTCCGCAGTTCTACTTCCGTACCACCGACGTGACCGGTACTGTTGAGCTGCCTGCTGGCACCGAAATGGTCATGCCGGGCGACAACCTGAAGTTCAACGTTGAACTGATCGCTCCGATCGCCATGGAAGAGAAGCTGCGCTTCGCTATCCGTGAAGGCGGCCGTACCGTTGGTTCGGGTGTTGTCTCGAAGATCATCGACTAAGAACGCCCAGCGTTCTTAGTGCGAGAGCCTAGAGATACAGAAGATATGAAAAGGCCTCCCGTGTGGGAGGCCTTTTTGCTTTTGCAGCAGGCAACTCACACAGCAAATCCCGAGCTAAGAATGTAGATCATTGACGGGGCGTCCACAGGCGCGTGTACTTGCGTTGTTTTCGCAAATACCTGATGCACCACTGTTGATTTCTTACCGGCACTTCAATTTAAGCGTGTCAGGTTAAAGTTAAGTCGGACAAGATTGTGCAGAAACTCGTATTGATTTTTCTCTATAGCGTCGTGGTGTTTTCCGGCCTTTTCACCGTCGCCACACTATTTCATTCCGACTGGTCAGATTTTCTGATCCTTGCAGCCTCTGTATGTGCTGCAAGTTTGTTTCTGCTTCTGAAGCTTCTGGCACCTCGAATTGGGCGGGCATCCCGCGCGACAACACGGGTCGTCGTTGATGGTTCGAATGTGCTGTATTGGAAAAATAACACCCCCGATCCAGAGCCTCTTTGCGATGTTGCGCATCGTCTACAGGAACTCGGATACGCACCGCATATCTTTTTCGATGCGAATGCTGGTTATCTTTTGGTGGGCAGATACTTGGGCGACCGTGAGTTTGAAAAAGTGTTAGGCCTGCCCCGAGGTTTAGTAACCGTCGTGCCCAAAGGTACGATTGCGGATCAAGAGATTCTTCGCGCTGCCCTCAAATACAAATGCCAGATTGTAACCAACGATCGCTACCGGGATTGGGCAGAGCAATACCCGAACGTTAAACAGCCAGGTTTCCTGCAAACGGGAAGATACAGGTCAGGTGAACTTGTTCTGACACTAGAGCCGGTTCCAGCATAGCCCACCCAAATCTCGCGATATGGACGCCGCTGTGTGGGCGCCATCTGGGCCTCGACTGATATACCCTTAAAACTTCCGAACGAAGTGTTTGGCGCGGTCGGCATCTGGGTGCTTTTCCAGCGTCCAGATCTGTTCGGCCATGGGTTTTACGACATCGAAACCGGCTTCGATCATGCGGCGGCGTGCACGTCGCAACAGGCGAAGGCGCTCGTCATGGGCAATCGGGGCGACGGCCGCCCGATCCAGCGCAGCGTCATCAATCTGTTTGGTGTTCAGGAAAACCATCGTGTGTCCCGGAACGCAGGCCACCGGGGTAAAATAGTCCGCCAAAAGCTCCATCTGGATGGCGATCCACGGCAGGCGCCAGAACAGATAGTCCTGCTGCACGACCAGTGATTGACCGGGGATCAGAGACGGAAAGAAAACGCGCGACATCGTATCCATGTTCTGAACGGTTTTCGACGCGTCCATCACCAAGATCTCGATCGGGCCATTTTCCCAGGATTGGGTTTCGATCTGGCCTGGGTAAAGCGAGGTACGCTCGGTCCATGGCGTCAGAAGGTCAATTGCCAGATCCAGAATGTTGCTGCCATCAAAGGGGGCGATGCCCTGCGCATAAAGGATGTGGGCCTTTACTTCTTCATTCGCACGGAACCGATCATAAGCATGGATCAGGCCTGTGTGGCCAGCGTGCTGGTGACCGGCTGCCAACCGGGCTGTTGACCCACCAGCAAAGCATCCCAGATCAACGACGGCACCATCGCCCTGCATCCATTCAGACGTGGCCCAGAAATAGAACTGTTGTTCTTCTGGCGCCAACATGGTCGGCACCGTCGAAGCCTGCATCAGCAATGCAGGATCGAGCGCTTTCCATGGGGTGTCTTTGAATATTGCCGGATCGGTCATTCGTGGGGCCTGTTTTTGGGGTTAGGTGAAAGATAGCACCAAAAATGTCAATGAAAGCTCTTGATAATCCCGGCGTGCTGGCATAATCGCTGTCTCGGTCATAGGGGTATAGCTCAGTTGGTAGAGCGACGGTCTCCAAAACCGTAGGTCCCGGGTTCGAACCCTGGTGCCCCTGCCACCACCTTCAGAAAATTGATGACCCAGCGATGCCCCGCTTAACGATCCGGCGGCTGTTGTCGCTGTGCATTGTCCGCGCTACATCCGTGGTATGAGATCATTGCGCCCGACCCTTCTGTCTATACCGATCATTGCAGCCACGGCACTGCCTTTGGCCAGCCATCCGCACGTCTTTATTGATGCCGGAGCGAATCTGCTGTTCGACGATGCGGGGCAACTGGCTGCAGTGCGTGTGTTCTGGGCCTATGACGAGTTCTATTCCCTGCTGCTGGTCGAAGATAACGGCTTGGATGCTGATGGGGATGGCACGCCCGAGCAAGCCGCGCTGGATGCCTATGCAGGGCAGGATGTAGACTGGGCGGCAGGATTTCCGGGGGATCTGTATCTGCAAGACAAGGGTTCCGACGTTGCGCTGCTTGGTCCGGTCGAACACGGGATGCGGTACGAAGACGGGCGTGTGATCAGTTGGCACATCCGCCCACTGGAAACCCGCGTGTCGGTCGGGGCGGAACCGCTGTTGGTGCAGATCTATGACCCCACTTTTTTCGTTGCCTACGATGTGCGTCTACCGGTCACCGTTAAAGGCCCCGAAGGCTGCACAGTCGAGCACATACCCGCCGATTTGAATGCTGCCTATGACAAGGTGGAAAGCCTGCTCTATGGCCCGGACAGTGTCGAGTATTCGGACGATAGCTATCCCGAGGTGGGCGACCTGTTTGCCGATCAACTGCTGCTGACATGCTCCGAGTAATCTCGATCCTGTCGCTTGCGATACTGGTGGTCGGCGTTGCGCTTTGGGCCACCGGCGCGCTGGATGGTGTGTCGGCTTGGGCGGCGGATTGGCAGCGGCAGGTGCAGACCTCGATGGCGCGGGGACTGCGCGCGCTGAGGGCAGGGGAGCCGGGCGCGCTGGCCGCGCTGCTGGCGATCTGCTTTTCCTATGGGTTCTTTCACGCGGTTGGGCCGGGGCATGGCAAGGTGTTGATCGGGGGCTATTCTTTGGCCTCGAAGGCGACCATGTGGCGGATGTCTCTGGTGGCGCTGCTGTCTTCGCTCGCGCAGGGGCTCAGCGCCATCGTGCTGGTGTTTGCCGGTGTGCTGGTCCTGAACCTGACACGCCAGCAAATGGTCGGACTGGCCGAGGATTGGTTTGCCGATGCGAGCTATGCGGCCATTGCGTTAATTGGCCTCTATCTGCTGCTACGCGGGGCACGGAAGCTGTTGCGTGTGACCCGAGCACAGACGCCGTCGCACGACCACGACCACGAGCATCACCACGGACACACCCATTGCCACGACTGCGGCCACGCCCATGCACCGGGCCTGCATGATGTGGAAGCCGCTGGGAACTGGCGCGAGCTGGCTGTCCTGATTGCAGGGGTCGCCATTCGACCCTGTACTGGTGCGCTATTCCTTCTGGTGCTGACATGGCAGATGGGATTGGTGTGGCAGGGCATTCTTGGCGTAGCGGCCATGGCGCTTGGTACCGCCAGCGTGACCGTATTCACCGCCTTGGTGGCCGTGGGTCTGCGTGGCGGGCTGTTGGCGGGGATTCTTCAAGGTGGTGGCAGCATGGCCGCTCGCGCTGTTCCGATGCTGGAAATTGCGGCGGGCGCGCTGGTAATTATCGTTGCTTTGGGGCTTTTAGGCGTGGTTTGACGCACAAGGCTTGAAAACCCCGTGCGCATTGCGTAATTGACCGCCTATCATATGAAAGGCCGAGAACAGATGACCAATCCGTTGCAATTCATCCAGCAAGTGCGCGCCGAGGTGTCCAAAGTCACCTGGCCGACCCGCCGTGAGGTTCTTTTGACCACCGGCATGGTCTTCGTGCTGGCCGCTCTTACGGCATTGTTCTTTTCGCTTGTGGATCTTGGCATCCGCAGCGGTCTGTCAGCAGTGCTGGGCTACTTCGGCTAACACACCGTCTTTGCCCTTGAAATGAGCGTGTTTCAGGGGTAGTTCGGGCATCACTTCGGGACGGGCGTGCGGCGAATCAAGTTGCACGCCGATTTTTTGTTCCCGGAAACAGAATTTGAAATGTCCCTTCGGGGCGCAGGAATGCAGAGGCTGACATGGCGAAACGGTGGTATTCGGTAAGCGTGCTGTCGAACTTCGAAAAGAAGATCGCAGAAGCAATCCGTGCTTCGGTCGAAGAAAAAGGTCTTGAGGACCAGATCGACGAAGTACTGGTGCCGACCGAAGAGGTCATCGAAGTGCGTCGCGGCAAGAAAGTCCCGACCGAGCGTCGCTTCATGCCGGGTTACGTGCTTGTCCACATGGAAATGTCGGACGAAGGCTATCACCTGATCACTTCGATCAACCGCGTGACCGGTTTCTTGGGCCCGCAAGGCCGCCCGATGCCGATGCGTGACGCCGAAGTTCAGGGCATCCTGGGCCGCGTCGAAGAAGGCGCCGAAGCACCGAAGCTGCTGATCAGCTTCGAAATCGGCGAGAAGGTTTCTGTCGTCGACGGTGCCTTCGAAGGCTTCGACGGTCTGGTCGAGCATGTGGACGAAGAAGGCCAGCGCCTGAAGGTTGCTGTGTCGATCTTTGGCCGGGAAACCCCGGTCGAACTGGATTACACGCAGGTCTCGAAGCAGGGCTGACGTGTTGAGAACGTGGGAGGGGCGGTGATCGCGATCACCAATCCAGACCGCGGCAATAAGAAGGCAAAGGGACGCGTCCCCGAGCTGTTGTTAAAGGAGAAGCCAAATGGCTAAGAAACTAGCTGGCACGATGAAACTGCAGGTTCCTGCAGGTCAAGCCAACCCCAGCCCGCCCGTCGGCCCCGCACTGGGTCAGCGCGGCATCAACATCATGGAATTCTGTAAGGCGTTCAACGCTAAGACACAGGATCTGGAGCCCGGCGCACCGTGCCCGACCGTGATTACCTATTATCAGGATAAGTCCTTCTCGATGGACATCAAGACGCCCCCCGCGTCGTATTTCCTGATCAAAGCTGCTGGTCTTAAGTCGGGTGCAAACAACCCCGGCCGCGAAACCGTTGGTTCGGTCACTGCTGCTCAGGTGAAAGAAATCGCCGAAGCAAAAATGAAAGATCTGAACGCAAACGACATCGACGCTGCGATGCAGATCATCCTGGGCTCGGCCCGCTCTATGGGCATTGAGGTGAAGTAAGATGGCAAAACTGGGTAAACGTACCGCTGCCGCACGCGAAGCCTTCGCCGGCAAAGACAACCTGACCGTTGAAGAGGCTGTTGCACTGGTTAAGGGCAACGCCAAAGCAAAGTTCGATGAAACCATCGAGATTGCACTGGCTCTGGGTGTTGACACCCGTCACGCCGACCAGATGGTCCGTGGCGTAATCGGCCTGCCGAACGGCACCGGCAAAACCATGCGCGTTGCTGTTTTCGCTCGCGGCCCGAAAGCTGAAGAAGCTCAGGCTGCTGGTGCAGACATCGTGGGCGCCGAAGACCTGATGGAAACCATTCAGGGCGGCACCATCGAGTTTGATCGCTGCATCGCCACTCCGGACATGATGCCCGTTGTTGGTCGCCTGGGTAAAGTTCTGGGCCCGCGCAACCTGATGCCGAACCCGAAGGTTGGCACCGTGACCATGGACGTCAAGGCAGCTGTTGAAGCAGCCAAGGGCGGCGAAGTTCAGTTCAAAGCTGAAAAAGGTGGCGTGGTTCACGCTGGCCTGGGCAAAGCCTCGTTCGACGAAGCCAAGCTGGTTGAAAACGTGCGCGCCTTCGTGGAAGCCGTTCAGAAAGCCAAGCCCTCGGGCGCCAAAGGCACCTACATGAAAAAGATCTCGCTGAGCTCGACCATGGGGCCGGGCGTGACGCTGGACGTGGAGAACGCCACCGGCAACTGAGCTTTTTCAGTCTGAATTAAAGAAAAGGGCGCTCCAACCGGGCGCCCTTTTTTGCTGTGATTTGTGTGTAAATTTTGAGAAGCCCGATTTCTGTGGTAGTGTTGCGGGAATGGGCAGCCGGTGTTTCTTGACCGAGCGCCCTGTTAGGGGTTGGAAAACCTCTTCAAACGTCCTAAAGAGACCAAGCAGCTCAGCGTGCGATTCGTCGTGCGCTGTTTTGCGTTTCGTCCGAGACGGTGGGTGACGCCGGTGGGCCAAGCTGAAAAGCGACCGCGCACAAGTGTCATAATTCCTGCCTGAGATGGGAAATGAACAAAAGAATTCCCGCGGCCGCTTGGCCTTGGGGCGATTTTGCGAAGGACCCTTATCGCGGACCCGATTGCCGGGTTTTCCTAGAAAACTTGGTAAAATATGAGCCGGAGGGGTCAAACCCTCCATACTTGGAGTGAAACTGTGGATAGAGCACAAAAAGAAAAAGTGGTCGAGGAACTCGGCCAGATCTTTGAAAGCTCTGGCGTCGTTGTGGTTGCCCACTACGCCGGTCTCACGGTTGCTGAAATGCAGGACCTGCGTTCGCAAATGCGCGAAGCCGGTGGGTCTGTACGCGTTGCCAAGAACAAGCTCGCCAAAATCGCCCTTGAAGGTAAGCCGGCCGCTTCGATCGCCGACTATCTGACGGGTATGACCGTTCTTGCCTATTCCGAAGATCCTGTGGCTGCGGCCAAGGTCATGGATGCATATGCCAAGACCAACGACAAGTTGGACATTCTTGGTGGTGCAATGGGCGAGGATGCTCTGGACAAGGCTGGTGTTAAAGCCGTTGCCGCTATGCCGTCGCGTGAAGAGCTTATTGCTTCGATCGCTGGCTGTATTGGCGCACCTGCTTCGAACATCGCTGGGGCCATTGGCGCGCCTGCTTCGAACATCGCATCCATCTTGTCTACTGTTGAAGACAAGGCTGCTTAAGCAATCTGAGGCCAGCGGAGCGGAATATCACTCTACGTTGGAACACATCTAAATACGGAAAGAAGTCAAATGGCTGATCTGAAGAAACTTGCAGAAGAGATCGTGGGTCTGACCCTTCTCGAAGCACAAGAACTGAAAACCATCCTCAAAGACGAGTATGGCATCGAGCCCGCAGCTGGCGGCGCAGTTGTAATGGCAGCAGGCGGCGACGCCGGCGGCGCAGCAGCTGAAGAGAAAACCGAATTCGACGTCGTTCTGAAGAACGCCGGCGCTTCGAAAATCAACGTGATCAAAGAAGTTCGCGGTCTGACCGGTCTTGGCCTGAAAGAAGCCAAAGAACTGGTTGAAGCCGGCGGCAAGATCAAAGAAGGCGTGTCGAAAGACGAAGCTGAAGACGTAAAAGGCAAGCTGGAAGCAGCTGGCGCAGAAGTCGAACTGGCTTAAGCTTTACGCTTTTGGGCCCTCGGTGGCCTGCAAAATCAAGGCTGGGCCCGGAGAAATCCGGGTCCAGCCGAACCTGTCTTGAAGAGGGCCTGAACGCAGGCCTTGTTCTGGGAAAGGTTCAATGGATCGGGAGGGAACCCTTGGGCGGGTTTCCATGAATTGGTTCGAACCCCCGTCTCGGACGAGGTGTCGCCGGCGACCCAACGGTTGGCGCCTCAGTTGAGAAATGAAAGGTAAATACCTTATGGCGCAGACCTATCTTGGCCAGAAACGCTTGCGTAAGTATTACGGCAAAATCCGTGAAGTTCTGGAAATGCCGAACCTGATCGAGGTTCAGAAAAGCTCGTATGATCTTTTCCTGAATTCTGGCGATCAGCTTGAACCGATGGACGGCGAAGGCATTAATGCCGTGTTTCAGTCGGTCTTTCCGATCAAAGATTTTAATGAAACCTCGATCCTCGAGTTCGTAAAATACGAGCTGGAAGAACCTAAATTCGACGTTGAAGAATGCCAACAGCGCGACCTGACTTATTCGGCTCCGCTGAAGGTCACCTTGCGTCTGATCGTGTTTGATGTGGACGAAGATACTGGCGCGAAGTCGGTAAAAGACATCAAAGAACAAGACGTATTCATGGGCGACATGCCCCTGATGACGCCGAACGGTACGTTCGTCGTAAACGGCACCGAGCGCGTGATTGTATCGCAGATGCACCGTTCGCCGGGCGTGTTCTTTGACCACGACAAAGGCAAGACGCATTCGTCAGGCAAACTTCTGTTCGCCTGCCGCATCATTCCGTACCGTGGTTCGTGGTTGGACTTCGAGTTTGACGCTAAAGACATCGTCTTTGCCCGTATCGACCGCCGCCGCAAGCTGCCTGTAACCACCCTGCTGTATGCACTGGGTCTGGACCAGGAAGCGATCTGTGATGCGTACTATAACACCGTTCAGTACAAGCTGAAGAAGAACAAAGGTTGGGTCACCAAGTTCTTCCCCGAGCGTGTTGCCGGCACCCGTCCGACACAAGATCTGATCGACGCCAAAACCGGTGAAGTGATTGCCGAAGCCGGCAAGAAAGTCACCCCGCGCGCCGTCAAGAAGTTGATGGAAACTGGTGAAGTAACTGATCTTCTGGTGCCGTTTGACAGCATCGTTGGTCGTTATGTCGCCAAGGACATCATCAACGAAGAAAACGGCGCAATCTATGTCGAAGCTGGTGACGAGCTGACGCTTGAGCACGACAAAGATGGCGAGTTGATCGGCGGATCGCTGAAAGAGCTGATGGATGCGGGTATCACCGACATCCCGGTTCTGGACATCGACAACGTCAACTATGGTCCTTACATCCGCAACACGATGGCGGCTGACAAGAACATGGGCCGCGACACCGCGCTGATGGACATCTACCGCGTCATGCGCCCGGGCGAGCCGCCCACGGTTGAAGCTGCGTCGAACCTGTTCGACACGCTGTTCTTCGACAGTGAGCGTTATGACCTGTCGGCTGTTGGTCGCGTGAAGATGAACATGCGTCTGGCTCTGGATGCGGAAGACACGCAGCGCACCTTGCGTCGCGAAGACATCATCGCCTGTATCAAGGCGCTGGTCGATCTGCGTGATGGCCGTGGCGATGTCGACGACATTGACCACCTGGGCAACCGTCGTGTGCGTTCCGTTGGCGAGCTGATGGAAAACCAGTACCGCGTTGGCCTGCTTCGCATGGAGCGCGCGATCAAGGAACGTATGTCCTCGGTCGAGATTGACACCGTGATGCCGCAGGACCTGATCAACGCGAAACCGGCTGCTGCCGCAGTTCGCGAGTTCTTCGGTTCGTCGCAGCTGTCGCAGTTCATGGACCAAACCAACCCGCTGTCGGAAGTCACCCACAAACGCCGCCTGTCGGCGCTTGGGCCGGGTGGTCTGACTCGCGAACGTGCTGGCTTCGAGGTGCGTGACGTTCACGCCACTCACTATGGCCGTATGTGTCCGATTGAAACGCCGGAAGGGCCGAACATTGGTCTGATCAACTCGCTGGCCACTTTTGCCCGCGTGAACAAATACGGCTTCATCGAAACGCCCTATCGTAAGGTTGTGGACGGCAAGGTCACTGACGAAGTGAACTATATGTCCGCCACCGAAGAGATGCGTCACACCGTGGCTCAGGCCAACGCGCATCTGGACGAAGATGGTCGGTTTGAAAACGATCTGGTGAACACCCGTCAGTCGGGCGAATACACCATGGCAATGCGCGAAAACGTTGACCTGATCGACGTGTCGCCCAAGCAGCTGGTTTCGGTTGCTGCATCGCTGATCCCGTTCCTTGAAAACGACGATGCTAACCGCGCTCTGATGGGCTCGAACATGCAACGTCAGGCTGTTCCGCTTCTGCGGGCTGAGGCTCCGTTTGTCGGCACCGGTATCGAAGGCAAGGTTGCCATCGACTCGGGCGCTGCCATCCAAGCCAAGCGCGGCGGTGTGATCGACCAAGTGGACGCTACACGTATCGTTGTGCGCGCCACCGAAGACCTTGGTCTGGGTGACGCGGGCGTAGACATCTACCGTCTGCGCAAGTTCCAGCGTTCGAACCAGAACACCTGCATCAACCAACGTCCGTTGGTGAAAGTAGGTCAGAAGGTTTCCAAAGGCGAAGTTGTTGCTGACGGTCCGTCGACAGATATGGGCGAACTGGCTTTGGGTAAAAACGTGGTCGTCGCGTTCATGCCTTGGAACGGCTACAACTACGAAGACTCGATCCTGATCTCGGAACGTATTGCGCGTGACGACGTCTTCACTTCGGTTCACATCGAAGAGTTTGAAGTCGCTGCTCGTGACACCAAGCTTGGGCCGGAAGAAATCACTCGCGATATTCCGAACGTCGGTGAAGAGGCGCTGCGCAACCTCGATGAGGCTGGCGTTGTGTACATCGGTGCGGACGTCGAACCGGGCGATATTCTGGTCGGTAAGATCACTCCGAAAGGAGAAAGCCCGATGACGCCGGAAGAAAAGCTTCTGCGCGCCATCTTCGGTGAAAAAGCTTCGGACGTGCGCGATACCTCGCTGCGTGTGAAGCCGGGTGACTTCGGTACTGTTGTTGAGGTCCGCGTCTTCAACCGCCACGGCGTTGAAAAAGACGAACGTGCCCTTCAGATCGAGCGCGAAGAGGTCGAAAGCCTTGCCCGCGACCGTGATGACGAGCTGCACATTCTGGAGCGCAACACATATGCCCGTCTGAAGGACATGATCCTGGGCAAAGCTGCTGTAAAAGGCCCGAAAGGCGTGAAAGCCGGCTCGACCATCTCGGAAGAGCTGCTGGAAGGTCTGTCGCGCGGTCAGTGGTGGCAACTGGCGCTTGAGGACGAAGACGATGCGAAAATCGTTGAAGCCCTGAACGAACAGTTCGAAGCTCAGAAACGTGCTCTGGATGCGCGCTTTGAAGACAAGGTCGAAAAAGTCCGTCGTGGCGACGATCTGCCGCCGGGTGTGATGAAGATGGTTAAAGTCTTCGTTGCCGTGAAGCGTAAGCTTCAGCCGGGCGACAAGATGGCCGGTCGTCACGGGAACAAAGGTGTTATTTCCAAGGTTGTACCGATGGAAGACATGCCGTTCCTGGCCGATGGTACTCCGGTTGACTTCTGTCTGAACCCGCTGGGCGTGCCCTCGCGTATGAACGTTGGTCAGATCCTTGAAACCCACATGGGTTGGGCCGCGCGCGGTCTGGGTCTGAACATTGACGAAGCTCTGGGTGAATACCGCCGTTCCGGCGATCTGACCCCGGTTCGCGAAGCCATGCGCATCGCCTATGGCGACGATGTCTATGAAGAAGGCATCTCGGGCATGGACGAGGACGAGCTTGTGGATGCAGCTGGCAATGTGACCCGCGGTGTTCCGATCGCGACTCCGGTCTTTGACGGCGCCAAAGAGGCTGACGTAAACGACGCGCTGACGCGTGCCGGTTTCGACACCTCGGGTCAGTCGGTTCTGTTTGACGGTCGTACCGGTGAACAGTTCTCGCGCGAAGTCACTGTCGGCGTGAAGTACCTGCTGAAACTGCACCACCTTGTGGACGACAAAATCCACGCACGTTCGACTGGTCCGTACTCGCTTGTTACGCAGCAGCCGCTGGGTGGTAAGGCGCAGTTCGGTGGTCAGCGCTTCGGTGAGATGGAAGTCTGGGCCTTGGAAGCATATGGCGCGGCATACACGCTGCAAGAGATGCTTACCGTCAAGTCGGATGACGTTGCTGGCCGTACCAAAGTGTACGAGAGCATCGTCAAAGGCGAGGACAACTTCGAAGCCGGCGTGCCGGAATCGTTCAACGTTCTTGTCAAAGAAGTCCGCGGCCTCGGCCTCAACATGGAACTCCTGGATGCGGAGGGCGAGGAGTAAGGCGCCTGCCTTACCCCTCCCACCCTTCCCCTGATTAAAGGAAACGCAAAATGAACCAGGAACTGACAACAAACCCGTTCAACCCGCTGGCCGCTCCGAAGGTCTTTGATGAAATCAAAGTCTCGCTCGCCAGCCCGGAACGGATCCTTTCGTGGTCCTATGGCGAGATCAAAAAGCCCGAGACCATCAACTATCGTACCTTCAAGCCCGAGCGTGACGGCCTGTTCTGTGCCCGTATCTTTGGCCCGGTCAAAGACTACGAATGTCTGTGCGGCAAATATAAGCGCATGAAGTATCGCGGCGTTGTCTGCGAGAAATGTGGTGTTGAAGTTACCCTTCAGAAAGTACGCCGCGAGCGTATGGGCCATATCGAGCTGGCAGCCCCTGTCGCTCACATCTGGTTCCTGAAGTCGCTGCCGTCGCGCATCGGCCTCATGCTGGACATGACCCTGCGTGATCTGGAACGCATCCTGTACTTCGAAAACTACGTTGTGATCGAGCCGGGCCTGACGGACCTTCAGTATGGTCAGCTGATGACCGAAGAAGAGTTCATGGACGCCCAGGATACGTTCGGCATGGACGCCTTCACCGCCAATATCGGTGCTGAAGCCATCCGCGAAATGCTGGCCGCGATTGATCTGGAAGCCGAAGCCGAGCAGCTGCGCGCTGATCTGGCCGAAGCCACCGGTGAACTGAAGCCCAAGAAGATCATCAAGCGTTTGAAGATCGTAGAGTCGTTCATTGAATCGGGCAACCGCCCGGAATGGATGATCCTGACCGTGATCCCCGTGATCCCGCCAGAGCTGCGCCCGCTGGTGCCGCTGGACGGTGGCCGTTTCGCGACCTCGGATCTGAACGATCTGTATCGCCGCGTGATCAACCGGAACAACCGTCTGAAGCGTCTGATCGAGCTGCGCGCCCCTGACATCATCGTCCGCAACGAAAAGCGGATGCTGCAGGAATCCGTGGATGCTCTGTTCGACAATGGCCGTCGTGGCCGCGTAATCACCGGCGCCAACAAGCGTCCGCTGAAATCGCTGTCGGACATGCTGAAAGGTAAGCAGGGTCGCTTCCGTCAAAACCTTTTGGGTAAGCGCGTCGACTTCTCGGGTCGTTCGGTCATTGTGACCGGCCCGGAACTGAAGCTGCACCAATGTGGTCTGCCGAAGAAGATGGCGCTCGAGCTGTTCAAGCCGTTCATCTATTCGCGTCTTGAAGCCAAAGGCCTGTCTTCCACCGTGAAGCAAGCCAAGAAACTGGTGGAAAAAGAGCGTCCCGAAGTTTGGGATATCTTGGACGAAGTGATCCGCGAACACCCGGTCATGCTGAACCGTGCACCTACGCTGCACCGTCTTGGCATTCAGGCGTTCGAACCGGTTCTGATCGAAGGTAAAGCTATTCAGCTGCATCCGCTTGTCTGTTCGGCGTTCAACGCTGACTTCGACGGTGACCAGATGGCTGTTCACGTGCCGCTCTCGCTGGAAGCCCAGCTGGAAGCCCGTGTCCTGATGATGTCGACGAACAACGTTCTGTCGCCCGCAAACGGCGCACCGATCATCGTTCCGTCGCAGGATATGATCTTGGGTCTGTACTACATCTCGATGGAACGCGAAGGCATGAAGGGTGAAGGCATGGTCTTCTCCGACGTGGACGAAGTGATCCACGCTTTGGACGCTGGCGAAGTGCATCTGCACGCCAAAGTTCAGGCGCGTCTGCCTCAGGTAGACGAAGAGGGTAACACCGTCATGGTTCGCTTTGAAACCACGCCGGGCCGTATCCGTCTGGGCGCGCTTCTGCCGCAGAACAACAAGGCGCCGTTCGCTCTGGTGAACCGTCTTCTGCGTAAGAAAGAAGTGCAGCAGGTCATCGACACCGTCTATCGTTATTGCGGTCAGAAAGAGTCGGTTATCTTCTGTGACCAGATCATGTCGATGGGCTTCAAAGAAGCGTTCAAGGCTGGCATCTCGTTCGGTAAGGACGACATGGTTATTCCGGACTCCAAGTGGCCGATCGTGGATGAAACCCGCAATCAGGTTAAAGGGTTCGAACAGCAGTACATGGACGGCCTGATCACCTTGGGCGAGAAGTACAACAAAGTTGTCGATGCTTGGTCGAAATGTAACGACAAAGTCACCGACGCTATGATGGACACCATCTCGTCCAACAAGCGCGCTGAAGATGGCTCGGAAATGGAACCGAACTCGGTTTACATGATGGCCCACTCGGGTGCGCGTGGCTCGGTTACGCAGATGAAACAGCTGGGCGGCATGCGCGGCCTGATGGCCAAACCTTCGGGCGAGATTATCGAAACACCGATTATCTCGAACTTTAAAGAAGGTCTGACCGTGCTTGAGTACTTCAACTCGACCCACGGTGCCCGTAAGGGTCTGTCGGATACCGCTCTGAAAACCGCGAACTCGGGTTACCTGACCCGTCGTCTGGTTGACGTGGCACAGGATTGCATCGTTCGCGAGCAGGACTGTGGCACCGAAAACTCGATCACGGCTGAAGCTGCTGTGAACGACGGTGAAGTTGTCGCCTCGTTGGCCGAACGTATTCTGGGTCGCGTTGCTGCTGAAGATGTACTGGTTCCGGGCACAGAAGAAGTTCTGGTCGCCAAGAACGAGATCATCGACGAACGCAAAGCTGATGCTGTGGAAGATGCTGGCCATACCGCCATCCGCATCCGCAGCCCGCTGACCTGTGAAAGCGAAGAAGGCGTCTGCGCCAACTGCTATGGTCGTGACCTGGCCCGCGGTACCAAGGTGAACATCGGTGAAGCTGTCGGCATTATTGCTGCACAGTCGATCGGTGAACCCGGCACGCAGCTGACCATGCGTACGTTCCACATTGGTGGTGTTGCGCAAGGTGGCCAGCAGTCGTTCCAAGAAGCCAACCAAGAAGGCAAGATCGAGTATCGCAATGCGACGGTGCTTGAGAACCGTGACGGCGAGATCGTCGTTATGGGCCGCAACATGGTTATGGCGATCATGGGCGACAACGGTGAAGAGCGTGCGTCGTTCAAAATCGGCTACGGTTCGAAACTGTTCGTCAAAGACGGTGCTGATGTGGCCCGCGGCGACAAGCTGTTCGAATGGGACCCGTTCACACTGCCGATGATTGCTGAAAAGGACGGTAAGGTTAAGTTCGTCGACCTGATCAGCGGTATCTCGGTGCGTGACGAAACCGATGACGCAACTGGTATGACACAGAAGATCGTGTCGGACTGGCGTTCGGCGCCGAAAGGCAACGAGCTGAAGCCCGAAGTGATCTTGGTGGCTGAAGATGGCGAACCGGTCCGCAATGATGCGGGCAACCCGGTGACCTACACCATGTCCGTGGACGCCATTTTGTCGGTCGAGGAAAGCTCGGACGTCAAAGCTGGTGACGTTATTGCGCGTATCCCGCGTGAAGGCGCCAAGACCAAGGACATTACCGGTGGTCTGCCACGTGTTGCTGAACTCTTTGAAGCGCGTCGTCCGAAAGATCACGCAATCATCGCTGAAATCGATGGTTATGTGCGCTTCGGCCGCGACTATAAGAACAAGCGTCGCATCTCGATCGAGCCTGCGGATGAGTCGATGGAAACCGTGGAATACATGGTGCCCAAAGGCAAACACATCCCAGTTGCAGAAGGGGACTTCATCCAGAAGGGTGAATACCTGATGGACGGTAACCCGGCACCGCATGACATCCTGTCCATTATGGGTGTTGAAGCTCTGGCCGATTACATGATCGACGAAGTTCAGGACGTTTATCGTCTGCAGGGCGTGAAGATCAACGACAAGCACATCGAAGTGATCGTTCGCCAGATGCTGCAGAAGTGGGAGATCTTGGACTCGGGTGAAACCACACTGCTGAAAGGCGAACACGTGGATAAGGCCGAGTTCATGGCCGCGAACGAAAAAGCCGCCGCCGAAGGGCGTCGTCTGGCCTCGGCCGAGCCGATCCTTCTGGGGATCACCAAGGCTTCGCTGCAGACCCGTTCGTTCATCTCGGCTGCGTCGTTCCAGGAAACCACCCGCGTTCTGACCGAGGCTTCGGTTCAGGGTAAGCGCGACAAGCTGGTTGGCCTGAAAGAGAACGTGATCGTGGGTCGTCTGATCCCGGCCGGTACTGGTGGGGCAACCCAGCAGGTTCGCGCCATCGCGCAGAAGCGCGACCAGAAGGTGATCGAAGAAGCCCGCGCCGAGGCCGAGGCAGCCGCCGCTTTGGCTGCTCCGGTCGAGGACGTGTTCGGCGATGCGCCCGAAGACGATCTGGGTCTGGTCGAAACCCCCGAAATGGGTGGCGGCGAACAGCCCTGATCAGCGCTGACATAAGATTTGGAAAGCCCCGCCTCGTGCGGGGTTTTTCTTTTTTGGCTTGGCCTGTTTGGGAAACGCTGATTAGGTGGCTGAACGCTTTCAAGGACATTTCCCGATCATGCCTTCGGACAATTTCAAAGCAGCTGCGCTGATGACCGGTTCGATGGCCGGCTACACGTTCAACGACGCCTGTATGAAAGTGTTGTCGGCAACGATGCCGCTTGAGCAGGCAGTGTTCTTGCGCGGTGTTGTGACCTGTGTGCTGCTTTATGTTTTGGGGCGTTATCTGGGAACGATGCGCTTCAACCTGTCTAGGCGGGAATGGAAGCTGATCGGACTGCGCTGCGTCGGAGAAATGGGGGCAACTTATTGCTTTCTTACGGCGCTGTTTCACATGCCCATCGCCAATGTCACGGCGATCTTACAGGTGTTGCCGCTGGTGATTGCTCTCGCTGCTTGGGCGTTTCTGTCCGAACCATTAGGCTGGCGGCGTCTGGCAGCCATCGGCGTCGGGTTCGTCGGCGTGCTTCTAATCATCCAACCCGGCGCGGGGTTCTCGGTCTGGTCGCTTTATGCGCTGGCCGCGGTTGTGTTCATCACCTTCCGCGATCTGGTGGTGCGAAAGCTGTCGCCCGAAACGCCCTCGATGACCGTGGCGATCATGGCGGCGATCTCGATCACCATCGGATTTGGCGTGGCGTCAGTTGGCGTGGAATGGGCCCCGGTTGATGGTCTGTCGGCGTCGATGCTGACTTTGGCCGCTTTTTTCATCTTCTTGGGCTATCTCTTCTCGGTCATGGTGATGCGGGTGGGCGACATCGCATTTGCCGCGCCATTCCGCTATACGGGCCTTCTGTGGGCGCTGGTTCTTGGGCTGGTATTGTTCAATGAATGGCCAAACGATCTGACTTTGATCGGTGCAGCGATCGTTGTGGGAACCGGCCTTTTCACTCTGTTTCGCGAACGTAAAGCGGCGCGACAGTAATCACGCTAGGCCGACTGGTCCCGCGGCTCGGGCTTGGGAAGGCTTTGGGCCATATCCTTGTGATATACAAAGCGCGGATCCAAGCGGTGATCATCTTCGCGTTTGGCACACATCGCTTTCACCAGATCGGCGCAGCATAGATGGTGCAGCCGTAGCACGCCCGGGATGGCAACAAGCTTGGCATATTCCGTATCGAAGCGATCCTTGAATGCCAGCGTGGAGGGGTTCGCGACACTGACGTGATTGAACCGGTCGAAGAAATCATCCGTATAGCGATTGACCGACCCGGCGGAACCGGGGCTTCCCTTCTTGAAGGTGAACTGTTCTTTCGTTTGCAGGATATAGTGGTTCAGATGCGCAACTTTATGGGTGATCAGTTTGTGGTGTGATCCGTTCAAAGCATTCTTGGTTGGATGGTAATCCTCGAACCAACTTTCGTCCGAGAAGACCCAGTGATTGCTGCCGGTGTCCCACGATCCCTCACCACGCCAAAATTTCGGCGCGTGCGAGCGCAGGCGCCCAAACTCCAACGGCTTGTAGACGAAGCTTTTGACGCAGTTGTTCTGGCGGGCCTTTTCTGGCGCACTTTTCAGGAAACGCTGGTGGACAAAGCGGTCTTCCCATTGATCCTCGTCCCCTGTGCCGTAAACCAGCCAGTGAATGGACATTCCGCGAAACCGGTCTTCCGCACCATTTCCGATCAGCTCGTCAATGGTTCCATTTCCTTTGCGGATCACCAGATACTCGTCCACATCACAGGAAAACATCCAGTCGCATTGCTTCAGAAACGGATGCGAGCGCGCCGCCTTATAGGCGGACCCCAAAGGGGTTTCATTGGGTTGGGGGTGATGACGCTTTGCAGCCAGAATGTCGTGACGTTCGAGTAGCCGTAAAAGCTGCGGCATCCGATCAGTGCAATCGTTGTGCATGATCAGGAATTTCTCGAACCCGAGCATCCGGTTCCAAGCCAACCATTCCAGTACGAACGCGCCTTCGTTTCGCATGCAGGCCAGCAATAAGGTGCCCTTCATCTGAAACTCCCGGTATTGGACAATCGGCTTTCGGCAGCCTACAAGGGGGCCAGCCGCGCCGCAATGCAGAGGGCCCGCTGTTGACAGTACCAGCGACTCCCTCTATACGCGCGAGCATCCAGCTGGGTTTAACCCGGCTATCCAAGAATTGAGGGATCAAGTTCGGGCTACTTTGAAGCGCCGATCCTCTGTGAACCAACCGCGACGTTTGCCTCGGAATGGAAACGCTCGCGGGTTTTCGTTTTGTGGGTTGTCACAATCCTGAAACGCGAAACAGATTTAACCGCGTGGGGGTTTCCCTGCGTAGACTGAGTTGAGAAACGGGAAAAGAGCCCTATGCCAACGATCCAACAGCTGATCCGCAAGCCGCGTCAGCCCAAAGTCAAGCGTTCCAAGTCGCAGCACCTGGAATCTTGCCCCCAAAAGCGCGGTGTATGTACCCGCGTTTACACCACGACCCCTAAAAAGCCGAACTCGGCTATGCGTAAAGTTGCGAAGGTTCGCCTGACCAACGGCTTCGAGGTCATCTCCTACATCCCCGGTGAAAGCCACAACCTTCAGGAGCACTCTGTGGTTCTGATCCGTGGCGGTCGTGTAAAAGACCTTCCGGGTGTCCGTTACCACATCCTGCGTGGTGTGTTGGATACCCAGGGCGTCAAAGACCGTAAGCAACGTCGTTCGAAATACGGCGCCAAGCGTCCGAAGTAAGGAGAGTCAGATATGTCTCGTCGTCACGCCGCTGAGAAGCGCCAGGTCCTGCCCGATGCCAAGTTTGGTGATCTGGTTCTGACCAAATTCATGAACAACCTGATGATCGATGGTAAAAAATCGGTTGCAGAGAAAATCGTCTACAACGCCTTTGATCGCGTTGAAGAAAAAATCAAGCGTGCCCCCGTGGAAGTGTTCCACGAAGCGCTTGATAACATTAAGCCTTCTGTTGAAGTTCGCTCGCGCCGTGTGGGTGGTGCCACCTATCAGGTGCCGGTCGAAGTTCGCCCCGAGCGTCGCGAAGCTCTGGCAATCCGCTGGCTGATCACCGCTGCGCGCAAGCGCAACGAGAACACCATGGAAGAACGTCTTGCAGGCGAACTTCTGGATGCTGTGAACTCGCGCGGTACTGCCGTTAAGAAACGCGAAGACACTCACAAAATGGCCGACGCGAACAAAGCGTTCAGCCATTACCGCTGGTAACGCCAAGGAAGGACGAACACCATGGCACGCGAATATCCGCTCGAGCTGTACCGCAACTTCGGTATTATGGCTCACATCGACGCAGGTAAAACCACCTGCTCCGAGCGTATCCTGTACTACACCGGCAAATCCCACAACATCGGTGAGGTGCACGATGGTGCAGCCACCATGGACTGGATGGAGCAGGAGCAGGAACGCGGGATCACCATCACCTCGGCTGCGACGACCACCTTCTGGGAACGCACCGAAGACGGTGAAACCGCTCAGACGCCTAAGCACCGCATGAACATCATCGACACTCCCGGCCACGTTGACTTCACCATTGAAGTTGAGCGTTCGCTGGCGGTTCTCGATGGTGCTGTTTGTGTTCTTGACGCCAACGCTGGTGTTGAGCCCCAGACCGAAACCGTGTGGCGTCAGGCTGACCGCTACAAGGTTCCGCGTATGGTGTTCGTCAACAAGATGGACAAAATCGGCGCTGACTTCTTCAACTGTGTTGCAATGATCGAAGACCGTACTGGCGCCCGCGCTGTACCGGTTGGCATTCCGATCGGTGCTGAAACCGAGCTGGAAGGTCTGATCGACCTGGTGAACATGGAAGAATGGCTGTGGCAGGGTGAAGACCTTGGTGCATCGTGGATTCGTGTTCCGATCCGCGAAAGCCTGCAGGACATGGCCAACGAGTGGCGCGAGAAGATGATCGAAGCCGCCGTCGAACAAGACGACGACGCCATGGAAGCCTATCTGGAAGGCAACGAGCCTGACGTCCCAACCCTGCGCGCACTACTGCGTAAGGGTACTCTGGCGCTGGACTTCGTTCCGGTTCTGGGTGGTTCGGCCTTCAAAAACAAAGGTGTTCAGCCGCTTCTGAACGCTGTGATCGACTATCTGCCCAGCCCGCTGGACGTTGTTGATTACATGGGCTTCAAGCCGGGCGACGAGAACGAAGAGCGTAACATCGCACGTCGTGCTGATGACGACATGGCCTTCTCGGCTCTGGCGTTCAAAATCATGAACGACCCCTTCGTTGGCTCGCTGACCTTTACCCGCGTTTACTCGGGTGTCCTGAACAAAGGCGACACGCTTTTGAACTCGACCAAAGGTAAGAAAGAGCGCGTTGGCCGTATGATGATGATGCACTCGAACGATCGTGAAGAAATCACGGAAGCGTTCGCTGGCGACATTATCGCTCTGGCTGGTCTGAAAGACACCACCACTGGCGACACGATCTGTGCCGTTAACGATCCGGTGGTTCTGGAAACCATGACTTTCCCTGATCCCGTCATCGAGATCGCGGTCGAGCCGAAAACCAAGGCTGACCAAGAGAAGATGTCGCAAGGTCTGGGCCGTCTGGCTGCTGAAGACCCCTCGTTCCGTGTGGAAACTGACATCGAAAGCGGTCAGACCATCATGAAGGGCATGGGCGAACTTCACCTGGACATCCTGGTGGACCGTCTGAAGCGCGAATTCAAAGTGGAAGCCAACATTGGTGCGCCGCAGGTTGCTTATCGCGAGACCATCTCGAAGGCGATCGAGCACACCTACACCCACAAGAAACAGTCGGGTGGTTCGGGTCAGTACGCTGAAGTCAAAATGGAAATCATGCCGACTGAAGCGGGCGAAGGCTATTCGTTCGAAAGCCGCATCGTTGGTGGTGCTGTTCCGAAGGAATACATCCCCGGTGTTGAAAAAGGCATCAACTCGGTTATGGATAGCGGCCCCTTGGCTGGCTTCCCCGTGATCGACTTCAAGGTTGCCTTGAACGACGGTAAGTTCCACGACGTTGACTCGTCGGTTCTGGCCTTCGAAATCGCTGCACGTATGTGTATGCGCGAAGGTATGCGTTTGGCTGGCGCCAAGCTGCTTGAGCCGATCATGAAAGTGGAAGTGATCACGCCCGAGGAATACACCGGTGGTATCATCGGCGATTTGACCTCGCGTCGCGGTCAGGTGTCGGGTCAAGAGCCGCGCGGCAACGCTGTGGCAATTGACGCCAACGTACCGCTGGCCAACATGTTCGGCTACATCAACACGCTGCGCTCGATGTCTTCGGGCCGTGCGCAGTTCACGATGCAGTTCTCGCATTACGATCCGGTTCCGCAGAACATCTCGGATGAAATTCAGGCGAAATTCGCCTAATTCGAGGTCGCTTCGATGTATTTGGAACGCTCAAATATTCTCTATGCCTCGGTGCCGAAATGCGCCTGTTCGGCATTGAAAGCCTTCTGTGTGAAGGTGGAGTATGGAAAGCCTTTCAAAGAAACCGAGCTTGCAAAGGACGGTAAAACTCTGCACGGGGTCGTCGACTCCGTGCCGTTTCGGAAGCTGAAAAATCAAGGGCAAAAAGACGCCTGGAAGTTTGCAGTTGTCCGCCATCCTGTGGACCGTGTTGTGTCCTGCTATGAATCTAAGGTGCTAGATAAGCCTGAGAAACTACAGCAGCGGCGCGCGCAACTAGAAAAGAAAGGACTCAGCCTGACGCCCGATTTGGCTGAGTTCGTTGACCGACTTGAAGATTATCAATCCGCAAGCAACGTCATCAGAAAACACTCGCTGCCGTTGGACTATTTTCTGGGGGATAACCCGGAGTATTTCGACCGCATTTACAATTTTTCAGAGATTGCCGAAGTGCCGGTTGCGATCAACGAGCGCGCTGGAACTGAGGTCGAACTTCTGAAAAGTAAAAACGCCTATGTAAAGCGTTTGCCGTCGGGTGCTGTGACAGAAGAGCTTTGCCGGAAGATCCTCGAGAAATACCGGTCAGATATCGAAATATTCGGACCATATCTCGGTCCGAGCAAATTTGCGGTTGCGAATGAGTGCACCGTGATCACTAAAAGGAGGCCATCATGGCTAAGGAAAAGTTTGAACGCGGTAAACCGCACGTTAACATCGGCACGATCGGTCACGTTGACCACGGCAAGACGACGCTGACGGCTGCTATCACCAAATTCTTTGGTGACTTCAAAGCATACGACGAGATCGACGGTGCGCCGGAAGAGAAAGCTCGCGGCATCACCATCTCGACTGCTCACGTTGAGTACGAGACCGAGAACCGTCACTATGCGCACGTTGACTGCCCCGGCCACGCCGACTACGTCAAGAACATGATCACCGGTGCGGCCCAGATGGACGGCGGCATTCTGGTTGTGAACGCAGCTGATGGCCCCATGCCTCAGACCCGCGAGCACATCCTGCTGGCCCGTCAGGTTGGCGTTCCTGCACTGGTTGTTTTCATGAACAAAGTTGACCAGGTAGACGACGAAGAGCTGCTCGAGCTGGTTGAGATGGAAGTTCGTGAACTGATGAACGAATACGACTTCCCGGGCGACGACATGCCGATCATCGCGGGTTCCGCGCTGGCCGCCATGGAAGGCCGTGACAACGCAATCGGTGAAGACAAAATCCGCGAGCTGATGGCTGCTGTGGACGAGTACATCCCGACCCCGGATCGTCCGGTTGACGGCGACTTCCTGCTGCCGATCGAAGACGTGTTCTCGATCTCGGGCCGCGGTACTGTTGTGACCGGCCGTGTTGAGCGTGGCGTAGTGAATGTTGGCGACACCATCGAGATCGTTGGTATCAAAGACACTCAGACCACCACCTGTACCGGTGTTGAAATGTTCCGCAAGCTGCTTGATCGCGGTGAAGCAGGCGACAACGTTGGCGTTCTGCTGCGCGGTATCGACCGTGAAGCTGTTGAGCGTGGCCAGGTTCTGTGTAAGCCGGGTTCGGTTAACCCGCACACCAAGTTCGAAGCCGAGGTCTATATCCTGACCAAGGAAGAGGGCGGCCGTCACACGCCGTTCTTCGCGAACTACCGTCCGCAGTTCTACTTCCGTACCACCGACGTGACCGGTACTGTTGAGCTGCCTGCTGGCACCGAAATGGTCATGCCGGGCGACAACCTGAAGTTCAACGTTGAACTGATCGCTCCGATCGCCATGGAAGAGAAGCTGCGCTTCGCTATCCGTGAAGGCGGCCGTACCGTTGGTTCGGGTGTTGTCTCGAAGATCATCGACTAAGAACGCCCAGCGTTCTTAGGGCGAGAGCCTAGAGATACAGAAGATATGAAAA
The DNA here is from genome assembly GCF_900302485.1 of Aliiroseovarius pelagivivens. NCBI lineage: Bacteria > Pseudomonadati > Pseudomonadota > Alphaproteobacteria > Rhodobacterales > Paracoccaceae > Aliiroseovarius > Aliiroseovarius pelagivivens. The sequence continues at coordinate 23,876 of NZ_OMOI01000002.1, read as the reverse complement.
GGCCTCCCGTAGGGGAGGCCTTTTTTGTACGACGTCTATGGTATCGAGACGCGCCTCAAACATGTGCCGAAGATCATCAAGTCAGAACGCTCGGCGTTCTGACAGTGACAGGTGAGACGGCGGCTCCAAGCCACCGCGAGCTTAGGGGCGCAGAAGATAGGTAAGGGACGCACGAACGAACCCCTGTTTTGCGTTAGGGGGGATCTGTTCCTCCTGAAGTGAGTGTTGAAACTGCATCATCACAAAGGTCACCTCTAAGTGAGGCCTAGATTGGTGTTGATGGGTTCCGCTATGAAAGATTACTAACTCAAAAGTATACGAAATTTGGCCGCACTTTCTGCTGGCGGGAAAAAAGAAGGGCTGACTATGGGAATTCAATCAAAAGCTATCGCTGCCGCGATCGGCATAGCGTGTGCGACGAGTGCAGCTCAGGCCGAAGGCTATTGGGGTGTCGCGTTGGATGTTTCCAAAGCAACCTCCGAGGTCCCCTCGTTTGGCAATTATGAGCATGACAAAATCGTGCCGGGTATCGCGGTTGTGCTGGGGAACCGCATCAACAGTGGAAATTTCTTCTACGGTTACGAAGCAAGCGCATCGATCACATTGAATGGTGACTTCGACGAGTGTTCGGGTTTCAATCCGGCGCCCGCTTTGTGCAAACAGGCCGCCAACCTGCGCGTGGTGGGTGTCGTCGGTCAGCAAATGGGCGAGTATGACGTCTATGGCAAGCTTGGCTACGGGGCTGTCTTTGGTGATTTTGCGGTTTCCCCTTTCAGTGTCGACAGCGGGAACGTCAAAGGTCTTACCATCGGGCTTGGTACGAGCCGCCAGTTGAATGACGCAACCAAGCTGTTTGGCGAAGTCATCTATGACGCATATCGCAATAGCGGCGGCCAGCCTGGTGGATATGTAAGCAACTATGACAGTATCAACCTTCGCCTGGGCGTGATGCGCTCGTTCTGATCCTGCGGACAGACTATACTGGGCGCTCAGTTCGTCGATATCTCATGCAACCCGCCTAACTGGCGGGTTGTGTCCTTTCGGGGGCCATAGATAGAGAAGCCGTGACGAGCGTGGGCCGGATATCAGTGCGCAATGACGCAATGCTGATGTGTTGTTCCGCAGCGGATTGAGGGGCGCTGATTCTATAGAATTCGCCCCTATTCCTTGGAAATGCGCCGATTGCCTACCTGATTTCCGCGAAAAACTGCCAAAAACACCTCATTCTAAAGAAACCTATTGCAATTTGCGCCCCAGCCCCCCATTTGCCGGGTGCTAACGTTTTTCTTTTTCGACCAACTGTCTCCTACAATGGCATTCAGTCTTTCGATCCAGACCGACCTCGCCAGGCCGCTGCACTTCCGCGAGCGGCAACTTAATTAGGAGACTACGGATATGGCCAATGGCACCGTAAAATGGTTCAACTCTACTAAAGGCTTCGGCTTCATCGCACCTGAAACTGGCGGCAAAGACGTGTTTGTACACATCTCGGCTGTTGAGCGTTCGGGCCTGACCGGTCTGGCTGACGACCAAAAAGTAACATTCGACGTTGAAGCTGGCCGTGACGGTCGCGAGTCGGCTGTGAACATCGAACTGGCATAAGCCTTTTCGAATACAGTTTTGAAACGCGGTTCTCATCCGAGAGCCGCGTTTTGCATTTCAGGGTGAAAGTGGGTTTACCCCCTTGCCACATGGTCTATCGCCCTGTACTACGCGCGAGTTCGCTCGGCGAATTTATTAGCGGGATTCGGTCCCGCTTTTTGAATTTGTCCGGGGTTCGACGAGGGCAGGGGGAATGAGCTTCCTGTCGTCCTATCAACTCTCTGCCTGAAAGGGCGAATGCTATGACCAGTCAAAACATTCGTATCCGTCTTAAGGCGTTTGACTATCGTGTGCTGGATGCGTCCACACAAGAGATCGTCAACACTGCCAAACGGACCGGTGCAAACGTTCGCGGCCCCATCCCGCTGCCGAACAAGATCGAGAAGTTCACGGTTCTCCGTGGTCCTCACATCGACAAGAAATCCCGCGACCAGTTCGAGATCCGCACGCACAAGCGTCTGCTCGACATCGTCGACCCGACCCCGCAGACCGTGGACGCGCTGATGAAGCTCGACCTGGCTGCTGGCGTTGACGTCCAGATCTCGGTCTAAGGAGGGTATCACAGATGCGCTCTGGTATTATCGCGAAAAAAGTGGGCATGACCCGCTTGTTCATGGAAGACGGCAAGCAGATCCCTGTGACCGTTCTTCAACTGGAAAACCTGCAGGTTGTTGCCAACCGCACCGAAGAGACCGACGGTTACACCGCCGTTCAGCTGGGTGCTGGTGAAGCAAAAGCAAAACGCACTTCGAAGCCGATGCGCGGCTACTTCGCCAAAGCTGGCGTTGCCCCTAAGCGCAAGATGGTGGAATTCCGCGTTCCTGCTGAAAACCTGATCGCCGTTGGCGAAGAGATCTCGGCCGAGCACTATGTTGAAGGTCAGAAGGTCGACGTTGCAGGCACTTCGATTGGTAAAGGCTTTGCCGGTGCCATGAAGCGTCACAACTTCGGCGGTCTGCGCGCGACACACGGTGTTTCGATCAGCCACCGTTCGCACGGTTCGACTGGTCAGTGTCAGGATCCCGGTAAGGTTTTCAAAGGCAAGAAAATGGCCGGCCACATGGGTTCGGTTCGTGTGACCACTCAAAACCTGGAAGTCGTGAAGACCGACGCCGATCGCGGCCTGGTATTCATCAAGGGCGCTGTCCCTGGCTCGAAAGGTGGCTGGGTCACCGTGAAAGACGCCGTGAAGAAGAAGCTGCCCGAGAACGTTCCGTTCCCGGCTGCTCTGAAATCGGCTGCAACCGAAGCACCGGCTGAAGAAGCCCCTGCGGAAGGTGGTGAAGCATGAAACTTGATGTAATCAAACTTGACGGCAAAAAAGCCGGTTCGGTCGATCTGGACGAGGCCCTGTTCGGTCTTGAGCCGCGCGCCGATATCCTGCACCGTATGGTCCGCTGGCAGCGCAGTAATGCGCAAGCTGGTACCCACAAGGTGAAAACACGGTCGGAAGTTAAATACTCGACCAAGAAGATCTATCGCCAAAAAGGCACCGGTGGCGCACGTCACGGCGCCCGTTCGGCACCGATCTTCCGTGGTGGTGGTGTTTATAAAGGCCCGGTTGTTCGCAGCCACGGCCATGACCTGACCAAAAAATTCCGTAAACTGGGTCTGAAGCACGCCCTGTCCGCCAAAGCGCAAGCTGGCGAACTGGTTGTGATCGACACCGCTGACGCTGACGGCAAAACCGCTGTTCTGGCTAAAGCTGTGAAGGATCTGGGTTGGAAACGCGCTCTGGTTATCGACGGTGCCGAAGTGAACGAAAAGTTCGCTATGGCGGCTCGTAACATCGAAGGTCTGGACATCCTGCCGTCGATGGGCGCCAACGTCTATGACATCCTCAAGCGTGACACTCTGGTGCTCACCAAAGCAGGTGTCGAAGCTCTGGAGGCTCGCCTGAAATGACCGATAAAGCTGCACTCTACGACGTGATCCGCAAGCCGATCATCACCGAGAAAGCCACCATGGCTTCGGAGAACGGCGCCGTGGTTTTCGAAGTCGCAATCGACTCGAACAAGCCGCAGATCAAGGAAGCTGTTGAAACCCTGTTTGGCGTGAAGGTGAAAGCCGTCAACACGACCATCACCAAGGGTAAAGTCAAGCGTTTCCGTGGTCAGCTTGGTAAGCGTAAAGACGTCAAAAAAGCCTATGTAACCCTGGAAGAGGGTAACACGATCGACGTATCGACCGGTCTTTGATCGTCGGCTTGACGTGAAATCAGAAAGCCCCTGCCGCAAGGTGGGGGCTTTTTTCGTTTTTGGATAGAGTTGGTGTTGGGTCGCCGTGCGCTCTAGGGTAGAACGCGGCAGGTACACCAAGAGCAGGACTGACATAAGATGTTGACCGCTGATTTTCGCGATGAAATTGCCAAGGATGACAGTATCGATAGCTTCTCGGTCATACTCTGCGCGCGTGAAAGTTTGCCGGTGTTGCGCGTATTCGTAGAGCATTACCAGCGCGCCGGAGCCGAACAGATATTTCTGTATATCGACGATACAAAAGAAGTCTCAGACGCCGTGGCTGAAGGGCTAAAGCCTTACGCGTTTGTGACGGTTAAGGGATGCGACGAAGCCTTCTGGAAAGAGGTCTATCCAGATGAGGACGTGCCCTCGCTTCAGCAAAAACAGTTTGCGCTTCGCGATGGCGCGATTGCGCTGAACAAGTCTGACTGGCTGTTCTTTTGTGACGCGGATGAATTCATTGCCGGCGACCGACCAATTGGGATGGCGTTGGCCCAACTTCCCGAAAGCTTCCCGGGGGTGCGACTGCAAAACTCCGAAGCAGTTTGGGGGCCAGATGACGATATCTCGCAGCCATTTGGCTGCACGTACGAACGCTTTCGGTTTTCGCGTAAACAGCGGCGTACCAAAATTGTGCCAATGCTGGTTTACGGCAAAGACTGGCGTGAGATGGTTAAGGGCACCGCAGGGCATTCTCTGGGTAAGCACTTTTTGCGTCGGGGGGCGTATCCCGAAGACTCAAATAGCCATTATTCGAAATTTGATGGGAAACGTATTCCCTACTTCCCCAGTGAGATCTGCGAACAACACAATTGGCGCGTGGTGCATTTTGATGCAATCAGCTTGGAGCGCTGGCAAGAGAAATGGGGGGGGCGACTTTCGGGACGCACCAACAATGGCAATCTAGGGGATTCGCGTATCGGCCAGGGTCAGGCGGCTGACCGCGCATTTCAAACGGGAAAGTCACAGAATTTGTTTCGCCGCTACTATAAGGTAAACACTTGGCAGAAGTTCATGTTGATGCGGTTGGGACTGCTGCGCAAAACCTAACACTGATCGAAGACGACTTGAGTGCGGTAAGCCCATCACTTTGGGGTGGGACGGTGTTGGAATTTGGGTACTACGTCGCTAGAGGTCCTGTAAGTAGATGTATAATGCGTGGAAACGAACATGTGGCGCACAGATTTTCGGGATGATGCTTTGACCGACGAAAAGATCGACAGCTTTTCCATCTGCAGTCTGGTGCGAGAAACGCTCCCAATCCTTCAAAGGTTCGTAGACCACCACCAACGCGCAGGCGTTGAGCATATCTTTCTGTATTTCGATGGCACCGAAGAAGAAACCCGTACGGTGCAAGAGGCCTTTCAACAGGACGATTCTGTCAGTGTTGAATGCTGCGACAGTAGCTATTGGGCAAAGATGTACCCGGACAGCTCTCAGCTTGATCTAGGGGACAAGCAAATCGGAGCGTTTCGGAATGGGATGACGCGGAACAAATCAGACTGGATGCTGATCTGTGATGCGGACGAGTTCGTTACTTCAGACAAACCTCTCGGCGCGGCGCTTGCGCAGTTGCCCAAGGAATTTAGCGGTGTGCGCATTCGCAACACGGAAGCCGTCTGGGGTACCGGTGACGATATCCATGAAGAATTTGGCTGCGGCTACGAGAGGCACCCTTTTCCCATCGGGTTCTGGGGCCGCACGGTCCTGCCACTTTTGGTATACGGGCGTGACTGGCTTTTGATCCGGCGCGGCGTGACCGGTTTTATGTCCGGGAAGCACCTAGTGCGCAGAGGGATGATCCCCGACAAGATGACCAGTCACTTTTCTTGGTTCAACGGGAAGAAAGTCAGCTTCATGCCTCAGGACATCGCGAAGGATGCCAATCTTCGCATCGTTCATTTTGACTCGATTGGGTATAAGCGTTGGGAATCCAAGTGGGCCACGCGCATTTCCGGGCGAACCATCCCACGCACGAAATCTCCGATGCGGTTGAAGCAATGGTCCATGATCGAACACGCCCTGAATTCAGGGCAGGGCGAGGGGCTCTTCCGGCGCATGAGTGCTTTGAACCGGTGGCAACAGTTCATTCTGAACCGTCTCGGTCTGCTCACCCGGATCGAGAAATAGGGCGCGAACATACGCGGTTTTGACTCGTTTTACCTGACACCGTAGGTAGTGTGGGATTGTTCGACGAGTGATTCATTCTGATACGAGGACTGCCAATGTTAACCCGCCGCCATTTCGTCATCACGACGGCCACGCTGTTTTCCGGCCCAATTGCTTCGCCTGTGTTTGCGCAAGAGAACTCAGCGCCTGACGTGGCTCCTGAACCCGTTGCTCCTGCTGCGCCGGTCGCGGTCAAACGCCGCCCGGTGTCGAACCCAGCGATGTGGAACAGCTATGACGCGCGCGTGACGCCCGTTGACTACAATCCGATAACGTCCAACCCGTGGGGTCTGAAGCCACGCCTGCTGCCACGTATCGTGCAGGCCAATGACGGGCTGAAGCCGGGTGATATCCATGTCGATGCGGTCGCGCGGTATCTCTATCACATTCGTGGTGACGGTACGGCGATGCGCTATGGCGTTGCGATCGGTCGCAGCGGGCTGTACGAGCCCGGCACCTACACCGTTGGCCGCAAGACCAAGTGGCCGACCTGGACGCCGACCAAAGACATGATCGAGCGCGAGCCGCACAAGTACAAGAAGTACGAGGACGGCATGGACGGCGGTCCGTCGAACCCGTTGGGATCGCGCGCGCTGTATCTGTACGAGGGCCGCCGCGACACATATCTGCGCATCCATGGCTCGCCGCAGCCGCGGTCGATCGGCTCGCGCGCCAGCTCGGGCTGCGTACGCATGGTCATGGCCCATATCATCGGGCTGTACGAACAGGTCGAGACCGGCGTGACCGCGCATCTTTATCCGGCCTGATCCGGATCCCATAAACGAAAACGGGCGGCCCCATCTGGCCGCCCGTTTCTGTTTTCAGGTTGCGATCAAGCTTCGCGCTTGATGCAAATTGCGCGCCCCTTTTTGTTGCGCAGCGGGATATAGGTCGTCTCGACCGGGCCGTTGTGGCGATACATCAAACAGCCATCGCGGGCATCAATCCGGATGTCACTTGTATCCTGCCCTGGCGCAACGGTCGCGGCCACTTCTGGGGGCAGGGTTGCCTGCGTTTTCAGGTTCGGATCCATGTTCGCCACGCCCGAGGGCGTTACACAGCCCGACAGCCCAAACGCGGCGACGCCTGCCAGAATAACTAGGTTCTTCATTACACTCTTCCCAAAGTTTTGTTGGCGAGAGGATGGGGGATTTTGAGGCGGAAGGGAAGGGGGGACTAGGTCAGTAAGCCTTGAGGGGCAAAGGAATAGTGGACCTGCCTAGATCATGCTTCCGCTGTTGATACGGCTCGCTGATAGAGGTGCCATGTGGTGTGGCCAAGGATCGGTAGAGTGAAGATCAAGCCAAGAAATGCCAGAGCCAGCGACAACAGCATGGTGACCGAGATGATCGCCGCCCAAGTGAGCATGGTCACCGGGTTCTCCGTGACGACGCGGACAGACGTCAACATCGCGGTCACGAAATCAATCTCGCGATCAAGCAGCATGGGCATGGCGACGACAGTGACCGAGAACAGGACCGCCGACAGTATAGCGCCCGCACCCGTGCCAATCGCAAGGAAGGTCCAGCCCTCGGGTGTGAAGAACACTGCGTTCAAGAACCCGTCAAAGCTCGAGAACGACGCATCCTGCATGATGATCGCCAGCCAAAGCCGGATTTGGTACATCCACACCCAGAAGACGAAGAGGGTGACAAATGCCATCCAGCCCATCTCGCGTTTACTTTGACGCGCCATGACGGTCAGGATGTCTGACCAGCTGAAGCTTTCGCCCTTCTGCAATCGGCGGGACATTTCATATAGCCCGGCGGCGGCGAAGGGTGCGACCAGCGGAAAGCCGACCATGGCGGGAATGATCATCCAGATTTTGCCAAGCCAGACCAAGCACCAAACAAACAGAATTCCGAAAACTGCATAGAACAGGCCGAAGAAGCTGCTCATAACAGGTCGCGCCAGAAAGTCGGAAAACCCAGCCTTCAGGGACGCGGTAATATCGCTTGCGGTCACTGTGTTGACCTCGATCGCGGCCTGCTGATGCGGCGTTGGATGATCCGGTGGTGTGGTGTCTGTGGTTTTGGATGTCATAGCGCACTCCTCCCAAAGCAGGGCTCCGCGCTGACCGCCTTTCGGTAGGTCCGGCTGCGATACGGAACCCCCTTGTGTGTATACAGGTTTGCATAACGTGAGGTTTATGGGCAAGAGGGGGCTGTGGCGGCGTTGTCCTGCTCTGTCGAGGGCGTGGCGCAAAGCCTTGCGAGATTGGGCGATTGGCGCGAAATGAATCCGCCTCGCCCCTTGCCAGCCCCCCCCAACCCTGATAGATCGCGCAAGTCGTGTGGCCTCGGATTCGTTCCGGGGCCTGTGACATTTTGAACTTGGGGACCTTCGGGGCCCTATAACATCCGGGCAATCCATTTGCCCGCACATGCAAACGGAAGACAGTAAACATGGCACTTAAGTCGTACAAACCGACGACGCCAGGCCAGCGTGGGCTGGTTCTGATCGACCGTTCGGAGCTGTGGAAAGGACGTCCTGTCAAAGCCTTGACTGAGGGTTTGACAAAATCGGGCGGCCGGAACAACACCGGACGGATCACGTCGCGCCGCCGAGGTGGTGGTGCGAAGCGTCTCTATCGTATCGTTGACTTCAAACGTAACAAATTTGACGTCGCAGCCACGGTTGAACGGATCGAATATGACCCCAACCGTACCGCCTTCATCGCCCTCGTAAAATACGAAGACGGCGAGCAGGCGTACATCCTGGCACCGCAGCGTCTGGCTGTTGGTGACACCATCGTCGCATCGGCCAAGGCCGACGTGAAGCCGGGCAACGCTATGCCGTTCTCGGGCATGCCGATCGGTACCATCATTCACAACATCGAACTGAAACCAGGCAAGGGCGGCCAGATCGCTCGTGCAGCTGGTACTTATGCTCAGTTCGTTGGTCGTGACGGTGGCTACGCTCAGATCCGCTTGTCGTCGGGCGAACTGCGCATGGTACGTCAGGAATGCATGGCCACCGTTGGTGCCGTGTCGAACCCTGACAACTCGAACCAGAACTTCGGTAAAGCCGGTCGTATGCGCCACAAAGGCATCCGTCCCAGCGTCCGTGGTGTTGTTATGAACCCGGTCGATCACCCGCACGGTGGTGGTGAGGGTCGTACCTCTGGTGGTCGTCACCCGGTTACCCCGTGGGGCAAGCCGACCAAAGGTGCACGTACCCGCAACAAGAACAAGGCGTCGTCGAAGCTGATCATCCGCTCGCGTCACGCCAAGAAGAAGGGCCGCTAAGATATGGCACGTTCTGTATGGAAAGGCCCTTTTGTTGACGCTTACGTCCTCAAGAAGGCTGAAAAGACCCGCGAGTCGGGTAAAAACGAGGTCATCAAGATTTGGTCGCGTCGTTCGACCATTCTGCCCCAGTTCGTGGGTTTGACCTTTGGCGTCTATAACGGCCAGAAGCACGTTCCCGTGCTGGTGACCGAAGACATGATCGGCCAGAAGTTCGGTGAATACTCGCCGACCCGTACCTACTACGGTCACGCCGCTGACAAAAAAGCGAAGAGGAAGTAAGCCATGGGTAAGGATAAAAATCCCCGCCGCGTGGCCGAGAACGAAGCAATGGCGAAAACTCGCATGCTTCGTACGTCCCCGCAGAAACTGAACCTGGTCGCGCAAATGATCCGTGGCAAGAAAGTTGATCGTGCTCTGACCGATCTGACTTTCTCGAACAAGCGGATCGCTCAGGACGTGAAGAAATGCCTTCAGTCCGCGATTGCGAACGCCGAAAACAACCACAACCTGGACATCGATGAACTGATCGTTGCCGAGGCCTATGTGGGTAAAAACCTGACCATGAAACGCGGTCGTCCGCGCGCCCGTGGTCGTTTCGGCAAGATCATGAAGCCGTTCTCGGAACTCACCATCAAGGTGCGTCAAATTGAGGAGCAAGCCTAATGGGTCATAAGGTAAATCCGATCGGCATGCGTCTTCAGGTCAACCGCACCTGGGATAGCCGCTGGTACGCAGACACGAAAGACTACGGTGATCTTCTTCTGGAAGACCTGAAGATTCGTGACTTCATCAAGACCGAATGCAAGCAGGCTGGTATCAGCCGTGTGATCATCGAACGTCCGCACAAAAAGTGCCGCGTTACGATCCACACTGCTCGTCCCGGTGTGATCATTGGCAAGAAAGGCGCAGACATCGAAACCCTGCGCAAGAAAATCGCCAACATCACCGACTCGGAACTGCACCTGAACATCGTCGAAGTTCGTAAGCCCGAACTGGACGCTGCCCTGGTTGCAGAATCGATCGCTCAGCAGCTGGAACGTCGTGTGTCCTTCCGTCGTGCCATGAAGCGCGGCGTGCAGAACGCAATGCGTATGGGTGCCCTGGGCATTCGTATCAACGTTGCTGGCCGTCTTGGCGGTGCTGAAATCGCGCGTACCGAATGGTACCGCGAAGGTCGTGTGCCGCTGCACACCCTGCGCGCTGACATCGACTATGCACATGCAGAAGCTATGACGCCTTACGGCATCATCGGAATCAAAACCTGGATCTTCAAAGGCGAAATCATGGAGCACGATCCTGCTGCTCGTGATCGTCGTCAAGCTGAGCTCCAGGAAGGTCCCGCGCCCCGTGGCGCCGGCGGCCGTCGCTAAGGAGATATGATCAATGCTTCAGCCTAAGCGTACAAAATTCCGCAAGATGCACAAAGGCCGGATCAAAGGTGAGGCCAAAGGTGGCTCTGACCTGAACTTCGGTTCCTACGGACTGAAAGCTCTCGAGCCTGAGCGTGTAACTGCACGTCAGATCGAAGCCGCACGTCGTGCCATGACGCGTCACATGAAACGTCAGGGTCGTGTATGGATCCGCATCTTCCCGGACACCCCGGTAACCGCCAAGCCCATCGAAGTTCGTATGGGTAAAGGTAAAGGTTCCGTGGACCGTTGGACCTGCAAAGTTAAGCCGGGCCGCGTAATGTTCGAGATCGACGGCGTCAACGACGACGTTGCTCGCGAAGCTCTGCGCCTTGCTGCCATGAAACTGCCGATCAAATCGCGCGTCGTGGTTCGTGAGGACTGGTAATTTTCGCTAACGCGAAATTGCTAGTGCAAAGAATAAAAGCCCCCGTCGAGAAATCGGCGGGGGTTTTTCTATTTGCGCCCAAGCAGCGCGCATAGCAGAGTTTCGAGAAATGAAGGAGTTCTAAGGAACGATGTTTCGAGGACTGATCAAAGTCGTGGAACAAGCCGAGAGCAATCGTTTTGTGAAATGGATTGCTCTCGGGTTCTTAGCGCTGGGGGTTGTCGCTCTATCCGTTTTTGGCCAGCTTTGGGATTTGCTTGTTCCGATAACTATATTTGGGTTGGCGATGTTTGGTGCGGCAATGGGTAAGTTCATTGGATCTTTTAGTGCGAGATTATTCACGCCTGAAGACAAGGAAAACGCCCTAAAGCTAGAGGTGGCGTTTTCCCTCTTATTCTTCGTTCTGTTGCCCGGGATTGGAATGCACATTTGGCATTTGTATTTTGTGACCATTGTCCCATATGCCTCTCTACCTCAGATCTTTGGTGCGGCGAATTTGGCGTCTTTGTCTGGGTATGTGCTCAGTAAACGTACTGTTGAATAGCATGGGCCCCGATCGAGCCAAGCCCGACCCTCCCCATGGGAAGGCGTTCAGCGACGAATTAAAGTGCAGAAGCGTTTGCGAAGGGGCGAGGGCGCGTAGGGAATTACCAGATCGATACGGCCCGCTAGCGTCGGGCGTGGTCCTCACCTCGCCTTTTCAGGGGCTTTCTGCCGGCCCCTCTATTTCCTGATTGAACTTTGCCTCAAAACCGCTGATTGCAAGGGGGAACACATGTTTGCGAACGGAAGGACAGGGCATGATTGAACGTATTGAAACCGGGGTGCGCTCCTCGAAGATCGTGAAGTACAAGGGCATCGCCTATATCACTGGCCAAGTGGGCGAGGGGGAGACCATTCAAGAGCAGACTGCCGAATGTCTAAGTCGTCTGGATGCCTTGCTGGAGAAGGCCGGATCGTCGCGTGAACACATGCTGCGCGCCACCATTTGGCTGGCGGATATGAGCGATTTTGCAGGGCTGAACGAGGTCTGGAACGCGTGGGTTCCCGAGGGCCACGCGCCCGCACGAGCCTGCGGTGAAGCCAAGCTGGCCCGGCCCGAGCTGAAAGTCGAAATCATCGTGGACGCCGCTTACGAAGAGTAATCGCCAGTTTGGAAGACCAAGCTACAGGGCAGCCGGCATTCGTCGTCTGCCCTGTTCGTTTTTAAGGCGATGGGAACCACGGGAACTTGGTCAATGCAGCGGTTTGCCTTCTTGCCATGCTGTGATCGAGGTCGCCCCAATCTACGCCCTGATAATCTTGCGCCGTACGGGAAATCTAAACGCCTACCTTAAATACCCCAATCGCCTCTTCGAGCTGGGTCTCTTCATAGCCGAAATGCGAATGCACCACGGTTTCCAGCTGACGAAACACCGCGCGGGCGGCGTTGAACTTCTGGGCGTCTACCTCGAACATCAGCGCCATCGCGGCGCGTTCCAGACGGACCAGCAGTTCGTGCACGACCTTATGTTCCTCGACCAACCGTGCAACCACGGCACGTAGGGCGTCGTTTCCCTTGGTCGCAAGCTCGGGGAACAGCATGTATTCCTCGGCATCGTGATGCATGTTCAACACCTTGCATTCCCGCCCGCAGAGCGAGCCGAATTGCCGGACGTTCTGTGCGAACTCGGCATTGGTCAGAGCTTCTGACAGGTCCTTGCCTGAAGCCTCGCCTGCTTCGATCTGGTCCAAGACGATTCCGATCCGGCCTACATCGTTTAGATGCATCCGGTGGATCGCCGCCAACCGTCGCCCCGTGCGTCGATCCACATCCGTCGCCTCGGGCATTGCGGGCATGGTCGGGCGGGTGCCGTAGTCGACGGTCAGCTCGGTCAGTGGTGTGTTGCTGAGTGTGCTCATGATGTCCTCGGTCGCGGCGCAATGCGAAGCAGATAGGCACCGGACCGAAGATTGCAATGATAGTGGTCTAGCGCAGCAGCGCGTCCATCAGGCCGATCACTTCCAGAATTCGGAACGTGGTCGGGTCCGCGCGATAGATCATCTCGCCGACGCGATAATAGCTATAGCGGGGATCAAGCTGATATCGGTCGTAATCCGTGAAGGGGAGATAGTCATAGTCATGAACGTAATCCCCCTCTTTCGGTTTCGCCAAACCTGGCGGCACACAAGGCGGGTTCTTCTTTGCCAGTCCGGGCGGGCAGCCGGCTGCGCCGTGCCCCTTTGCTTTTCCGTTGCCGGCCCAAGCGGCACCCACCGTCAGGGGAAGTAGGGCTAGGATCAGGGCTGCCTTAAGTGGTGCTTTCATGGTCGTTCCCATCATGCAGAGTGTGTCGCGTGTTGAGCATGATGCTATCGGCGCCGCCAGTGTTATCCAATATCAACAGGATCCGGCGCGGCATCTTGCCGATTTCCGAGGGCCCAAAGCAAAACCGCGCCGAGTGGGCGCGGTTTGATGGGATTTTCGAGTGGTGAGGGCGCGGACCGTCACTCACCCCATTTATAGTTAAAGCTCACCGACAGGCGCTCTTCCTCGCCGGTGTTCTGCATCACCTCGTGACGCAACCAGCTTTCCCAAAGCAGGACGTCGCCCTCGGCCGGACGTTTGGTGATGAAGCTTTGCAGTTCTTCACGGGCGTTCTTGCGGCGGGGCGGGGCAGCCATCATGCGGGCGTGGCGCGGGTCTTCATAGCGCAACGCACCTGCACCTTCGGGCAGGGCCAGATAGGTGGTGCCGGAAATGACCGAATGCGGGTGGATATGCGCCGAGTGATAGCCACCGGGAGGCAGGATGTTGATCCAGATGTCCTCGAGCACCAGCGCGCGGTCATCCAGATTGAACTCCAGATCCTCGGCAAAGGCGGCGACGTGCTTGTCCAGGCTGTCGACCAGATCTTTGAAGATCGGGAAGCGCCAAGGCAGGTCGGTCAGGGAGGCGTACGAGGTATAGCCGGGATAGCCCTCGGCCTCGCACCATTCCTGCCCCGCCTCGTCATCCTCGGCGATGGAATAGCAGCTGTCATAAAGCTCGTCTTGGCTGACCTTGGGGTCAAACTCGGACAGTTGAGCATGGTAAAGGCGGGTCACGAAGAGGGAAGAGATATTGGCCATGATGGTCACCCAAATTTAAAAGTGGCGCGTAGTGAAGCGATACCCTAACTGAATGAGAGGCTCAAACGTCAATTCGGGGAAACGCTGCGGCTTATTTGCAGCCAGAAAAGAATAGCTGTTATCGGGGTTATTTCCCTTGCCCCCAAGGCCCAGCCACCCTATAGACGCACATCGCGCGGATTCCCGGCAACGGGATTCGTGTGTATTGCATATAACCCACCAGACATAGGGTGACCTGCCGACAAAGACGGGTAGAGCTCTCTGGTGCAAGGAAAGGAAAAGGCGAATGAACGCCAAGGAACTGCGTGATCAGTCTCCTGACCAGCTGCGCGAAAAGCTGGCAGAGCTGAAAAAGGAAAGCTTCAACCTGCGTTTTCAGCAGGCGACAGGTGCCCTCGAAAACACTTCTCAGATGCGTAAAGTACGTCGCGACGCCGCGCGTGTGAAAACCATCCTGAGTGAACAAGCCAAAGCTGCGGCTGAGTAAGAGGAGCCTGAAGAATGCCCAAACGTATCCTGAATGGTGTTGTTACCAGCGCCGCAAACGAGCAAACCGTGACTGTTTCGGTTGAACGCCGCTTCAAGCACCCGCTGCTTCAGAAAACCGTTCGTAAGTCGAAGAAATATCGCGCTCACGACGAACAGAATGCCTACAAGGCTGGCGACAAGGTCCGCATCATCGAATGTGCACCGAAGTCGAAAACGAAACGTTGGGAAGTTCTGGAAGGCTAAGCTCTGCTTACCTTCCCGGACGACTTAACAAGTCGAAACCCTGGGGGTTCCGCCATGCATCGGCGCCCCAAAGGTCGGGAGAAACCACATGATCCAGATGCAAACCAATCTGGATGTAGCTGACAACAGCGGCGCTCGCCGTGTTCAGTGCATCAAGGTTCTGGGTGGTTCCAAGCGTAAATACGCATCCGTTGGCGACATCATTGTCGTCTCGGTTAAGGAAGCCATCCCGCGCGGTCGCGTAAAGAAAGGTGACGTCCGTAAGGCCGTCGTCGTACGTACCGCCAAAGAAGTCCGTCGTGACGACGGCACCGCCATCCGTTTTGACCGCAACGCTGCTGTCATTCTGAACAACAACAACGAGCCCGTTGGCACCCGTATCTTCGGACCGGTTGTTCGCGAACTTCGCGCGAAGAACTTCATGAAGATCATCTCGCTGGCTCCGGAGGTTCTGTAAGATGGCTGCTAAGTTGAAAAAAGGCGACAAGGTTGTCGTTCTTGCTGGCAAAGACAAAGGTAAACAGGGCGAGATTTCGTCGGTTGACCCGAAAGCTGGCAAAGCCATCGTTGATGGCGTGAACATCGCAATCCGCCACACCCGTCAGAGCCAGAACGCACAAGGTGGCCGCATCCCGCAAGCGATGCCGATCCAGCTGTCGAACCTGGCCCTTCTGGACAAGAACGGCAAAGCAACGCGCGTTGGCTTCCGCGAGGAAGACGGCAAGAAAGTGCGTTACGCCAAAACCACTGGGGAGACTGTCTGATGCTGGATACCGCAAACTACACCCCCCGCCTGAAGGCCGCTTACAAGGACAGCATCCGTGCTGCCATGAAAGAGGAATTCGGTTACAAGAACGACATGCAGATCCCGCGTCTGGACAAAATCGTTCTGAACATTGGTTGTGGCGCTGAGGCCGTTAAGGACTCGAAAAAAGCCAAGTCAGCAATCGAAGATCTGACCAAGATCGCCGGCCAGCAGGCCGTTGGTACGAAAGCGCGCAAGTCGCACGCTCCGTTCCGTCTGCGTGAAGGTATGATCATCGGCACGAAGGTGACCCTGCGCGGCGACCGGATGTACGAATTCCTGGACCGCCTGATCACCATCGCGATGCCCCGTATCCGCGACTTCCGCGGCGTATCGGGTGCCTCGTTTGACGGTCGTGGCAACTATGCCACCGGCCTGAAAGAGCACATCGTGTTCCCGGAAATCGACTTTGATAAAGTTGATGAGACCTGGGGCATGGACATCGTGATTGCCACCACCGCTGAAACCGACGCGGAAGCAAAGAGCCTGTTGAAGCATTTCAACATGCCCTTCAACAGCTGATCCGCGGGAAGGAATAGACATGGCTAAAAAAGCAATGATCGAACGCGAGAAGAAGCGCGAGAAGCTGGTGGCGAAGTATGCCGCTAAGCGCGCCGCTCTGAAAGAGATCGCGAATGATGAAAGCAAGACGATGGAAGAGCGCTTCACTGCTCGCCTGAAGCTTGCAAAACTGCCGCGCAACAGCTCGGCCACACGCTTGCACAACCGTTGCCAGCTGACCGGCCGTCCTCACGCTTACTATCGTAAGCTGAAGGTGTCGCGTATCGCGCTGCGGGAACTTGGCTCTGCTGGCCAGATCCCCGGCATGGTGAAATCGAGCTGGTAAGGGAGAGAAGATATGAACGATCCTATCGGCGATATGCTCACCCGTATCCGCAACGCTCACATGCGTGGCAAGTCCACCGTTTCGACCCCCGCGTCGAAACTGCGCGGCTGGGTTCTGGATGTTTTGGCTGACGAAGGCTACATCCGCGGCTACGAAACTGGCACTGACGAGCGTGGCCACGCCACTCTTGAAATCAGCCTCAAATACTTTGACGGCACGCCCGTTATCCGCGAATTGAAGCGGGTATCGAAGCCTGGTCGTCGCGTCTACATGGGTTCGAAAGACATCCCGCAGGTCCGTCAGGGTCTGGGTGTGTCGATCGTTTCGACCCCTAAAGGCGTCATGTCCGATGCAAACGCTCGCAACCAGAATGTTGGTGGCGAAGTGCTTTGCACCGTCTTCTAAGGAGGCCCTCGAATGTCTCGTATTGGTAAAAAACCGGTCGAACTTCCCGCAGGTGTCACCGCGACGCTTTCGGGTCAGACCGTTGAAGTGAAAGGCCCGAAAGGCGTCCTTTCGTTCACCGCCACTGACGATGTCACTATCGCCATTGAAGACAACCAAGTCACTGTCGAGCCGCGCGGCAAGTCCAAGCGCGCCCGTCAGCAGTGGGGCATGAGCCGCACGATGGTTGGCAACTTGGTGACTGGTGTGTCCGAAGGTTACAAGAAAGAGCTGGAAATCAACGGTGTTGGTTATCGTGCTCAGATGCAGGGCAACACCCTGAAGCTGAACCTTGGCTACTCGCACGACGTTGATTTCGTTGCTCCGGAGGGCGTCACTGTGACTGCTCCGAAGCCGACGATCATCATCGTTGAAGGCATTGATCAACAACTCGTCGGCCAGACCGCGGCAAACATCCGCGAATGGCGTAAGCCCGAGCCCTATAAAGGCAAAGGCATCAAGTACAAAGACGAGTATATCTTCCGCAAGGAAGGTAAGAAGAAGTAAAGGACCAGACAGATGGCAAACAGCAAACGGACCCTGTTCCTCAAGCGCCGCCTGCGCGTCCGGAACAAACTTCGCAAGCACAATGTCGGCAAGCTGCGCCTTTCGGTGCACCGCTCGTCGAAAAACATCAGTGTTCAGATCATCGACGACGTTCAAGGGACCACCCTTGCTTCGGCTTCGACGCTGGAAAAAGCACTTGGTGTTGTTGGCAAGAACAACGTGGACGCCGCTTCCAAAGTGGGCACCGCGATTGCCGAGCGCGCGAAAAAGGCTGGGATCGAAGAATGTTACTTCGATCGTGGCGGCTTCCTGTTCCACGGTAAAGTGAAGGCCTTGGCCGACGCTGCCCGTGAAGGTGGCCTGAAGTTCTAAGAACTTTGAGAGGGGCAACGGTTTTCCGTTGCCCTTCCGATGATCCGGGGACACGCGTTGGCTATTCAGGGCGCGTTCACTGGGATTGAGTTAAACGGCGCAAGACGCCGCCTATGAAAAGGATGTTCTCATGGCAGAACGTGAAAACCGCCGGAACCGCCGCGACCGCGACGAAGCTCCGGAATTTGCAGATCGCCTAGTTGCGATCAACCGCGTGTCGAAAACCACCAAGGGTGGTAAAAACTTCGGCTTCGCAGCTCTGGTCGTTGTTGGCGACCAAAAAGGCCGCGTCGGCTTTGGTAAAGGTAAAGCGAAAGAAGTGCCTGAGGCCATTCGCAAAGCCACCGAGCAAGCCAAGCGCCAGATGATCCGCGTACCTCTGAAAGAGGGCCGCACCCTGCACCACGACGCCGAAGGTCGTCACGGTGCTGGTAAAGTGATCATGCGTACCGCTCCGGAAGGTACCGGGATCATCGCCGGTGGTCCGATGCGTGCCGTATTCGAGATGCTGGGCATCAAGGACGTTGTGTCGAAGTCGATCGGCTCGCAGAACCCCTATAACATGATCCGCGCCACCATCGACGGTCTGAAGAAAGAATCCAGCCCCCGCCAGGTCGCTCAGCGTCGTGGCAAAAAGGTTGCAGAAATTCTGGGCGCAAAGTCGGACGCTCCGGCTGAAGCCGCAGACGCGTAAGGAGATCTGACCAATGGCTAAAACCATCGTTGTAAAGCAGGTCGGCTCGCCGATCCGTCGCCCCCAAGACCAGCGCGCTACGCTGATCGGCCTGGGCCTGAACAAGATGCACAAAACCCGCGAGCTGGAAGACACCCCGGCCGTGCGTGGCATGATCTCGAAGATCTCGCACATGGTTGAGATCATCGAAGAGAAAGGCTGAGCTTCGGCTTAGACCACATCTTGAAGAATTAGAGCACCCCGGTCAGAAAAGGCCGGGGTGTTTTTTTAAGTCAGAGATTGAGGCGAATCCATGAAACTGGTTTACGCAATATTGGGTGGAGTAACACTTTATCTGATACTTCTTGTCATACTTGCGCGAACTGTTGATGATGTGGACTGGGTAGCGGATACCTTGAACCGCATCGACAAGCCGCATATTGCCTTTGTAAAAGGTGATTCAATAAGCTTTGGCGATTTGGAGATCAACGGAGCGATCCTTGATAGTAAGAGCCTGTTTTCAGAACACATTCCCTCAGATCCGGAAGATTTTGGTTTTGTAGACGTTTGGGTGTTTCTTCCCAGCTCCTTCGATGAAATCGCAACCAACGATATTGCCCGTGGTTTGGGGATAGATGTTTCAAACGTTTCTAAGAACCGGCCAGGTGCTTTGGTTCATATCGAAAGAGAAAACTACATTGTAAGCTGGTCGTTGGTGCCGATTTGGTTTGAAAGAAAGAGAATTATCCTGACGGATGAGGCATATTTCAATCTATTTAGGCAGGACTGTGCGCGCGAAGTTTTCTACCGAGCGGTGTTGAATAAAACAGATAAGGACTTTGAGGATGCTTGCCGGAAGCTTTAGGGAAGCTGCTTATAGCATTTCAACCCATGCATCCCCTGCAACCCGGACTTTCCGATTCAGCGGTGGTTGTTTGGCCCGCCCGCTCCTATCACGGCGGCAACCAAACATTACCCTGTTAAGGACCGCCAAGATGAACGCTCTGATCGCTCCCGTGACCCCGCTGGCTTCGGCCATTGCTGACCTTTTCGTCGCTGTGCAGAACGCGACCCGTCGTTTCATGAATTCGGAATGCACCCCGACGTGGACCGATTTTATGAAAGACTGCAACAAAGACTAAGCAGCTCTTTCAGACTTCCAGAAAAACCCCCGGCGGCATCTGCCCCGGGGGTTTTTCTTTGCGGATCTGGCACTGATCACACGGGTCCAAGAAATCCGCTATAATGCCTCAATTTAAACATGAACAATGCGTGTGAAAGTCGTAGACTGTTCGCGAACCAATGTTCGAAAAGTTCTTTTGAAGCAGTTGAGGCAGTATTTATGGGGGTAGACACAAACAGCCCCGAAATCGACATTCCACTGGCCCCGATCTCGGATCGCCAGACCATTACCCTGATCATCCCGGTGTACAACGAGATGGACAGCATCCAGCCTTTTCTTGACTGCTGCGACATGGCTTTGGCCGAGCTGAGTGACACCTGTGAGTTCGAATTTCTTTTCATCAATGATGGCAGCGTGGATCGAACAGAGCGGATCATCCGGGCAGCCCGTGAAAAGGATACGCGGATTTCGCTTGTGAACTTGTCGCGCAATTTTGGGAAAGAGGCCGCGCTGTCCGCCGGTCTGTCTCATGCTGCCGGGGATGCGGTGATCCCGATGGATGTGGATCTTCAAGATCCACCCGAGGTCATTCCTCAGATGATTGCAGCATGGCGCGAAGGTGCGAAAGTTGTAAATGCGCAGCGTGCAACGCGAGACGAGGATACATGGCTCAAGCGCACCAGTGCTGGCCTGTTTTATCGACTCTTTAACATTCTGGCCGAGTATCCCATCCCCTCGGGTGTCGGAGATTTCCGCCTTTTGGACCGCGAGGTTGTTCAGGCCATCAATTCACTTGGCGAACGCTCGCGTTTCAACAAAGCCATCTTTAGCTGGGTCGGGTTCGAAACCGCTGAGGTTAGCTATGAACGTCCGGCACGTTTGGCCGGGGAAACGCAGTGGTCTTACTGGAAACTGTGGAAGCTGGCACTGGATGGTATCTTTGCAGCCTCGACCATGCCGCTGCGCGTCTGGACCTATGTCGGGCTGACCATGGCGATGATGTCCTTCCTCTATTCGGCCTTCCTGTTTATTCGGGTGCTGCTTCTGGGGGTGGACACACCGGGTTATGCCTCGACGATCATTTTGATCCTGACTTTTGGCGGTATGAACATGTTCGCTTTGGGAATCATCGGTGAATACGTTGGCCGAATTTATACAGAAGTCCGCCAACGCCCGCTTTATATCGTGCGCTCCTATCTGCACGGCGACGAACAGGAGACCCGTGATGGATCGTGATGTCTATCAGCGCATGAGCGAGCTGGAGGCGAACCACTGGTGGTTTGTTGCCCGCCGCAAAATCATTGGCACGTTGGTCCGTCGCAAAGCTGATCTGCCCTCAGATGCGCGCATTATGGAAGCGGGCTGCGGCAGCGGGGGCAATCTTGCCATGTTGCAAAAGTTTGGCGCGCTTGATGCGTTCGAATATGACGATGTCGCCCGTGAAATGTCGCGCGACCTGTCCGGTCTGGACGTTCAATTTGGCGCGTTGCCAGATGATCTGCCCTTCGCGCCGCGTGACTACCATTTGATTGGCCTGTTTGATGTGCTTGAACATGTGGAACAGGACGAGGCATCTTTGGCCGCACTTGGTGCACGACTGGCGCCCGGCGGTAAGCTTCTTGTGACGGTGCCGGCGTTTCCATTTATGTGGTCGCGCCATGACGAGACGCACCACCATTTCCGTCGCTACACCCGCAAAAGCCTGACCGAAGTCGCATCGCGCGCCGGGTTGCGCGTGACCTATTGCAGCTATTTCAATATGTACCTTTTCCCTGTCGCTGTTGTGGTGCGGGCGTTGAAAAAACTGACGGGGCGCGACACACCTGATGACGACATGCCACCTGCACCAGTTAACGCGGCGATGAAAACCTTGTTTTCGTCCGAACGACATTTCTTGGGGCGCATCTCGTTGCCCTTTGGCCTGTCTTTGGCTGCCGTGATCGAGAAAGCCTGATCATGTTCATGCAGCTCGTGCGCTTCGCGGGGGTAGGGGGGCTGGCAACGCTGGTCCATGTCTGCGTTGCGCTGCTTGCGAACTCTGTATTCGGACTCGAGGGATTGGCTGCCAACTTTGCCGGCTTCATCGCAGCGGTGCTTCTGTCCTATTTTGGGCACGCAAAGATTACATTCCAGGCACAAGCAGACCACACGCAACACATGCCGCGTTTCCTGTTCGTGTCTCTTGTGGGCCTGATGACCAGTTCATCCGTAGTGTGGTTGATTACAGAACGTATGGGGCAGGGCTTTGGTCTTTCGATGGTGCTGGTTGCGATCGCGGTGCCTATGGCGTCGTTCGTAGCCATGAAGTTTTGGGTGTTTGCCCACCATCGGCGCCAGATCCAACCTGACTGGATCTCGATCATTGTCGCCGTAGGGCTTTCGATTGTCTTTTTGCTGATCTATTGGTCGCGCCCGCATCATCACGATGTGGCCTGGTACCTAGTGGCTACGCAGAAAATGCTGGAAGGGGCTGTCCTTTATGTGGATGTGATCGAAATCAATCCTCCCCTGAATTTCTTTCTGACAATTCCTGCAGTCTTGCTGTCAGAGCTTCCCGGCATATCCCTTGCGAATGGCCAGTATCTGTTCGTGGCCTTCTTGAGCGCTGGCAGCCTTCTTTGGTCCGGTCACATTTTGCGTGACGCGGATATTTTGACCCCGAGCCATAGAGCCCTGTTTCTGATCTTGGCAGGAATCGGTGTGACCGCTGCAGCAATCAACAACATCGCTCAACGCGAACATCTTTTGGTCTTGCTCATTCTTCCGTGGCTCGTTGGACAACTATCGAGCAATATTGGCCCGCGCTCCATTGCGCCTGCACTGGTCGCTGCGATCGGGATCTGCCTGAAGCCCCACTTCCTGATCTTCCCGATACTCATGCTGGTCCGTGATATCTGGCGCAACAGGTCCCTGCGCCCAGTGATCTGGCCCGAGTATATGAGCATGCTGGCCATTGGCGTCGGTTACACACTCTTTGTTGCTCTGGTGTATCCGCTTTACCTGTCCGAGATCATTCCGACCGGGCAAGTGGTGTACGGTGTTTATGGAACGGAATTCAGCAATGTGCTCCACTCCATCCGGATTCCTGTGGGCATCGCTTTGGTCATCCTCGTGCCCAATATGATCCGACCCGGTCAGGGCAGCGGAGTTTTTGCGCTGGCAGTTGTGGCTGGATTGATCAGCTATCTCGCTCAGGGCAAGGGCTTCCTTTATCACCTAGTCCCATTGATCAGCTTTATTATCGTTGCGGGGTTCTGGGTCGCGCTGACCAAACAAGCGCTGTGGTCCGCACGGCTTCTGTCTGCAATCGCAGCTAGCTTCACATGTGCCATCGTCTTCAGCTTCCCTTTCTATGACAACAACCTGAAAAATGACGTTGTCGACGTGGCGCGCGATCTAAGGGTAACCGGCCCGATTTTGACCGCATCGCCTGGTTTGGATGCCGGCCCTTCGGCCGCCCTTGATCTGGGGCTGGACTGGGCCAGTCGCTATCCCGCCCAGTGGGTTTATCCGGGGGCGCTCGAGATGCGCTTGAGAACGGACTGCGCAACACAGTTGAAACTTTGCGACACCATCGATGATCTGCTGGCGCGCAACCGCCAGCGAATGATGGATGACCTCTATGCCTACGAGCCCGAACTAATTGCGGTATCACGGTACTCGCTGACTCGCGTGACAAACTTCACGCACTGGATAGAGTTCATGCAACCCCATCCTGAGTTCGGGGCGTTCATGTCTAACTACCAGCTGGCGCGAACGACGAAGCACCATCACTTTTACCTTCGGGCAGGGCGCGACGTCGGGGCTCAATAGCAAGATTCGTGAATCACACTGCCCGCGACTCGCCGATTCACGGGACGAGTCGCGCGATTCCTCTCCGATTCATCAAAATGACACCCTGAGTCTCGTCAATTTGCGGGTCAAACCGCACCTCAGCCCCAATTGAACCCCGTGATTCCTGTTTAAACCGGCGGGATTGCTGTTTGTGTTTATGGTGTAGGAAAGAAATTGGGTGCCTCAAACCCCTTATTTATAAGGGAGTTCGGAGAAAATTCGCTCAATGTGTCATTTTTCTAAAAAAAGCGCTTGCGGGTCGGGTCCAGTAACCTTAGAACCCACTTCACCGGCGGCGCTGAGGCGCACAACGGGACGCCAGACGGCGCGGACGACGGGGTCGAGAGACGCAAGAGACTGCAAAGTTTG